>NZ_JAYMZK010000007.1:0-77553 GCF_037070895.1 Bartonella vaga
CCATATTGTATAGTAACTACATAATTATTTTGTATAATGATATTTCTCGAATCTTTAAAGCTTATAACTTATAAAATTTGTACAATCATAAAATGTTTATCAATATTGCATTGTTATTCTAAACACTAAATACATAATTTTTCTATAACCTTAAAGAACTGAAATGAAGCGTATACCTAAGCTTTGTATAAAAAACATATACACTAATGTAATTTCTTTAAACGCACTAAAGTCTTCACTGTAGATAGAAAAATTATAACATCCCACAATTAATTTTATTAACTATTTTTAGTGATAGGAGCCACTCGTATCCCTAAATCACGTAACTGAGTAGAAGAAACATCAGACGGAGCACTCATTAAAAGATCAAGCGCTTGCTGATTCATAGGAAATAAAGCAACCTCACGCAAATTTTTAACACCTTGCAAAAGCATAATAATACGATCAATACCGGCCGCCATACCGCCATGCGGTGGTGCTCCATAGTGAAATGCACGATAAAGAGCACCAAAACGATCTTCTACGACATCTCTAGAAAGACCTGCAAGATCAAAAACCTTAAGCATCATTTCTGGAGAGTGATTACGAATTCCACCCGATGCAATTTCATAACCATTACAAACAAGATCATACTGAAAAGCTTTAAGAGTGAGAGGATCTTGACAGTTAAGAGCATCTTCCCCACCCTGAGGTAAGGAAAAAGGATTATGTGCAAAATCAAGCTTTTTTTCATCTTCATTCCACTCAAAAAATGGGAAATCAACAATCCAAGCTAAAGAAAAACATTCTCGATCGACAAGGTTTAATTCTTCCCCTACCCGTGTACGCGCAGCTCCTACGAAAGATAAAAATTTCTTTGGATCTCCTGCCACAAAAAAACAAGCATCACCACTTTCAAGGTTAAGCTGCGTACGGATAGCTTCAGTTCTCTGCTCACCAATATTTTTAGCAATAGGACCTGCTCCTTCAAACTTTCCTTCTTCTTCACGCCAGAAAATATAACCGAGTCCTGGTTGCCCTTCACTTTGTGCCCATACATTCATACGATCACAAAAAGCACGGCTTCCACCTGTTTTAGCCGGAATAGCCCAGACCTGAGCATTTCCATCATTCGCTAAAATTTGGGAAAAAACTTTAAAACCAGAACCATAAAAATGCTTAGAGACATCTTCCATAATGATTGGGTTACGTAAATCAGGCTTGTCCGAGCCATATTTTCGCATTGCTTCATCATAGGAGATGCGAGGAAAGCTTTGAGTTACAGGTTTTCCATTTGCAAACTCTTCAAAAAGAGAACGCATAATGGACTCCATCGTTACAAGAACATCTTCCTGTTCAACAAAACTCATTTCAACATCTAATTGATAAAATTCTCCCGGAAGACGATCGGCCCGCGGATCTTCATCTCTAAAACATGGAGCAATTTGAAAATAACGATCAAAACCTGCCATCATCAACAACTGTTTGTACTGCTGAGGTGCCTGTGGCAACGCATAGAACTTACCCTGATGAATACGACTCGGAACCAAAAAGTCCCGCGCCCCTTCCGGTGACGATGCTGTCAAAAGCGGCGTAGTAAATTCTGTAAAACCATTATTTTGCATAGATTGTCTGATAGAATCAATAATTTTGGTACGACGCATTATATTTTTGTGCATAGTCTCGCGCCGTAAATCAAGAAAACGATATTTCAATCGAATGTCTTCTGGGTAATCAGGCTCTCCAAAAATGGGTAAAGGAAGCTCATCAGATTTCGAAAGAATTTCCACCTCTTTTGCAAAAATTTCAATTTCTCCAGTTGGAAGAGATGTATTAATAGCTTCATCAAAACGTGCACACACTTCTCCATCTACACGAATGACCCATTCAGAACGCACTTTTTCTATAATTTTAAAAGCTGCTGAAGCAGGATCAGCAACAATCTGCGTGATTCCAAAATGATCACGTAAATCTACAAAAAGGATTCCCCCATGATCACGAACACGATGAACCCACCCTGAAAGACGAACCTGTCTTCCTACATCACATCTACGAAGAGCAGCGCAATTATGACTGCGATAACGGTGCATAGTTTTTGCCTTTGATTATAATATTTCACATGCGTTAAAAACGCTTTTTAACACCCATTTGTCAAGAGATGACTAAAAAGACTCAAAAAAAAGTCAATCAAAGACAAATTTAATTTACTTGGCTATAATAGAATGATGAAACTTATTACACAAACAACAGATCTTGAAATTGCACTTAATGCTCTACGCTCTTCAAATTTTGTAACAGTTGATACTGAATTTATACGCAAGACAACTTTTTGGCCGCAACTGTGTTTAATCCAACTTGCATCACAAAATGTTACAATTTTAATTGATCCGATAGCACCGGATATTAATTTGCAACCATTTTTTGATTTAATGCTAGATAAAAAAATTGTTAAAGTATTTCACGCTGCACGCCAAGATATCGAAATCATTTATCATCTTGGAGGTATTATTCCTTTCCCTCTCTTCGACACTCAAATTGCCGGATCGCTTTGTGGATTTGGTGATTCTATATCCTATGATCAACTTGTACAACACTGCACAGGTCATCAACTTGATAAATCATCTCGTTTTACAGATTGGAGCCATAGGCCTCTTTCTAAAAAACAATTGCTCTACGCAATTTCCGATGTAACTTATCTAAGAGATGTTTATCTCTTATTAAAGAAACAGCTAGAAGAAAACAAACGCACACATTGGATGGATGACGAAATCGCAATCCTTTTAGCGCCTAAAACCTATGATATACCGGAAGATGAAGCATGGAAAAAAGTAAAAGGAAAAGTCAAAAAAACACGTGAACTCGCCGTATTACAAAAAATAGCAGCTTGGCGTGAACGTGAAGCACGAAGACATAATATCCCACGTCGTCATATCATGAAAGATGAATGTCTTATCGAAATAGCAACCCAACAACCAAAAGATGAATCTGCATTAAAATGTTTGCGTGGTTTGAACAGAAACTGGTATCAATCTTCAATCACTCAAACATTAATCCAAGCTATCCACGAAGGTTTAGAAACTGATCTTACTACTTTACCTACTCTCCCTAAACATAATCCACTTAATGATACATCTTCTGCTGCTATCGACCTTCTCAAAGTGCTATTAAAACTTATAGCAAACGAAAACGGTATTGCACCTAAAATTATTGCAACTTCCAGTGACTTAGAAAAAATAGCAAATGGATGTGTAAAGAAAAATATCCCCGTTATGAATGGTTGGCGCTATGAAATATTTGGTCAAAAAGCTGAACAAATGCTCAATGGGAAGATAGGATTTTATTTTAACAACGGAAAAATAACCACAAAAAAACTTTAATTTACAAAAAGGTTTCAACCAGCTACATTCTAAAACTACTACAAAAAATCTTCTAGAAAAATTATCTTCTTTATTTTTAAAGTATTACGAGCTTATCTTGATAAGTTAATTTTACTTTAAAATGCAGAGGATCTTTGGACGAACTTTAAATACTCTTTTTACGGAAGAATCCGTTAGATTAACCATCTCCTGGACTAACCGGAAACTACTTCATAGCCTGCATGAAAAGGAAAAAATCAGAAAATTTCAAAAGAGAGAGATAGTTTTACTATTTTTGATAATTTCTTCAACCGCCCAATGGGACATTCTCCTAATAAATCAGCGTAACGTCTCGGAATGTACAATACAACATGATCTGTTTTTTTTCTCCATGATAAGTAAGGTAAAACTCCTGCGGTAGAAGCACTAAAAAGATTAGCAATACGCATAACTTCACCTAGAATGCGTGCTTTTTTAATTATCCTCTTGGTGGCTAATTGAAAAATGGGCAAAGATTCTTTATCAATCTGCAAACTTGTATGACGAAAGAAAACAGCGAGCGCAACATAAATACGGCCTTCATGAGAAATTCCCGGATAAGACCCTAGTGCTATCTGATTAGCAGCCTCATTGCCTCGATAATCTGAATGTATGCGCCAACCAATATCTGCAAGAAGACAGGCGGCTTTACGGTAACGGCATTCATTTTCGGTTTCTGAAATTCCAAAAGTTTCAAAGGCATTCGTCGTAAAATCAATAAGTTCTTCTGCCTGCTTTGGTGAACGTGCTTGTAAAATAGCCATTTCCGTACATGCAGCTATTAACGGATCTGAAACACGGATCTCTTGCAGCAATCGTGAATAAAGAAAACCTTCACGAACTCCAGCGCCAGAAAATATTATCTTTTCAAATCCCATATACTGAATAAGCTCAATAAGAACTATCGCCCCATAAGACAAAAGTTGACGACGATTTTGTGAAACAGCGGAAATCCCTTTCATTTCATCAACACTGCCACTTGCTACAAGACGCAAAAAACCTTCCATCTCGATTGCATCAACTTCATAGCCGTGCATAACAGGTAATCTATAACATTTGGTTGCCATGTGGAGTTTTGCCAAATTACGCCATGTCCCACCTACTGCATAAAAATGACGCGCCATGCCTTTACAAACGATAGCAGATTTGTGAAACTGCTCATTTGTAATTTTTACAGCCTCCTCAAGATTATTATTTGACATATACTGTAGCTGTAAACTACCTAACGGTAAAGTTATCCCCTTTCCTACATCGGAATTATTAATATTAGTAAGCTCAAGACTTCCACCACCAAGATCTCCAGAAATTCCCTTGGGTTTGTAAAAGGTAGAAATAACTCCATATGCTGAATAAACAGCCTCTTCGCTCCCTGAAAGAAGATATATTTTATTTTGCAAGATATTTTCAGCATCTTGAATAAATTCTAATCCGTTTTTTGCTTCTCGCGCTGCTGCTGTTGCTAGAGTATAGATCTCATCTGCTCCAATCTGGAGACAAAGTGTACGAAACCGTTTTAGTGTTTGCAGCGCCATTTTTATTGATTTTTCTTCTAAAAATCCAGTTTTTGCAACGCTTTGACCAAGACCGCAGAGAACTTTTTCATTAAATAAAACCGTTGGTGAACGAACAAGAGCTTCGTAAATAACAAGCCGAACAGAATTTGAGCCAATATCAATAACAGCGACAGGCTTGCACCCTTTCCGCCAACTCTGAGCATCTATATATGTCATTAGATTTTAATTTGTCTGCACTTCAGCGTGCTGCCGATGCAATGCAACCAAACGCAAAGCTGAAGACTCAAAAAATTGTTCCCACCCCGAAAGATCTGAATTGGCCATAAAGTATTCCTGAGCATTAAATGGACTTTCACCTTTTTGCGATGTTACACGTTTTGACGTTCCGTCATTTAGTACATAAAAGCTTTGTTTATTATCAATAATATTAGCCAGCATAATCTGTAAAAGAATCTGCTTACGAATTGCTTTATTAAAAATTGGCACCAATATTTCAACACGATAATCCAAATTACGGGGCATCATATCGGCAGATCCCAAATACACAAGTGCTTTTTCACTCGGTAAATCTTCACCATTGCCAAAACAAAAAATGCGGCTATGTTCAAGAAAACGTCCTACAATTGATTTTGCCCGAATATTATCCGAAAGCCCAGGAATACCAGGCCGTAAACAGCATATACCTCGCACAACAAGATCAATCTGCACTCCTACTTGACTGGCACGGTATAAGGCATCAATAATTTCGGGATCAACCAATGCGTTAACTTTCATCCAAATAGCAGCAAATCGTCCTTGTTGCGCATTAGCAATTTCTCCTTCGATATGCTTAAGAATACGATTACGCAACGTTAGAGGTGAAAAAGCAATCTTCATTTCTTCATTAGGCCGTTCATATTGAGTAATATAATTGAACAATAACGCAACATCATGACCAATATCATCATCAGTGGTAAAAAAAGAAAGATCGGTATAAATCTTAGCATTAACCGGATGATAATTTCCAGTTCCTAGATGTATATAAGAGCAAAGGCGTTTTCCTTCACGCCTTATGATGAGTGACATCTTAGCGTGTGTTTTTAATGCAATAAAACCAAAAACAACTTGAACGCCTGCACGCTCAAGATCACGTGCCCAGCGAATATTAGCCTCCTCATCAAAACGTGCTTTAAGTTCTACCAAAGCAGTCACAGATTTTCCCTGTTCAGCAGCATCAATCAAAGCGCTAACAATTGGACTATCATTCGACGTGCGATAAAGAGTTTGTTTGATTTCCACAACGCTAGGATCGCTGGCAGCCTGACGTAAAAATTGTACAACAACATCAAATGATTCATAAGGATGGTGAATCACCATATCATTTTCACGAATAGCCGCAAAACAATCACCATTATGTTTACGAATAATTTCAGGAAAACGAGGATTATAAGGAATAAATTTTAAGTCATCACGTGGAACAGAAACAATCTCTGAGATCATACTAAGTGCTAAAAAACCATCGAGAACATTGATACAATTATCAGGAACAGCAAGACCACTCGTTATGCATTTTCGTAAATTTTCTGGCATTTTTGCTTCAAATTCAATTCGAATGACCTGTCCACGACGGCGTCTTTTAAGAGCAGTTTCAAAAAAATGAACAAGATCTTCGGCCTCTTCTCCTACTGCAATATCACTATCACGAATCACCCTAAATGTCCCAATTCCATCAATTTCAAAACTAGGGAATACATGACTCATAAAAAAGCAAATAACATCCTCAGATGTAATAAAACGAAAATTATTATCTTCTCGAGGAAGAAGAATAAAACGACTTAAGTCCTTTGGAACCGGCAATAACACTGTAATAAACTGTTGATCAACATACCGAGATAATTGAAGAGCAATAGAAAGTCCCAGGTTAGGAATAAATGGAAAAGAATGCGAGGAATTAATAGGTAAAGGTTTTAGAACAGGAAAAACTGTATCAAGAAAATATTTTTCTAGCCACGATTTTTCAACTTCTGAAAGCTCGTCAGGAGAAATAATTTCAATATTATTCTGTTTTAATTCGTGACGTAAAATTTTTAATTCTCGTAGTTGATCAGCCTGCAAATGTGAAGCCTCAGATAACACAAAATCAAGCTGCTCCTGCGGTGTACGCCCATCTGCACTACACGCTGTAACCCCAGAACGAATTTGAGCAGCTAGGCCAGCGACACGAACCATAAAAAACTCATCAAGATTTGTTGCTGAAATTGAAAGAAACTGTAGCCGTTCTAGTAAAGGATGCTTCGGATTAGAAGCTTCCATCAACACACGAGTATTAAACTGCAGCCATGAAAACTCTCTATTAATAAAGCGTATCGGACTTTCCATTGTTATATCCGCTATAGAACTTCGATCTGCTACCTTCTTTTTCATATACTTCAGCTAAACTTCCTTTTTATCTTTCTAAGATCTTTATAGATAAATATCTCACAAAACGTTTTACGATATATTACCGCAATAATAACATAATCAATGATCACTTTGTTACCTTACTTACAGTTTAATATTTAAACCGTTCCTACACGCAAAGTGCTAAAAATATGAGACCTATCCTTTAATACACAAAAATAGTTAGTTTGTCTTTAAAAGCACCTTGCATTATTATAAGCTTTATTACAAACTAATGCATAGACATAGAGAACTAAAATCATACCTGGTTGTGTAATTTATCCGGAGTCTATAAACCATGGCTAATCACGATATTCCCCATTTCCAAAACGACCTTGGATGTAAAACAATCGAAATTGGTGTAAAAGAATTTATGTGTGTTGGTGCTACACATCCATTTGATCATCCCCATATTTTTATTGACATGGGATCAGCTGATGAAAAAATTTGCCCTTATTGCTCAACACTTTATCGCTATGTTTCTTCTCTATCTCACAATCAAACAAATCCTGAAGGATGCTCATATCAGCTAAATAATTCCTTATAATGCGTTTTCGGCTTTTTCAATATGAAGTGGCCTATGGATCAATCGCTAATCATTGTTGGAGGAGGTATTGCAGGCTTAAGCACTGCTTTGGCACTTGCTCATAAGGGAATTGCCAGTACCATTATCGAAAAATGTAAACAACTTGATACTGTAGGGGCTGGTATCCAGCTCACCCCGAATGCAACCTGTATCCTTTCTCGTTGGGGAATCCTTGACAAACTTACTGAAGTAGGTACGATACCACGCTTCCTTGAATTAAAAGATGGGATATCTTTAAAAACACGGTTGCGTGCTGACCTCACCAGTTTATCGGAAAAAAATTGGAAAGCTCCTTATATTGCGATTCACCGTTCTGATTTACAAAAAGTTTTATATAACGCTGTTATTGAAAATCCTTTTATAAAATACATTGCAGGTGAAACTGTTGTATTGTCTACCCAAACAACGACTAATAGCATTAATATAAAAACAAAAAAAACCGATTCATCAATTGAAACACAACAAAAGTTTTATTCAACGTCTCTCCTTATTGGATGCGATGGAGTTTGGTCTACATTACGGAAATTAGCTCCTTTTCATGAAAGGGCAGATTTCAGTGGCTTTATTGCTTGGCGTGCGACAATAGAACTTGAAAATCTTCCTCAAGGCTTTCGTTCTCTATTGCAAAACATGAAAACAATTACTGCCTGGATGGGACCTAAAAATCATCTTATTGTATATCCCATTCAATTATCAAAAAAAATGTTTAATTTTGTAGCCATTACTTATGAAAAAAATTCAACAGAAGAGTGGACATATAAAGAAAATTTAAAATCTATTTTTAAGGATTGGAATCTGAAAATTTTGCAACTCTTTGATTATATTGATGAATGGAGCTATTGGCCAATCTTTCAAATGAAAAAGAATCGTTTTTTAGGCTTAGGGAGACAAGTATTTGTTGGTGATTGTGCTCACGCAACCTTACCCTTTGCAGCACAAGGTGCTGCTATGGCAATAGAAGATGCCGCTACATTAGCAGAAACACTCTCTCTTAATATTTCATTAACTCAAGCTCTTGCTCTTTACGAAAAAATACGCACCCCCAGGATTACAGCAGTAAGAAAACGCGGAAATTTTAATAAACTAGCCTATCATGCAACTGGACCTATAGCAATTGCACGTAATGTCATTATGAAAATTCGTACACCGGAAAGTATCATGTCTAACCTTAATTGGCTTTATATGTATGACGCTATGAACATAACGCAAATGTATAGTAAAAACTTATAAAATTTCCTAATAATTCTATATGCATGTGGGTGAAGAAGGCGTTTTTTTATTTTACTACGCTAGAAGTCTTTCATAATTTATCGCAAACAAAACCGAGAAATTTCGGAATTCACAATGCGATTCAAAGCAAGCGAGTATCTTAAAACTCTTTATTTAGATCAATTCCACATCAACAACACCATGAATCGATTTCATAGCACTCGCTACACGTGAATTGACCTGATATCGCCCTCGAAGGGTAATTTCAACTTCCCGTGCCTCATCCTCTTGAATAAGAATAAGACCTATTTCTCCATTCCCTTCAGGGTTTAAATTTTGCTCAATTTGTGGAAGCATATCAACTGTTTTTATAAAAAGGCGCATCATTTTATGACAATGTAACGCCTCTTTTTCCAAAGATTGAAGCGTCTCAAGTCGTAAACTAATACCTTCAGAGCGATTTTCTGCACTCACTGTAATGATAAAAGATTTTCCAGGTTCTAATATCTCTTCATAATCTGAAAGTACCTCGGAAAATAGAACTGTCTCATACTGCCCAGTTGTATCAGAAAAATGAATAATCCCCATTTTCTTTCCAGATCTTGTTTTGCGCACTTTTTTTGCCACAACAGTTCCAGCAAGCCTAGCAGCAGTTGCTCCTCCTTTAACCGAATTAGCAAAATTAGCCCAAGTCTGTACCCGTTTTTTAGAAAGAATAGCTTGATACTCATCCAGGGGATGAGCAGAAAAGTAAAAACCTATTGCCTGAAATTCTCGATAAAGTTTTTCATCCGGATACCAAGGAGATGTTTGTGATAGAATCAAGGGTTCTTTTAATCCATCCGTCATTCCAAATATATCAATCTGTCCGCTAGAATTGTTATCAAAACTACGCAGTGCGCGGGCATGAAGAGTTTCAAGATTTGCCAATAAAATCTCACGTGAAATATTAAAGCAATCAAAGGCACCTGCACAAATCAAACTTTCCATCGCACGTTTATTAACAATATGAGGATCAATGCGTTCACAAAAATCTTCCAGATCCTTAAAAAGTTTATTCCCACGACAAGCCACAATATGATCAACGACCGCTTCACCTACACCTTTGATAGCAGCAAGAGAATAATAAATACAATCATCACCAACCTCAAAAATACGGTGTGATGTCTGTACACAAGGTGCAATAACTTTAATGCCCAACCTTAATGCTTCACGCCGAAAATCATTTAACTTATCCGTATTCGTCATATCATACGTCATTGAAGCAGCTAAAAACTGAACTGGATGATGTGCTTTCATATAAGCTGTCTGATAAGAAACAATAGCGTAAGCAGCAGCGTGCGACTTATTAAAACCGTAATCTGCAAATTTTGCCAAAAGATCAAAAATAATTTCAGCCTGATCCTTGTCAACACCGCCAGCAACAGCTCCATCCACAAAGCGTGCACGTTGTTTTTGCATCTCTTTGTGAATCTTTTTACCCATAGCGCGACGTAATAAATCCGCTTCACCAAGCGAATAACCAGAAAGCACCTGAGCAATTTGCATAACCTGCTCCTGATAGACAATAACACCTTGGGTTTCTTTAACTAAGTGATCTATTTTAGGATGAATAGACGCAATTTCCTCTTTCCCATGTTTACGTGCGTTATATGTTGGAATATTCTCCATCGGACCAGGACGATAAAGCGCGACAAGAGCAATAATATCTTCAATACGATCTGGCTTCATCCCAATCAGTGCTTTACGCATACCAGAACTTTCAACTTGAAACACGCCAACCGTTTCACCGCGTGCCATCATAGCATAGGTCATTTCATCATTCAGAGAGATATTAGATAAATCTATTTTGATACCCTTTCGTGCAACAAAATCTACCGCCATTTTCAAAACAGTAAGCGTCTTTAATCCAAGAAAATCAAATTTTACCAACCCAGCTTGTTCAACATATTTCATGTTAAATTGTGTAACAGGTATGTCCGAGCGAGGATCACGATACATCGGTACAAGCTCTGAAAGTGGCCTATCACCGATAACAATCCCTGCAGCATGAGTTGATGCATGACGATAAAGACCCTCTAGCTGAAGCGCTATATCTAATGTCCGTCCAATTAGAGGATCTCTTTTTTTTTCTTCCTCAAATTTAGGTTCATCCTTAATAGCGTCAGCCAATTCAACTTGGCCCCCAGGCGTGGCAGGAACGAGTTTCGTTAGATAATCAACCTGGCGATAAGGAACTTCTAAGACACGCCCAACATCACGCAATACTGCACGTGCCTGCAACTTACCAAATGTAATAATTTGAGCGACTTGATCGCGACCATATTTTGTTTGAACATAATGAATAACTTCTTCGCGCCGCTCCTGACAAAAATCGATATCAAAATCCGGCATAGAAACACGATCCGGATTAAGAAAACGCTCAAAGAGAAGAGAAAAACGCAATGGATCAACATCGGTAATAGTCAAGGCATAAGCAACCAATGAACCAGCGCCAGAGCCACGCCCTGGACCAACGGGAATACCATGGATCTTTGCCCATTTTATGAAATCTGAAACGATAAGAAAGTAGCCAGAAAATTGCATGCGCGTAATAACTGAAACTTCATAATCAAGTCGCTGCTCATAATCTGCAACTGTATATCCCTCGGCCAATCCGATTGTCTCAAGGCGCATTTTTAAACCAGCCTTAGCTTGATTTAATAATTCAGTATCTTCTGCTTCTAAAGTAATGTTTGAAGCAATAGATTGCTCTATAAAACGAGGCAAAATTGGTTTTCGAATGGGTGTAGCAGTATGACAACGCAATGCAATTTCAACACTATTTTCGAGAGCTTCAGGTATATCAGAAAATAGTGCAACCATTTCATCTTGTGACTTTAAATAATGATCTGGCGTCACGCGTTTACGATCCGGATTAGAAACAATTTGCCCTTCCGCAACCGCCATCAGAACATCATGAGCTTCATAACCTTCCCTATTAAGAAAAAAAGCTTCATTGGTTGCAACAAGAGGAATTTCATGTGCATAAGCCAGTTCAATAAGTGCAAATTCTACTTTCCGATCATAAGAGGCATGCCGCTGTAATTCCACATAAAGACGATCACCAAAAATTTTTTTCAAATGAATCAAACGTTCAACAGCGCGTTCTTTTTTACCTTCTGCCAAAGAAAAATTAATAGGCCCTCCCGTGCCACCAGTTAAAGCAATTATTCCTTCACTGTGCGACAACAGCCAATCTATTTTAATATGAGGAGGATCATTATCACACTTATCGAGATAACCACGGCTAACAAGGCGAACCAAATGAGCATATCCAATTTCGCTAGCAGCTAACAAAACAATAGAAGAAAAATCAGGAGGATGATGCCATTTAGAAAAATGTGAACCATCATTTTTATCGCAAAAATCAACCCTGAGCTGGCATCCAATAATAGGTTGGATCCCATGCGAAAAACAATATTGCGAAAACTCCAAAGCACCGAATAAATTATTGGTATCTGTAATAGCAACTGCCGGTGTATTATCTGAAATCGTATGTTCAATAATTTGTGGAATTTTTAACGCCCCTTCAAGCAAGGAATAGGACGAGTGTACCCTCAAATGAATAAAGCGAAGGGGAGAGTTTTTTTTATACCGTATTTTACTTTTATCTTCTGCCACTCTTACAATTTCCTACTACAAAATAAATGTCAAATTGCAACCTTTATCTGTATTATAATAAAAAATACTCTAACTTAGCACCCTCCCCTCCGCATCTTAAAAATACATTCCAGCCTTATTTATAGGGACCCCCTCATCAAGAAAATAGCTCTAATCACATAAAATAAACACATACAAAGGAATAAATCATATAGAATATAGTTAATATTGAACTCTTTCTTGCACTCTTTTTATTGTATTAGCTCTTTAAGTATTTATTTTTTTTAAATGCAAAGCGTAAATAAAGAAACTCTCTTGTATATGACTTATCCCCAAAAAGCTCTTTCAAAGCACTAGAAAAAACAAAAAGAGCAAGCTAAATTTTCTTATGCCTCAAAGCTTGATTAGACCTCTTTTAAATTCTATCCGTACCCTTTCTTGGGTTACGCCTAAAATATATAGCTTACTGGCCAAAGTCTTAAACATTAATCCCACGCAATGTGAACCTACCTTTATTGATCTTCTTCAATTAATGCCTCACTCCGTTATAGACCGTAGAGCACGCCCCAGCATTGCTTATGCACAAGAAGGAAAAACCGTCACTCTTGAAATTGTTATAGACAAGCATCAACCACCATCAACTTGTCACAGCAGACTACCTTATAGAGTCATTGCACATGATCCAACAGGAAAAATAAATTTAGTATTTTTTCATGCACAAACTGCTTGGCTAAAAAAACAGTTGCCAGAAGGAAAAAAAGTTATCGTATCAGGTAAAGCTGAACGATTTAATGGACAACTTTCAATGGTGCATCCCGACCACATTACACTAAGTGAGCACTCTAATCAGATACCACTAATTGAGCCCATTTATCCCTCTACTGCTGGACTATCAGCAAAAATACTAAGGCGTGCAATAAGAAACGCTATTGAATGTGTCCCTCTCTTACCAGAATGGATAGAGGAAGATCTTAAAAAGAAACATAATTTTTCCTCCTTTTCTGTTGCATTACGCCGCATCCATGCTCCCATAGACCCCAATGATTTAGATTTAGAAAGTGCAGCACGCAAACGTCTAGCCTATGATGAACTACTCGCCAGCCAATTGGCCCTTGGACTAATGCGTTTGAAAACAAAATCTCTTTCTGGAACATCTCGTCCACAAAATGGAACTTACACTCAAAAATTGCTGGAAGTCTTTCCTTTTCAACTTACAAATGGGCAAACAAAAGCAATAGAAGAGATCGCCCATGATCTCGCTTCACCAGAACCCATGTTAAGGCTTCTACAAGGTGATGTAGGAACAGGAAAAACCATAGTTGCATTAATGGCAATAGCACAAATTGCCGAAAATTCAGGACAATCAGCTTTAATGACACCAACGGAATTACTTGCTCGACAACATTTTGCTACGATTGCACCTCTTGCCGAAAAAATTGGATTACAAACAGTTCTTTTAACGGGACGAGAAAAAGGAAAATTACGAACAAATATCTTAAGCAATATCTTATCAGGAAAAGCTTCTATTATCATCGGAACTCATGCTCTCATACAAAATAACGTCACCTATAATAATCTTGCTTTAGCCATTATCGATGAACAACATCGTTTTGGTGTACATCAACGTCTTGCCCTTACAGCAAAAGGACGTAAAGCTGATATGCTGGTAATGACTGCCACCCCCATCCCACGTACTTTAGTTTTGACAGCTTTTGGTGATATGGATATTTCTAAGATTACAGAAAAGCCAATTGGACAACAACCAATTACTACAGCAATGCTCCCCTTAAAACGCATTAGTAAACTTATAGAACGAATTGCAGTTGCATTGGAAAAAGGTGAAAAGCTCTACTGGGTCTGCCCTTTAGTAGAAGAATCTACAGCTCTTGAGCTGACTTCAATCGAAAGCCGTTTTGCATTTCTTCGCGAAAGGTTTGGAACACATGTTGGTATGATACACGGGAAAATGTCTACAAATGAAAAAGAAGTGGTTATGAACTCCTTTAAATCTGGAGACACAAATATTTTAGTAGCAACCACAGTCATTGAAGTGGGAGTAGATATTCCAGATGCTTCGATCATTATTATCGAACATGCAGAACATTTTGGTCTTTCACAATTACACCAACTGCGTGGACGTGTCGGACGAGGAGAAAAAAAATCTTTCTGTGTTCTGCTATATAAAGATCCTCTAACAAAAATGGCTGCAATGCGCCTTAATATTATACGCAATACAGACGATGGTTTTAAAATTGCTGAAGAAGATTGGCGTTTACGAGGAGAAGGTGAGCTTTTGGGCACACGACAATCTGGTATGCCTGAGTTTCGTATCGCAAACCTCGCAGCGCATAGTGATCTTTTGTTAATAGCAAGGAAAGATGCACGCATATTTTTACAAAATGATGCAGATTTTTCTTCAAAAAGAGGAGAAGCTTTACGCTTGCTGCTTCATCTTTTCGGTCACGATGACGTCACTCGGTTATTACGTGCAGGATAGTTATACTAAAATTTCAATAAACATTAATAATATACAGTAATTAAATATTATAAAACTTTAACATATCCAACGAAGTTCTGAATTTTTCAAAAAAAATAGTAATCTACCAGTGTCACTAACCACGTTCAATTAATAAATAAAAAGTGATCAAAATCTGCAGTTTGTCAAAAAGTTTTTATTTCACCAGTAAATTAAAGACAACTATTATTCAATAGTATCATATGAAACAAAACCTAAAAGCGTAAATGGTAAGGAATAAACACACAAACTTAAAATAGCGATTATAAATTACTTATTAAAAAAACAATTACAGTTAAAAACTATTTTTTTATCCGACACACAACCTCAAAGACACAAAATTATCTTTTACTCAACAGTAACTGATTTTGCCAAATTACGAGGTTGATCAACATCCGTTCCCAACAAAACAGCTGTATGATAAGCAATTAACTGAATAGGTAAAGCATAAATAATGGGTGCAATAAATTCTGGAATGTCTGGCAAAATAATAGTTGATAAAGTATCAAGAGAAACTGTTTCAGCTCCTTTTTTATCGGTTATAAAAATGATCCGGCCATTACGCGCTGCAACTTCTTGCATATTAGAAAAAGTCTTTTCAAACCATCTATCATAAGGTGCCACGATAATAACTGGTATTGTTTCATCCACCAGCGCAATTGGCCCATGCTTTAGCTCTCCTGCCGCATAACCTTCAGCATGAATATAAGAAAGTTCCTTTAATTTAAGCGCCCCCTCTAAAGCAATTGGGTAAGAAGTTCCACGCCCAAGATAAAGAACACCTTTTGCGTTTACTAAATTACGACAAATTTGTTCGATTTTGTTATCCAATTTTAAAACTTTACTTAAAATTCTTGGAATTTCTGCCAATTGCTTAACAAGAAGATGTTCTTCTCTCTCAGAAAGATATCCACGTTGCTTGGCGGCATCAAGAGCCATTGCGGCAAGTGTTGCCAACTGGCAGGTAAAAGCTTTTGTTGAGGCAACACCAATTTCTGAACCTGCTAATGTTGGTAAAACAAATTCAGCCTCCCTTGCCATTGTTGATTGCTCGACATTAACAACTGCCACAGTTTGTACGCCACTTTTACGACAGTAACGTAAAGATGCCAATGTATCAGCTGTTTCACCAGATTGAGAAACAAACATCGATAACATATCAGAAGTTATAGATGGTTCACGATAACGAAACTCTGAAGCGACATCGTTATCGACACTTAAAGCAGCAAAACGCTCAAACCAGTAACGTGCAACCAAGGTTGAATAATAAGCAGTTCCACAACTTGCAAAAAGTATTCGGTTAATTTTTTTCCAATCAATGAAACTTTTCAGTGGGCGAACTGTATAACTTCCAAGATCCAGATAATGCGCCAAATTACGAGAAATAACTTCATGTTGTTCAAATATCTCCTTGCGCATAAAATGGCGATGCTTTCCCTTAGAAACCAGTAAATTGCCTTCAAATAACATTACAACAGGACGTTTTACAGGTTGATTTTCTGCATCATAAATTGTTACGCCTTCTCGTGTAAGAACTGCTAAATCCCCGTCTTCCATATAACTGATACGATCTACAAACGGCGCCAAGGCTATCGCGTCTGATCCGACAAAAAACTCACCCTGCCCATAACCAATTGCTAGTGGAGGACCAGAACAAGCAGCAATCATAAGATTATCTTCACCTTCAAAAATAAGTACAATAGAAAAAGCTCCCTGCAATTTTTTCCAACTGCTCCATATTGCCTCTTGTGGAGAAAGACCTGTTCTTAATGCACGTGTAATTAAATGAGCAATAACTTCTGTATCAGTTTCTGTTTCAAAGCTATAACCATCTTCAATGAGTTCTTTTTGTAATTCCACAAAATTTTCAATAATGCCATTATGAACGATTGCAAGTCGTTCTGTTATATGAGGATGAGCATTCCGCTCTATAGCAACTCCATGAGTAGCCCAACGCGTATGACCAATCCCTAAATTTCCCTTTATAGGTGTTTTTTTTAATTTTTCTTCTAAATTAACAAGTTTTCCTTCAGCTCGCATGCGATAAAGACGCCCATTATGTACAGTTGCAATCCCAGATGAATCATATCCCCTATATTCAAGTCGTCTTAAACCATCAACCAAAGAAGATGATACACATCTATCTCCAAGAATTCCAATAATTCCACACATTAAAAAGCTCCAAAAAACATCTCAAATTTATATAATTCCATAAAGAAATCCAACTGCCTTCATTCAAGACTTTGAGTAATCACACAAATCTAATATGTTGTAGTTTGGCAATATTTTTAAATATGCCTCTTACACAATTACTAAATCAGCATAAAGCAAAGAAAATAGACTTAGAAATGATCACTTCTGCTTCTTATCCTTTGATAAACGTGCACGCAATTTTATTGCATAATCCTCTTTTATTACTTGTCGTGCACGCCCTAAAGCTAAACTATTCATTGGAACATCTGCAGTGATAACACTGCCAGAAGCAATATAAGAGCCATTTCCTATAACCACTGGAGAAACCAATGCTGAATGCGATCCTATAAAAGTATCATCACCAATTACGGTATTGTATTTATTAAATCCATCATAATTGCAAGTAATCGTACCAGCTCCAATATTAGTACGTGCACCAATTTTTGTATCACCAATATAGCTCAAATGATTAATCTTGGAAAATGCACCTATTTTAGCTTTTTTGACTTCACAGAAATTTCCAATCTTTACTGATTGGGCTAACTCTGTTCCAGGTCGCAGACGCGCATAAGGACCGATTTGTGCATCTTGACCAATCACAGTGCCTTCCAAATAACTAAATGCATGGATAACTGCACCAGATTGTACTTTTACGCCCAACCCAAAATAAACATTTGGCTCAATTAGCACCCCTGGTTCAATTTCTGTATCATAGGAAAAATAGACACTTTCTGGGTTAAGTATTGTAACACCAGACAACATCAAATCACGTGCTTTACGCTTTTGCCATAAAGAATTAACCTCACAAAGCTCAAAACAATTATTAATGCCTATAATATTACTAAAAGGCACTTCAACAATTCGAACATCTAATCTTTCATCTGAGGCAAGAGAAATAATATTTGTTAAGTAATATTCCTTCTTCGAATTATTATTATCAATCTTGTTTAAAAGAGAAAGCGCATGCTTTCCATTAATGGCAAGTATCCCACCATTGCAAAAAGAAATCTTTTTTTCTTCATCGCTCGCATCACTTTCTTCTACAATTGCAACCAATTTACCATTTTTTTCGACAAGACGCCCATATCCCGTTGGATTTTTTGCATAAAAACCGGCAACAACAATATCTGCCCCAGAAGAAAGTTGAGCACGCATCTTTAGTAATGAATCTCTATCAATCAAAGGGGTGTCACCAAAAACAATGAGAATATCATCTACCCCTTTTTGCAATGCTTTACGAGCAGCTAAAACAGCATGAGCAGTTCCTAGACGTTCTTTTTGTTCAAAAATCATCGCATTTTTTACAAATGATTGAACAACTTCAGTGACATCATTCGCACCAAACCCAACAATTACTGCCAATTGCGAAGAATCCATAAGCTCTATTTGTTTTATGACATGGCACACAAGCGGTAAGCCAGCAATTTTATGAAGGACCTTAGGGAGAGAAGAATTCATACGCGTTCCCTCACCTGCTGCAAGAATAATAGAAAGACAACTTCTAACCATAAAAACACATCGACTTAACGAAAAAAGCCCATAATATCATACCAACCAATGGCTTCAATATTACTCAACGAAGGATAAGTTTCCAAAAGCCAAAATGAAATATTTTGCATAGAGTCTGTTAAAAATAAAAGCCCTGTAATAACTAAAAAAACACCAATGAGCTTCTCGACTTTTCCTAAATATTTTCGAAAACTTCCAAAAAATTTCATAAAGCGGCTTGAAAATAAAGCTGCAAAAACAAAAGGTACCCCAAGACCTAATGCATAAATTCCTAAAAGAAAGGCACCTTCAACCACCGTTTCTTTTGTTCCAGCAAGCGTTATAACTGGCCCCAGGATTGGACCGATACATGGCGTCCAGCCAAATGCAAAAGCTAAACCAATAATATACGCCCCTAAAGGCCCGGAAGGTATTTTGTGCGTTTGAAATCGCACATCACGAAATAAAAAACCAAGCCTAACAAGACCCAAAAAATTTAAACCAAAAATAATAATAATAACTCCAGCAATAACAACAAACCAATCGCGATAATAACCGATAAATCTACCTACTGTGCTTGCACTAGCACCTATAGCAACAAAAACAGTCGTAAAACCAAAAACAAAAGCAAAAACAGAAGTTAAAAGAGCTAAACGTACAGACAGTCTTCCCTTATGTCCTTCTGAACGAAAGTCATTAATCTCAATCCCTGCCATATAGCACAAGTAAGGAGGCACTAATGGCAAAACACATGGGGATAAAAAAGATAATGCACCAGCAAAAAATACACTTACCGTTGAAATTTCCATAACCAAAACTTTATCCTTATTTTCAATGTAAAATTATGCTTACAAAAAGACCATTAATTTGTTGTTTCATACCTGTGTTGCATATTTGCCACTACACTTATATCTTCGTCATGCCCGGAAACAACGGAAAAAAATTTTTGGTAAATTTGATCTTTATTTTTAGCAATCGCAATATATTCACCTTCAGCTAACACAAACGAAACATAAGCACCAACCGTTTCATAAACTATATCACCAGAAGCATTGGTAATAGACCAACTCGTATCTGCAAGCGCTTCACCTCCTTCTTGTCTTACCAACTTTAATATGATTTGAGCAGCTTGATGTTCAAGAGTTACTTCTGTAATTTTACCCGCATCCACTTGGATATCGGAATGAACGATAGCATTAATAGAACCATAGTAAGAAGAAACATGATAACGGCCAGGTTTCAAACGTACAGTTGAGTGAGGTTTAATATTTGATAAAATTACACCACTATCATCAATTTCTTTTTCATCTTCATATATAGTGAAACGCAATTCCTTTTCATTGATTGTACCATTTAGCAGCATAGCATTTAAAATAACACCGCCAACATCAAGATTGAAATTTTTAACTAGGCTTTGCCCGCTTTTTAAACTTACTCGGTGTACCGCACTCGCATGACCAAATGAAACATGGACAAGATAACTCCCTGGTTCTAAATCGAAATGTGCACTACCACCTTCATAAGACTTAATTAATGGTAATTTATTATCAATCCCCAAAACAGGTGCATAAATCCGCCAGACGAGCCCTTTCGCAATATCTTCATCATCATTTTTTAATCGAGCATGCAATATAAGCTGAGCCTGAGTAACTAAATTTTCTTTTTCATTATCTTGAGATTTAAAAACAAAATCTGCTGATTGTTTTTGCTCATATTGAGAATTATGATCTTTCCTTTCTTCAGAAAGGACACAACTACTCCAAAGCAGCAAAGTAAACATTATGCATAAGCATAACCATTGATATAATATTTTTGTAAAAATACCCATCCTTGTATTGTTGACCAAAGCAATAATTTTTTCAATAAACAATATAACAAAATCAGCATTCAAATTGAAAAACTCACACCACAACCACACGATGAAACAGCATTAGGATTATGAATTTGAAAAGACTGTCCCATAAGGTCGTCAACAAAATCAATTTCAGCTCCTATCATAAAAGGAAGCGATAAAGAATCAATAAATACAATCGCTCCACCTTTTTTAAGAACAAGGTCATCTTCTTTACTTTCAGAAACTAAATCATATTTATAAGAAAAGCCAGAACACCCTCCACCTTCAACAGAAACACGTAATCCTATTTTATCGGGTTCATTCAAAAGTATCTGCGCAATTCGTTTAACAGCAGAATCTGAAATATTCACACTCATTCTATATATCCTTGCAATAAACTATAAAAAAAGGATATCCTAAACTAGAAAAAATCGCAATTTAAGACGATAATGGATGATTTGCAATGGATATGAGCAATATCAGTTATCAATCTCGAGCGGTCTATAGTGCCAATCCGCAAACAAGCCGTGGTAGATTATTTCATGAAACCACAAGTACTATACGATCACCTTTTCAACGAGATAGAGACCGCATTATTCATTCCAATGCATTCCGACGTCTTAAACATAAAACTCAAGTGTTTATTGCTGATGAAAGTGATCATTATCGTACTCGATTAACGCACTCCATAGAAGTTTCTCAAATCGCAAGAACATTAGCTCGTGCACTCTGTCTTGACGAAGACCTTGCCGAAGCTATTGCCCTTGTTCACGACTTTGGTCATACACCTTTCGGACATGCAGGAGAAGATGCCCTTAATGAAGCAATGACACCCTATGGGGGTTTTGATCATAATGCACAAGCATTACGCATTGTTACAAATCTGGAAAGGCGCTATGCAAATTTTGATGGACTTAACCTTACTTGGGAAACACTTGAAGGACTTGTTAAACATAACGGGCCTCTTATAGGTCCTTACGCAAATGGTAAAGATGTTCCTATCGATATTCTAAAACACAACGCAAAGCAGGATCTTGAGCTCAATTGCTTTGCTGGACTAGAAGCCCAATGTGCTTCTATTGCTGATGATATAGCTTATAATGCACACGATATTGATGACGGTTTACGTTCGCAATTTTTAACACTTGATCACTTCGAACATATTTCGTTAACCGCAACATTATTAAAAAATATAAAAAAAGAATATCCTCAACTCGATCAAACTAAACTTGGTTACGAACTGGTACGTAGACAAATAACGACTATGGTTGAAGATGTTATCAAACAATCACAAGAAAATTTGGCACGTATCAAACCAACAAGCATTAATGATGTGCACCACGCAGAACAAACTATTGTTGCCTTTTCGCCTGAAATGATCGTTTGCGAAAAAGAACTGAAAAACTTTTTGTTTAAAAATCTTTATTATCATGATCAAATTCTGAATCGCCGCAATGAGGCAAAATGCATTGTACAAAAATTATTCGATTGTTATTATGAGAATCCGAATACAATGCCTGAAAGTTGGCGTAGCAAAGCAGCTCATTTAACAAATCAGGAATTACCTCGTCTCATTTCTGACTTTCTGTCAGGTATGACCGATCACTATGCTCTACGTGAATACCACCGTTTATTTGACCACACAGATAATTTCGTTTAATTGCTTTTGAATACTGTGATGGAAGCTGAATATGAATGTCTTTAAAAACTTCGAGAAAAAAATTAAAAAATCATTAGAACTATTGGATATAAAAGGGGAAAGTTGGAAAAATATAGATTTATCTAAAATCACCGTTGATCCCCCGCGCGATTCTTCACATGGTCATTTATCAACTAATGCTGCTATGGTACTGGCAAAATCTATCGGCTTGAATCCACGTACACTTGCAGAAAAAATCATAAAACTTCTCAAAAATGACCCCTTCATAGAGAGTATTGACATTGCAGGTCCTGGTTTTATCAATATTGTGTTTACAAAATCATTTTGGCAAAATGCAATAAAATCCATGCTTGAATTGGGTACCTCATATGGTCGTACTCCAATGGGACAGGGAAAACGCATAAATGTTGAATATGTATCAGCAAATCCGACAGGACCAATGCATGTAGGACATTGCCGAGGTGCCGTTGTTGGAGATGTTCTTTCCAATTTGCTGCAGTTTGTTGGTTATGACATTACAAAAGAATATTACATCAATGATGCCGGTAAGCAAATCAAAATACTCGCTCACTCGGTGCTATTGCGTTATCGCGAAGCTCTTGGCGAAAAAATTAACGAAATTCCAGAAGGACTCTATCCTGGTGAATACTTAATACCTTTGGGTCAAGAACTTGCTCAAGAGTTCGGAGATCAATTACTCACTATGGATAAAGATGAAGCTTTATCTATCGTGAAGGAACATGCAATTCATGCAATGATGTCAATGATTCGTAAAGATTTGGCCGCCCTTAATATTTACCATGATATCTTTTTCTCTGAGCGAATGCTTTATGCAGATAATGCTCTCGCTATCCGAAATACAATTAATGACCTCACTTTAAATGGTTATATCTACAAAGGAAAGCTCCCACCACCAAAAGGACAAAATACAGAAGACTGGGAACCAAGCGAGCAAACTTTGTTTCGCTCAACTGATGTTGGAGATGACCAAGACCGCGTTTTAGTTAAATCTGACGGCTCTTACACCTATTTTGCTGCTGATGTTGCTTATTTTCGAGATAAATTCAATCGCCATTTTGACGAAATGATTTATATTCTTGGTGCAGATCACGCTGGTTATGTAAAACGACTAGAAGCGATGGCAAAAGCAATTTCAGGTGATAAAGCCAAATTGAGCGTCTTTTTATGTCAATTAGTAAAACTCTTTCGCAACGGTCAACCCGTACGCATGTCAAAAAGAGCAGGATTATTTGTCACTTTACGTGATGTTGTAGAAGAAGTAGGCCGTGATCCAGTACGTTTTATGATGTTGTACCGTAAGTGCGAAGCACCTCTTGATTTTGATTTTACAAAAGTAACAGAACAATCAAAAGATAACCCTATCTTTTATGTACAATATGCAAGTGCACGTTGTCACTCCGTTTTTCGTCAAGCAAAAGAAATCCTCCATATAGAAAATCTTTCAAATGACACAATGATTGCACATCTGAACCGATTAACAAACGATAGCGAAATATCCTTAATACGCAAACTTTCTGAATATCCACGTATCATTGAACAGGCCGTAGTTCATAAAGAGCCACATCGGTTAGCATTTTATCTTTACGACCTTGCTTCCAACTTTCATGCCCATTGGAATAAAGGAAGTGATAATTTTGCTTTACGTTTTATTCAACCCGATGATAAGGAACTATCACTAGCAAGATTGGGGTTAGTACAAGCTATCATGAATATTTTATCATCAGGACTTACAATTGTTGGAGTTGAAGCACCAACAGAAATGCGTTGAAAAAGTTCTATAAATACATAAAATAAGTACTTTAATTGATGAACTTTTGCATATATCCCTTTGTGGAAAGGAGGAGAATTTATAGTTTTAAAATATAATAAATCAAAATTAACCACTTATTGCACGCAGATGCAGGTCACCATGTGAGAAAAGCTATGAGCGATAACGATCGCAAAAATCCGTACGAAATGAAACAAGATCATGAACATCGTGATTCGTTGGAGAAACTTACACGAACTTTTAATTCGAATAGACAAAACAGAGATCAAAACGATCAATCTTCCTTGCAGACTGATCGATCAATGCCGCATCCCCAAGAAATTTCATCCCATGATGATTTTGATTTGTCCTTTCTAGAAGCGGAGTTCGAAAGCAATTTAACGAACGACATGGTATTTGATGATCAAGAGAAACAATGGAATTCACAAACAATCAGCGATGAACCTGCTCAATATATCCCGCCAATAACTCCTTTCCCCTCTTCAGAACAAAATAGTTCTTTTGCCGAAGAAAGAAATTCTTCACCTATGAGCCATGATGAAGAACAAATTTTAGACGCACTTTCCCCATTACCTATTCAAAAAAGCCAATCACCTCAAAGCAGAACTGCAAAAGTCAATGCTAATTCTTTATTTGAAAAAAGTACTTTTAATGCACAATCAGAAGATCCCTTTTTAAGTAAAACTAATAAACAAGGCAGCAATAAAAATACTCAACAACAGGCTGAGCAATATAACCGCTTTTCACAAACAGTTTTACAACAAGAAAACGTCTTGAATGTACAACAAAATTATGGCGATAATAAAAACTTTTACGAAAATCCAGTAAACCGTCCATATAAAGTTTCAGCAGATCAAGAAAATTGGGTTGAAGGATATTATGGTGATACCTTTCCCTCCTCTACAGAGAAAAACATGTTTTCATCAGCTTCTGAGCTTATTTCAAGGGAAGAAAACACTGTAAAAGATGAAACAACAAGTGATTTTCCATCAACTTTAGATTCAACACAAGCTAACAAACAGTCTGATTTAAAAGATTTTTGGGGAGAAGGGTACAATAGCAACCCTCCAAAATTTTATGAAGAAAAAACCTCTGTGCAAGAAGCTTATACTGAAAAAAGTTCAAAATATCACAACGCTCCAACACAATACATCAATAATTTTGAAAATATCTCTGATACAAGCAATGCAAAAGAATTCCCAGTTGATCGAGATACTTTAAATGATATACAGCACTCATCAAAGAGCCTTAACACGAAACAAAAAGATAGTTTTTTTACTAACCATAACTATACGTACAGGAATACCCCTCCTCCAAATGTTTATACTGATAAATTCGCAGAGGAAATTGTAGAAAAAACGGGACCAATTATGGTTCCTGAAGTTCCGTATGAAGCTCCAGAGTATAATGTACAGACCGATGGTTTAAAAGAAGAGTTTGCTGATGTACTGAATGTAGGAAATGTTCCAGCAGAAAATTTTTCGCATCAACCACAACACAATGAAATTTTCAATGAAATCTTTCATAACACCACAAAACAACCTAGAGAAAATGTATATTCAAATTTCGAAAATCAAAATGCCAATTATTTCCCCACTGATAATATAAGGTATGATTCCTCTTCTTTTCCCGAGAAATCATTGTACAGAGGAGCTGCTGAAATCCCCACTCATATATCAGCCATCTCTTCCCTAAAAAATTTTGTTGTTGGTAAAACTCGTTCCAAAAATATTGTTCTTCTTGTCGTAATAGCAATTGGTATTGCCACTTATTCTCATTTTTTTGTGCCATCACAAAAAAATGCGACCGCACCCATTATCCGCGCTGATAATACACCTTTCAAATTCAAACAAGAAACAACAGAAACGAAAAACGATCTTGCACATAATTTATATATTTATAAACAAAATGGGAAACAGGAAAATACGCAAAAATTTCTCATTGATAATTCTGAGCAGCCTGAAGACTTACCAGAGTCAAATCAACAAATTTCATCATCTTCCCATGATGAATCTGACGTTGAAGACGTAGTAATAGAAGCCACCAATCACACCATTCCAACACGAGAAGTACAAACTGTTGTTGTAAACGAAGATGGTACATTTTCACTGGTGCCAATGCATCACACAGATAAGGAAACTTCTAATAGTCAAGAAAAAATAATTGATCAAACCGATTTAGATAAACTTGAAGATTCGTCCCCTGTTTTTTCACAAGATTCCGATCTAGATAACGAAGAAACAGAAAATAATTTAACGAATGATATTGATAATATAATAACTAAAAACACTGCTAATTCTAATATCGAAAAGAAAGTTATCCCTATTCCTTCACAAGCAGAGAGAAATTCAAGGATACAAACACATGCAGCTTCTCGTCCAACAGAATCGAATCGAATAGCCGCACAAAATACAGAAATTTATTACGTCCAACTTGCATCTCAACCAACTCATGTATTGGCTAGAGATTCTTTGAGAAATATGAAGTTCAGATTTGGATTCCTTATAGGAGACCGTCCTTTAAATATTCATTCTGCTTTTATACCAGGAAAAGGAACCTATTATCGTGTTCGTATTCAAATGCAAAACCGAAATAAAGCTATAGCCCTTTGTGAAAATATCAAAGGTTTTGGTGGAAACTGCTTTGTCACACGTTAAATAGAAATATAACAATTTTGACAATAGTTGCAATATTTTACTCTGATACAAATTCATTAGCTTATCGATTACATATGAAAGTTAAAATCATATTATTTTTTTGCTCATACATTTGAGATGACTTTACTCCTTAAACTATGCCTAATTGGATTTTTTTGTCTGAAGAGTTATACTTCTGGAATAAATGTGAAATCGCACGTTTATAGATATCAGGTACCTAAGATGGCGAATTTAACTCTTTTTTCGGACTTGATTATGCTACCAGTTTATTCTGTAATGTTACAATGGAATATACGTTTAGAGAATTTTTTAAAAATATCGCTAGAAACAAAATAATAAGGATCGCAAGAAGGATAGAAAAGATACCTCAAACAATTGAATTTTTATGCACGATCTTTCTTTCTCTTGAATTATAAATTTTTTAATAATTTATAATTTTTATCAATTATAGAAAATTTCTTTTTTCAATTCCTTATCCTTAAGTTATCTAAAAGTTATGGATATAAAGAATTATTTAAATACCTATTTTGAAAATGTTCGATATATAAAAAAATTAAAAATAACCCAATAAAATCCAGTAAAGAGATCATACAAACAAATTCGAAAAATGCCCAAAAAAGTCTTTTCTTTAAATTTAAGCATAAGCCATTGACACAAAGAGTTTTTTTATCATAGATTTATGATAATATCATAATTTTATTATAAAAATACATAGATATAAAACATACCTTAAAGGTTTTCCTCATGAAATCTCCAATAACATCACTTCCGTTTAAAATAGAAAAACATCCATCACCTCTATCAGACGAGAAGCGTGAAGAAATTTTAAAAAGTCCTGGTTTTGGTCAGTTTTTTACAGATCATATGTGCACCATCCAATGGACGAAAGCCAAAGGTTGGCATAATGCCGTCATTTCTCAATACAAATCTTTAGAGATTAACCCAGCAAGTACCGTTTTACATTATGCACAAGAAATTTTTGAGGGTTTAAAAGCATATCGTGCAAAAGATGGCCGCATTTTATTATTCCGCCCTGATGCCAACGCACAACGTTTTACAGAGTCGGCACAACGGCTAGCTATGCCAGAGTTACCAAAAGATATATTTTTAGATGCAGTCAATCAATTGGTAAAGATTGATCAAAAATGGGTTTCTAATCTTCCCAACGCTAGCCTCTACATACGCCCATTCATGTTTGGCAATGAACCCCTCTTAAAGGTTCATCCTTCTCAAGAATGTCTTTTTTGTATTATAGCGTCTCCAGTTGAAGCATATTTTGAAGGGAAAGAAAAATCTGTTAGCGTATGGATCGAAACAGATTATAGTCGCGCTGGTCCAGGTGGCACAGGAGCAGCCAAATGTGGTGGAAATTATGCAGCAAGTTTACTTGCACAAAACAGTGCAATACAAAATAATTGTAGCCAAGTGCTTTTCCTTGATATGGTAGAACATAAGTGGGTCGAAGAGCTCGGTGGTATGAATGTTTGCTTCATTATGGAAAATAATACACTCATAACACCCGCACTTAATGGCACCATCCTTCCAGGAATAACACGTCATTCAATTTTACAATTAGCAAAGCAAATGGGCTTAAAGATAGAAGAGCGTCCTTATTCTTTTGAATCGCTCAAAGAAGACGCACTAAGTGGTCACCTTAAAGAAGTCTTTGCGTGCGGTACGGCAGCCGTTATCACACCAATTGGTCGTTTTAAATACAAAAATGGTGAGTTTGTTATTGGAAATGAAATGATTGGTAAGGTAACAAAACAACTTCATACACAACTTGTTGACCTCCAAAGAGGCAATATAGAAGACGAAAATGGTTGGGTGCATTCTGTCCAGCTCTCATAACAATGAAAGATATTTCTTAGTTATCTTTCATTGCTTCTGCGGATATATCTTTTAAATGCTTTTATGGAGATGTATTCTCCATAAAAATGTTCTTTTATCTTTTAATAACAAAGCGAAAAAAGAATGTATTACTTAAATTTTGAAAAGTATTTATGCTGTGCTTTAATATTACGAACTGTACCAGTATATGAACGCATCACAAGAGTTTCCGTCTGAATATAATGAGAAGTAAATTTAACACCAGAAAGTATATTGCCATCCGTTACGCCTGTTGCAGCAAATAAAACATCACCCCTTACCATTTCTTCTATTGTGTAGGCTTTACTGGGATTATCAATCCCCATTTTAGCTGCGCGTGCAATTTTTTCTTCTGTGTCAAGTTGCAAACGCCCTTGCATCTGCCCACCAATACAGCGTAAGGCTGCAGCCGCTAATACGCCCTCTGGGGCCCCACCAATCCCCATGTAGATATCAATACCCGTTTCATTTGAGTTAGTTGTGTCAATAACAGCTGCAACATCCCCATCACCAATTAAACGGATTGATGCACCCGTTGCTCGCACTTCATCAATCAGTTTTTCATGGCGAGGTCTATCCATAATACAGACACCAATCTGATTAACAAAAACTCCTTTAGCTTTTGCAAGGGCGTGAATATTATCGGCAGGAGAAGCGTCTATATCAACAACCCCTGTGGGATAACCAGGACCAATCGCAATTTTTTTCATATAAACATCAGGAGCATAAAGTAAGTTACCCTTTTCAGAAATTGCAATCACAGCTAAGGAGTTAGCAAGATTTTTAGCACAAACTGTTGTTCCCTCAAGCGGATCAAGTGCAATATCAATTTCCAGTCCATTTTGAAGACCAACTTTCTCTCCAATATAAAGCATAGGAGCTTCATCGCGTTCACCTTCACCAATCACCACTGTACCATAGACAGGTAATCGATTAAGTTCCTGACGCATCGCATCTACAGCAGCTTGATCAGCAGCTTTTTCATCACCACGTCCGCGCCAACGTGCAGCTGCAACGGCAGCACGCTCAGTTACACGTACTAATTCAAGTGTGAGAATACGATCAAGTCCATTTAAAGTCTTCTGAGTTGTAAGCATATAAAAAATCCTACTGAATGAGCACTAAAAAAAATCTTAGCGTTTATTGCCAAGCATTAAGAAGAAAGCATTAGGAAAAGACGAGTACTTTTCAAAAAAGAAAAATATCCCCTGATCCTCCATTTCTTTGCCATTATAAATCAATTATCAATTCTATCGCATATGTTCCATACAAATGCATCAAAATGTGTAACAAGAGAACTAGCTTTTTTAGTTCCTGAAGATTCTCATCAAATATTCACCTCTGTTGTTTCATATTTTATAAAAATGATTGTTTTTATAACCTTACCTTTGCTAAAAAGCTTTTGAACAGTCAATGTTGATAAAATATGATTACCATCCATATATCTTGCAGTCAGAAAAAACATCCACATAATCATGAACATTCAAATAAATGATATCCCCCCTTGTAGGATGAAAATTAAGTGCTATTTATGAGAAAAAAGCTTCAATGCTGCACTTCTTCAAACAGCTATATACTAAAAACAATAATTCACCTAATAAATCATTTTGAATAAAAACAGCACTTGTTACGCCGTGTATCTGAGCATTTTTGATATTGTTGGATAAAAATGTTTTTCGATTTCAGAACCTATTTTTAATGCAATCCTTAAAAATTTAATTTGATAACCCTATTTATTCGATGCACGGAGATCATTCTGCAAAATATTTCTATTCCTTACAACCTAGATATCATCGAACAAGACCGCTATTCTTAAATGCCAAATTTTGTCAATAAAACTAATGAATGAACAGTATCATTTCTAGTAATATCAAAAGTTGGATCAGATTTAGCATAATCAAATCTTTGTGTATCTGCCAAAAAATTTGTAACTGAAAGATCACCTGTAACTAGTATGCTAACATATATAATTGCAAATTTCACTCAGAACACCATAAATCCATGATATAAGATTCCCAAAAATTATTTTCCCATTCCTTGATGAAACAAGATTTTCTCCCGCAACAGCAGCTTCAAAATCAAGAAAACGCCTTCTTTTTTCCCCTGATAAAATATAAGACATACAAGGAATCTCTGGAATTTATAAAATCAACAATATGTATTATGATATAGGTAAAGTGCTTACAAGAAATCTGTATAGAATTTTTTAAATAATGACAGAGGTTTAGGAAAGACTGTTAGTATCTTAAAATTTGTATGTAATGCTTATAGATACAAAAAAATAAACAAGCAAAAGCTTAGATATGCAATTAATTAATACTCTTAAACTCCGCATAATCTTATAAAAAATACCCTTTCTTAATGTCAAAACAATAATTTTAACATAATATATATCCGAAAAATGTATGAAAATACAATTATCTGGGAAAATGAGAGCGTATTAGTATTAAAAAAAATTATGCGATTATATAATAAATGGCCATGTTTATTATGTTTTTCTTGAAGTTAAAAAGACATATGGAACCTTTTTTAAAAAGTGTGAATAAATTGTTAATAATATAAATCATTCTATTATATTAGATGATTCATTAAGACATACATAAATGAACGAAATGGCAAAAAACATAAAGCCTATCATTCTCCGCATCATTTTTTTGTTTCTATTAATATTTGTTATTCTGTTTCAGTAAACTACCCTGTAGAGACTCCTAAATTTATTAAAAATCTTGAATCCATCATTTTTTTCCGTAAAAGCTTTTTGAGCAAATACAGACAGATTTTACTCCACACAAATCCCGTAATGATAAGTAAAAAAACAGCTTGCTCATTAAAAAATAATTCAAACAAGAACAAGATCTTTAAAAATAACTCAATAAAATGCATTTTTTTAAAAAAAATCACGTATGGGGCTTGCGAAGTAAAAAGATCCTCTCTATAAGCCTCATCAGTGGTTTGCGCCCATCGTCTAGCGGTTAGGACGCCGCCCTTTCACGGCGGAAACAGGGGTTCGATTCCCCTTGGGCGTACCATTATCCTTTTTATAATATTTAACACTTTGACTGCATGTATCTTTTTTCAAGGTTCGGGATACATGAATAAAGGTAGGGAGACAGTTTTTTAAAATGCTCCTTTACGCAACTGTCTTTTAAGCTAACTCCTCCCCCTAACTTTTAAAATTGTAGTGCACTTTAAGTGTAATAATAAATCTCTTCACGCTAGCTCGATATGTACCACATTGTAGTACAATTAAAATAAGAGATGTATAAGAAATAGGAAAAATTTAAGCACGCATACCTGATGGAATTTAAGAGATTGTATAATACAGTTATCAAATCTACGAACTTGACTATATCAGGAGCAGTACACATGTTTATAACAAAAATTGCTAAAAGTGATCTTTACTGCTCGATACATTCCAATAAAATCCAGAAAAATTAAAAACTATCAAAGATGCTGAAATGAGATGAGCCTAACATACATCATTGGACAGTTTGCAAAACATTATTCGCAATAATAAAGCCAAAGAGTGTAAGCATATAAAATGATTTTAAGTCAGTTATACGGGAAAGCGTATATATTATTTCTTTTAGGTGTGATCTAAAATATGAAAATAAAAATAGATATAGCCAATACATTAACACGGATTTTCCTTTTTAATCAAAAAATTAAGGAAAGATAAGCCATTAAAGCTACATTGACAAAATCATGTACTAACAGATTAATGACGTGACTGTCGTGATTACCATATAACGCTGGATTTAGTTTTATCTATTAAAAACCAGCTGACAGAACACTAAAACTTTTATGACTTATTTATATTCTGAAATGCATTTGTGATTATGCCTTCAGTTCACCATAAAAAGAATTTTGCGGAGTTTTTTTCTATGACACTTATTCAACTCTTTGGAGACATTTCTTTAAATACGTAAAAATATCATTTATTGCTTCTATGAATTACGTGAAATAAAGGATCAAAAAAAATAAAGAACGCTATCTATTTCATAAAACTAAATATTGCTTTCACGCTAATATTTTAAAACTCGCGCATCTTAAAATCCTTAATTCGTATTAATGGGTTTATTCATTTTAAATTTGATAATACTCATCTGTTTTTATTTTCAGCGGCGAATTTTATCTCAAAAAACTTTTTAATCATTCTTTAAAATGCAGATCTAATCTAATATAAAATAATTCACAATTTCTGCTAATTTTCTACTACTTCAATATTCTTCCCTATTCTTCAAATACCATCAAAATCTTTTCAAACTCTTGTTTCTAAACAAGCGTTAAGAGAATGTTTGATCATACATATTGACCATAAGGTGAAGACTTCAAAATATGGAATTCTTCTATAGTGTTATTTCTTAATAACGAATTTATATGTCATATCAACGCATATATCTATTATTTTTTTAGCTAAACTGGATTCAGTCCTTGCTGAGTTTCTTCTAGCTAAAAATAACTTTAAGTCTTTCTACGATATCTTAAAACTAACTCAGACCTTGGCTTATCTTGTATACCACTTTCCTGATTACAGCTCCTTATACATCATATTTGATTTTTATCTCAACAAACAGCTCACCACTTTAGAGTTGAAACTGAATACAATATCTTTAAAAATCATAACTAACATGATTAATATAAATTTATTAAACAATTAAATTGGATATCTCCTAAAAGTAAATCTCCTCTTTATAAATTTCATTTGTTTTTTTATTATGTAAGCTTTTCATCAGCTATATATTGATCGTCATTAAGAATATAATGATTTTTTACACGTTAGTTTCTCAATAAAATTGACATATTATATGATGCTATATCTTACTAGGTATCATACTTGTATGCTCTTTTATTATTTCTGTTTTTACTTTTCATCACAAGCCTAAAAGTGTTATAAAATGATCTCACTTAGATAAAAAGGACTTCTAATGATAAAGATAAAAGTGGAAAACCCTGTTGTTGAAATCGATGGGGATGAAATGACTCGCATCATTTGGAAATATATCAAAGATAAATTAATCCACCCCTACCTCGAGATTGATCTCAAATATTACGACCTTTCAGTCGAAAATAGAGACGCAACTGATGATCAAGTAACGATCGATTCTGCAAATGCTATCAAAAAGTATGGGGTCGGTATAAAATGCGCAACTATCACCCCTGATGAATCACGTGTTAAAGAGTTTAATCTTAAAAAAATGTGGAAATCACCTAATGGTACGATCCGCAATATTTTAGGAGGAGTTATTTTTCGTGAGCCTATTATCTGCAAAAATGTCCCACGTCTCGTTCCTAATTGGACCAAGCCAATTATTATCGGACGTCATGCTTTTGGCGACCAATATAAGGCAACTGATTTCAAGTTTCCCGGCAAAGGCAAGTTAAGCATTAAATTTGTTGGCGATGACAATAAAATTATCGAACATGATGTTTTTGATGCCCCGAGTGCGGGAGTTGCTATGGCTATGTATAATCTTGAAGAATCAATTCGTGACTTTGCCCGCGCATCTTTTAATTATGGATTACAACGCAATGTTCCAGTCTATCTTTCAACAAAAAACACCATTCTCAAAACTTATGATGGCCGTTTTAAAGAAATATTTCAAGAAACATTTGATTTGGAATTTAAAGCTGAATTTGAAAGCCGTAAATTACATTACGAACATCGCCTAATCGATGATATGGTTGCTTCTGCACTTAAATGGTCAGGTGGTTACGTATGGGCTTGTAAAAACTATGATGGTGATGTTCAGTCTGATATCGTTGCCCAAGGCTTCGGTTCCCTTGGTCTTATGACTTCTGTTCTTATGACACCAGATGGTAAAATTGTTGAGGCAGAAGCGGCACACGGAACAGTAACACGTCATTACCGTCAACATCAAAGAAATGAGGAAACATCAACAAATTCTATTGCGTCTATTTTTGCATGGACACGTGGGCTTGCACACCGTGCAAAATTGGATAAGAATGAAAAATTAAAAAGCTTTGTCACGACGTTAGAAGAAGTTTGTATCAAAACCGTTGAAGAAGGTTTTATGACAAAAGACCTCGCTCTTTTGATTGGACCTAAACAAAAATGGCTTTCTACAACAGGTTTCCTCGATAAAATTGATGAAAATCTCAAAAAGGCAATGAAGCATTAAGTTATAACTTAATTAAATTCTAAAGCTCTGCGAAAGGAGAGCTTTGAATCTTCTCTTGGCAAATCCAAATGACTGCCTTATAAATACTAAAGAGGTCAATTCTTTAACTAAATAGCAAAAAAGTGGAAAAACAACGCTGGTCTGCACTTTTACGGGGCAAAAACGGTATTCGTTTTTTAACGTTTACCGGTGGTGTGATGTTACATGCCACAAACGTTTATATTGTTATTACTATTTTACCCTCTCTAATAAATGATATTGGCAGTGAGGTGTACTATTCTTGGGTAGCTACTGTTTTTATTACAGCATCACTCCTTGGCACTTCACTAGCAACAGCAATATTAGGAAAAATAGGTCCACGTAAAGCTTATGTCGTCTCTGGTTTCATCTTTACCATTGGAACCTTTGTGTGCAGTATTGCATCAACTATGCCGTTATTTTTAATAGGACGCTTTATTCAAGGATTTGGAAGTGGTTCTTTGCTATCCTTATCCTATTCTATGGTACGTATTATTTTCAATCCACCATTATGGCCGTATGCATTAAGTGTTATCTCTGGAGTATGGGGAATATCAACCCTGTTAGGGCCAGCTATTGGTGGTATCTCAATACAATATGGTGGATGGAGGGCATCTTTTTTGGTTATTGGCGCGTTAGCAATAATTCTTTTACTCGTAGCTCTTAAAATTTTACCAAAAGAAAATAAAAATTATATTCCAACATCCCCACTCCCCTTTGCACAACTCCTTATACTCATCTTACTAATTTTTATCGTTTCTGCGGGGGGAACTATGGATACTACTATTGCAAAAATCTGCGGACTATTGACCGGATTGAGTCTTTTCTTCATTCTCGCAAAGATCGAAACGTCCACACCCTATCCCATGCTACCACGAAACTCTTTTTCCTTCACTTCTGAGTTTTTTCCTGTTTACGCATTGATGCTCACCATGACTATAGTAGTGTGTAGTATCGAGCTTTATTTTCCACTTTTTCTTCAAGAGATTCATAGACAAGATCCACTTAGTGCTGGTTATATGACTGCCCTCATGAGCCTCGGTTGGACGTGTGGTGCCTTATCAAGTGCCGGCGTATCCACAAAAAAAATTCGCAGTATTATTGTGTATTCTCCCATATTAAATTTATTAGGCATAGGAATTCTTTTGTGGTTTATTCCAATAGAAGTTTCCACATCTAGGCATATTTTTATCATTTGCTTTGCATTATTTTCTATCGGGGTTAGTGCCGGCAGAGCATGGCCACATTTGTTAACACGGATATTACAATGTGCAAACGATGAAGACGCTCTACGTGCTAGCGAATCACTTACCTCTGTACAGCTATTTTCAGCTGCGTTAAGCGCGACGCTTGCAGGAACAGTCACCAATCTTGCTGGCCTCTTTAACCCTGGAGGAATGGTAGGAATAATTTTAGCCGCCAAAACTCTTCTTGCAGCACTTATTAGCCTCTTGTTTTGTCTTGCTATTCCATTTGCTATACGTGTTTCCTATAACATATTCAAAAATCCAATAGGACAATAAAATGCTAAATAAACAAAAAAGTATTTTTTCCCCCAATAACAAAAGGAAATATTAATCACACTTTTCCGCATACCATGAGAAGCAAAAAATTAGTAATCCACACAAAGTTAGAACACCACCAAGAACAGAAGTATATTCATAACTATAGCCCAAATTCAAAATCCATGCTCCAGATTCTGCTCCAAGAGCATTTGCGATATTAAAAGCAGATTGCATTAATGCTCCCGCCAAAATCTGTCCATGTAAAGCAACATCCATGACTTTTGTTTGTATAGAAGGCATAGCTGCAAAAGAAGTACCAACAAAAAAGCATCCTAATACTGCCGTTAACGGAGCATGGGATAAAAAGAAAAAAAGAAAAAAAACAAATGTACTCCAAAGCATAGAAAAAAATATCATTGGTGAAAGACCAACTTTAACTGCAAATTTAGGACCCAAAAGATTACCTGCCACCATTCCTAATCCAACGAATGGCATAATAAATGGCACACAATCAAGCGAAACACCAGAAATCTGCACTAACGTTGACTTAATATAAGTGAAAACAGAAAATAATCCTGATGATCCAACAGAAACCATCGCCAAAAGAAACCACACCTGTTTTTGCTTTAACGCATCCAGTTCACGTAAAGGGCTTGTTTTTGGAATATTTAAACCAGAAGGCAAAAACTTCCAAATAAGCAAACAACACAATAAAGCAACAGAACCTACAAGGATAAAAGCAATCTGCCACCCAAAAAGTTGACCAATCCAAGTCGCGCTTGGTGCTCCCAAAACAGTTGCAATTGTTAAACCAAGCATAACATGCCCAACAGCTTTGGAACGTTCATTCATTTTTACCATTGAAGCCGCAACTATAGCCGCAAGCCCAAAATAGATGCCATGTGGGAAACCACTGATAAATCGCAATGCTACTAATATGCCAAAATCAGAAAAAAAAGCACTGACCATATTTGCCACTGCATAAAAAAACATCAATCCTATCAAAACAGTTTTATGTGACAATTTAGCTGTTGCAACAGCTAAAAGAGGTGCTCCAATCACAACACCCATTGCATAAGCAGAAATATATTGACCGGCTGTAGGAATATCAACAGATGAGCTTTGTGCCATCTCCGGCTGTAAACCCATAGCAACAAACTCCGTCGTGCCAATAGAAAAACTGCCCACTGCAAGAGCTAAACTTGCTAAACACCGTGTTCTAAAATTAACTTTGGATGTAAAAACACTTTTTTTATGAAAATTCTTTATCGTCATCATTTCTATTTAGTTGCACTTTAATCTCAAATATCCGTTTTTAAAACCGTATTGCAACTACAATATTTTGTAATTAAATGGAACTTCAATTATTAAATATCATCACCAGATAAAATAAACTCTGCAATTTTAAAGTACTAACCGCTAGCATTTTCAAATTCAAAAAAATTACTCTTATCAAAACTAAGACACCATGCGTTAATTATTTAACGAAAAAAATACAAAACATCCTATAAAAATACAATTTTCATAATTCCTTAAGGGTTTACTAACTCCTCATTAATATTGTTGGTCTAAACAGTCATTAGAAATAGAAACAAACTGTCTTCTCCGGATCAGGTAGTGCGTACCGGAGTGACAGTTTTTGTCTACTCACTCGTACAGCCGCAGAAAGAATATATACCGACAAAACTGTGCATATATCTTTTAGACGAGAAAAAACTTATACTTTTGAAAAGCATTTTTAACTTCACTTTTAGAAAAAATTCTTAATACACAATAACTTAAGCAGCATAAAAAATGAAAGTGCCATGAATTACAGTCAGCACCTTAGCGTCCTTTCGTCCATAAAGCACGTGTTTCAGCACAAAAATCGGTATAACGTCCTTCTTCAATTGCATCACGAATTCCTTGCATAAGCTGCTGATAATAAAAAAGATTATTCCAAGTCAACAACATACCACCAAGAATTTCATCGGATTTAATCAAATGATGCAAATATGCACAACTATAATCATATGCAGCAGGACAAAGTGATTGTGAATCAAGAGGAGACGGATCCTCTGCATAACGCGCATTACGCAAATTAATTTTACCAAAGCGCGTAAAAGCTAAACCATGACGTCCTGCCCGTGTTGGCATAACACAATCAAACATATCAATACCGCGAGCAACGCTTACTAAAATATCATCAGGCGTGCCCACCCCCATTAGATAGCGTGGCTTATCCTCTGGTAATATCAAACAAGTAGTCTCCAACACGGCTACCATAACATGCTGCGGCTCACCAACAGCAAGACCTCCAATAGCATAGCCTCTCAAATCCATCTCTTTTAATACTTGAGCAGACCGTTCACGCAGTTTTAGATTATCACCACCTTGAACGATACCAAACAATGCTTTTCCTGGTTGATCACCAAAAGCTACTTTACAACGCTGCGCCCACCGCAATGAAAGTTCCATAGCAGCTTCTATTTCTTTTTCGCTTGCAGGTAATGCAATACATTGATCCAACTGCATTTGTATATCCGCATTAAGAAGCCCCTGAATTTCTATAGAACGCTCCGGACTCATTTCATGGTAAGCTCCATTAATGTAAGAGCGAAAAATCACACCTTGCTCCCTAATTTTACGAATTCCCGCAAGAGACATAACTTGAAATCCACCGGAATCTGTTAAAATAGGTCCAGACCAACGTGAAAATTTATGTAAACCTCCTAAACGTGCAACACGCTCAGCTCCCGGTCTCAACATTAAATGATAAGTATTACCCAAAATAATATCTGCTCCAAGAGCGCGTAACTGATCCATATACATAGCTTTAACGGTACCTGCCGTTCCAACTGGCATAAATGCAGGTGTGCGAATACACCCACGATCAGTTATAATTTCACCTCGACGCGCATATCCATCTTGAGCAATTTTTCTATAATAAAATGTTTTTATCATCATTCCTAACTTTTCGATTCCATAAACCTGTATTCTATAGAAAGAAAAGGTATATCTCTCTTGTTAAGATCAGCATACATTTTACGGATTGATTTTTGATTTGCTAAATTTAGGTATTATAACCAGTACAAAAATTAAACGAGATAAATAAAGTTTGGCTATCAATTAATCACAATAATAAAAGTGATAATCTATTTTTATAAAAATATTAGAAATTCCTTATAATATATCAAAATATCTATACCGACACGTAATAGTCTTAAATAACTATGAAGACGTTTTTCAATAGGAAAAAGCTTACTTCCATGCACATTTATTTCCAATAATACTTTAGAAAATGGGGAATTGATAAAATCTTTTACCTATATATGGAATGTAAATAATTTCTAGAGTTTTCCAGTAACTCTATAATCCAATTAAAACGATAGTGCATAGCTATACAGCTTTTTTTACAAGTAAAAAGCGCTATACAGTTTTGTATTCAATATCCTAAGTACACTTTGACCAAACAAAAAAATATATACATCGAAAGAACACTTCACCGCCAAAATTGACACCAATAAAATAGCTTATATTATTGAAACTTATATCTTCTCTTCAGCAAAAATTTTTAAATAAGCATTATTATGATGTTAAATTTCTCAATCCTGAACGCAACATCTTATTAGCAAATAATATTAAAAAAAATGGCACACAACATGCCATTAATTCATTGTACCTAAAGTTAACAAAGCCCAATGTGGAGAATAAACATGTAACAGCCGCACCTTCTTATTGACTAAAGCTACAATAATCAGACGGACATATGCTCACTATATGATTTTACAATTTGAACCAATAAAATTGTACTATTTATTATCCGCAGCAACTACAGCTTTGAGAATTACATCAGGATCTACAACAGGCTCACCACGTTTAATTTTATCCACATTCTCCATACCCTCAATAACCTGCCCAAAAATGGAATATTGACGATCAAGCCAAGGTGAATCAGCAAAGCAGATAAAAAATTGCGAATTAGCAGAATTGGGATCCTGACTACGTGCCATAGAAACCACGCCACGTTTATGAGAAAGATTCGAAAATTCAGCTGCTAAATTTGGCTTCTCTGAGCCTCCCATACCAGCACGTGATAAATTGAACTTCTCACCATTCTTTTTTCCAAATTGTACATCCCCAGTTTGAGCCATAAAATTATCAATAACACGATGAAAAATAACATTATCGTAAGCACCTTCACGTGTAAGCTCTTTAATGCGCGTAACATGACCAGGAGCTAAATCAACAAAAAGCTCAATAGCTACTCTACCCTTTGTTGTTTCAAGAATTAAGGTATTTTCTAAATCTTTAATCTCAGCCATACAATTCACCCCTTTCATCTATTATCTTGTAAAGTAGCGGTATTAATAATATCAGGATCTGCTACAGATCCATTATTACTTACAGTGCCTTTTTTAACTTTATCAACAATGTCCATTCCCTTTATGACCTCTCCAACAACAGTATACTGACCGTTTAAAAAAGCAGCGTCATCTAAACAAATAAAGAATTGAGAATTAGCAGAATTTAGATCTTGTGAACGCGCCATCCCCACAGTGCCACGATTAAATGGCTGCTTTGAAAATTCTGCTGGTATATTAGGATAATTTGAACCACCTGTACCAACACGTTTAGGATCAAAATCTATACTTCCCTTTTTTCCAAACTTTACATCACCAGTTTGTGCCATAAAGCCAGGAATAACACGGTGAAATACGACATTGTTATAAGCACCTTCCTTCGTTAATTTCTTGATTCTCTCCACATGTTTTGGAGCTAAATCAGGACGTAAACGAATAATCACATCACCATTTTTGAGAGATAAGACAAGAAGGCTGTAATCACCGGCTACAACATTCAATGAAAAAAAACAAAACAAACATACTAAAATAGAAAAAAATCTAAGATACATAATCATTCTCTCCTGAAGACTGAAACTTCAAGCGCAAAGCTTTAGCAACATATGAAGGTACAAAAGGCGCAACATCACCTCCCATAGAGGCAATCTGACGTACCAATGTGGAAGTTATCGCACGCCCAGAAACACTCGCTGGTAAAAAGATAGTTTGTAATTCAGGAGCCATGATTCCATTCATCCCTGCCATCTGCATTTCATAATCAAGATCAGTACCATCGCGTAATCCACGAATAATAAATGAGGCGCCAATTTCACGAGCCTTATTAATCAAGAGAGTGCTAAATGAAATAACCTGCAATCGATCAGAACCTATGCTTAACAAATTTTTTCCAACTTTTGTAATTAGGTCAGCGCGTTCTTCAAAGCTAAAGAGTGATTTTTTTTTAGCATGTATACCTATAGCCACAATTACTTTATCGGCCAACACCAAACTGCCTTTTAAAACATCAAGGTGACCGTTTGTAAGAGGGTCGAAGGAACCTGCATAAAGAGCAATTTTAGTCATTTTATTTCGCTATCATCAAAATTTCTTATCTTCACTAAAATCAACCGCACCAGTATGTTTTTCACTCTCATCACTTAATTGGCCATCATCATCTTCAGATTCAGAAACACGCTCAACCGATACGACTTTTTCACCTTCAGCTGTATTAAAAATCGTCACACCCTTAGTTGAACGACCAGCTATACGAATACCGTCAACGGGAACACGAATAAGTTGCCCTCCATCTGACACCAACATAATTTGATCTTGTGTCCTCACCGGAAATGCAGCCACCAATTTACCAATCTCAATGGTCTTAGATGGATCTGTCGCGCGAATCCCTTTTCCACCACGTCCTGAAATCCGGAATTCATATGAGGAAGATCGTTTTCCGTAACCAAACTCACTAACCGTTAAAAGCATCTGTTCTCGGGCATGAAGTTCTGCATATCGCTCATCTGTCAACTCTGTTTCAGCCCCCCCACATTCTTCATCAAGAGTTACAATCTCCTCAGCATCTGCACCAACTGCACGCCGTTCGCTAAACACACGTTTAACGTAAGCGGAACGTTCAACAGATGTGGCCTCAACATGCTCTAAGATAGCCATCGAAATAACCTTATCACCGCTATCCAATTTGATACCACGTACCCCTACCGAATTGCGCCCTGCAAAAACACGAACCTCAATAACTGGAAACCTAATACATTGCCCATTAGCTGTTGTTAGAACAACATCATCATGTTCTGTGCAAGTTTCAACAGAAAGAATTTCATCTCCTTCTTCATCAAGTTTCATTGCAATCTTGCCATTACGATTAACTTGAACAAAATCTGATAACTTATTACGACGCACAGTTCCACGCGTCGTTGCAAACATAACATCCAATGCACTCCACCTCGTTTCATCTTCTGGTAAGGGCATAATAGTTGTTATTCGCTCACCTTGCTGCAAAGGAAGCATATTAATGAGAGCTCGCCCACGCGATTGCGGCGTACCAATAGGTAAACGCCAAACTTTTTCCTTATAAACAATTCCACGCGATGAAAAGAAAAGAACCGGGGTGTGTGTATTAGCCACAAACAATCGAGTTACGAAATCCTCATCTTTTGTAGACATACCAGAACGCCCCTTACCACCGCGGCGCTGTGCACGGTACGTCTTAAGAGGAACGCGCTTAATATAACCACTATGGCTAACCGTCACCACCATATCTTCAGGCGCGATCAGATCTTCGTTTTCCACCTCAGCGCTACCAAAACCAAATACAGTACGTCGAGGGCTTGAAAACTCCTCACGAAGAGCTTTTAATTCATCCTTAACAATACCCATGATACGTGAACGCGATGCCAAAATATGAAGATAGTCAGTAATATGCACCCCAATTTTATTCAATTCATCTGCAATTTCATCACGTCCAAGTGCTGTCAACCTTTGTAAACGCAATTCCAAAATAGCACGCGCCTGTTCTTCAGATAAATTATAAGTATTATCCTCATAAATAATATGACGGGGATCATCAATCAGTTTAATCAAAGGTGCCACATCAGCAGCTGGCCAGCACCGCTCCATTAATTTTTCCCGCGCTGTTTGTGGATCAGGAGCTTTGCGAATAAGCGCTATAATTTCATCAATATTGGCAACAGCAATAGCAAGACCAACCAAAACATGTGCACGCTCACGCGCCTTACGCAAAAGATATTTTGTTCGCCTACTTACAACTTCTTCTCGAAAAGAAATAAATGCACGAAGCATATCAAGCAACGTCATCTGCTCAGGTTTTCCCCCATTCAGTGCAACCATATTACAACCAAAGGAAGTTTGCAGCGGCGTATAACGATATAACTGGTTCAAAACAACTTCCGCAACAACATCTTTTTTAAGCTCGATAACGACGCGATATCCATCACGATCAGATTCGTCACGCAAATCAGATATTCCTTCAATGCGTTTACTCCGTACCAATTCGGCTATTTTCTCAACCATCGACGCTTTATTAACTTGATAAGGTATTTCACTCACAATGAGTGCCTGTCGACCAACGCGAATTTCTTCAATATCAACCTTAGCACGCATAGTAATTGAACCACGCCCTGTCGAATAGGCTGAACGAACAGCTGCACGACCAAGGATAATACCACCAGTGGGAAAATCAGGACCAGGAATGATTTCAATTATCTCATCAAGCGTTATACCAGGATTATCAATCAAAGCGATACAACCATCAACAACTTCACCGAGATTATGTGGAGGAATATTGGTTGCCATTCCCACAGCAATCCCACCTGACCCGTTGACCAAAAGATTAGGGAAACGTGCTGGCAAAACTACCGGTTCACGCTCGCGCCCATCATAATTATCCTGAAAATCAACAGTATCTTTATCAATATCAGCTAAAAGCTCTTCCGAAACTTTCTCTAAACGACACTCTGTATAGCGCATCGCCGCAGGTGGATCACCATCAACAGAACCAAAGTTTCCTTGACCATCGATCAATGGATTTCTCAAAGAAAAATCCTGTGCCATACGCACCAACGCGTCATAAATCGAAGCATCACCATGGGGATGGAATTTCCCCATGACCTCACCAACAACCCCTGCAGATTTACGATAAGACTTATTAAAGGATAGCCCCATTTCATTCATAGCATGCAGAATACGCCTATGAACTGGTTTAAGACCATCACGTACATCCGGAAGTGCACGCGAAACGATCACGCTCATCGCATAATCAAGGTAAGAGCGTTGCATTTCATCAATAATACTAACCGGTTCAATGCCGGTTAACACATCGCATTCTTGTGGTGGAGTAAGATCAGTCACAGCTTTAAGACTTTCAAAAAAGAATCAATTCACTTTATTTATATCGAAAAATACACCAAAAAGCCAATTTCTGTCCCAAGAGAGAAAAGAAATTTAACAATAATTTTCAACATGTTATTTATTTATATTAAAATAACATAGCTAAAATGAGCAGAACCTACTTGCTAAACTTTTAAGACCTGGAACAAAAAACAAAAAACAGTAATAGTACTATACCTTAAAGACTATTAAAAAGGTACATCATCATCTAATTTGTGTGAAAAACTTTCTTCCAATTGGCTATTGTTTTGACCAAAAGCTGTTTTTTTATTTGAGCTACTATCAAAACCACTGCTAGTATAACTTCCACCTACCTGATTTACTCCGTGCACTTGCTCTCCAGCAACTACTCCACGCCCATCAAGCATTTGTAATTCACCACGGTATTTTTGCAGAACAACCTCGGTTGTGTAACGATCATGACCATTTTGATCTTGCCACTTTCGTGTCTGTAACTGACCTTCAATGTAGATTTTGCTGCCCTTTTTTAGATATTGTTCTACAATTTTTACAAGGTTTTCATTAAAAATAACGATACTATGCCACTCTGTGCGTTCTTTTCGCTCATTTGTATTGCGATCACGCCAACTTTCTGAAGTAGCAATACGCAAATTTGCTACTTGATCACCAGAATTCAAACGACGGACTTCAGGATCCGCGCCAAGATTACCAATTAAAATAACTTTATTAAGGCTACCAGCCATCACATAAACTCCAAAATCTTAATTTGCAAAATAGTCTCTGTTGTATAGTGCTAATTATCATCTTAACTTTACCATTTGCATATCTACACGTGCCCCTCAATGTAGATTTTAACCCTTTCTCAAAGATCGTATTATGTAATTATAGCAAAAGATGATAACAACGCATAGTTTATTCCATCGTCAGAGAATAAAAAGCTACTCTCTAATATTTTTTCCACAGAAGTTGCGCTTTATTTATTCCATTAAAGCAATTAAACATTTTGTAATTCCCAAAAACAGTTTTACTTTACTCTAGATGATCAATTCTTACCACATATGCCAAGGATAAAATATGACTCATCAAAAATACATTTCCATTCGCGGCGCACGTGAGCATAACCTTAAAAATATTGATCTCAACCTCCCTCGTGACAAATTAATCGTTATCACGGGACTTTCAGGATCAGGTAAATCATCTTTAGCTTTCGATACAATTTATGCCGAAGGTCAACGCCGCTACGTTGAAAGCCTTTCTGCCTACGCACGCCAATTTCTGGAAGTGATGCAAAAACCAGATGTCGACCAGATAGATGGACTTTCCCCGGCCATCTCCATTGAACAAAAAACAACTAGCCGTAACCCTCGTTCAACAGTTGGCACTGTCACAGAAATTCATGACTATATGCGTCTTCTTTTTGCGCGCATCGGTGTTCCTCATTCCCCTGCGACAGGACTCCCTATTCAAAGTCAAACGGTAACCCAAATGGTTGATCAAATTATGGGCTTACCAGAAGGTACGCGAGTTTTTATTATGGCTCCCTTAATACGAGGACGAAAGGGAGAATATAAAAAAGAACTAACTGAACTTTTAAAAAAGGGATTTCAGCGTGCTAAAGTCGATGGACAATTCTATGAAATCCCTGATATTCCTCCTCTTGATAAAAAATATAAACATGACATAGATGTAGTGGTAGACCGAGTTGTTATAAGAAGTAACATTGCCTCTCGCATAGCAGACAGTATGGAGACCTGTTTACAGTTAGCAAATGGTATCGCTATCGCTGAAATAATAGAGCAACCTCTGGTACAAAAAGAGACTACACGAGAATTTACCGATAAACAAAAAAGTGAAGCGCACAAACGGCTTATCTTTTCAGAAAAATTTTCTTGCCCCATATCTGGATTTTCTATCCCTGAAATTGAGCCACGGCTATTTTCATTCAATAACCCTTTTGGCGCTTGTCCTCTTTGTGATGGGCTTGGCATAAAAAAGGCAATAGATCCGATGAAAATTGTGCCAAATAAAAATTTAACCTTAAAGGATGGAGCAATCGCACCTTGGTCTAAATCCTCTTCACTTTACTATAACCAAACCTTAGAATCATTAGGCAAAACTTACGGATTTAATCTTACAGATAAATGGTATACACTCTCAAATGAAGCACAGCGTGCTATTCTCTATGGCACAAAAAGCAAAAAAATTTCCTTTATTTATAAAAACGATTCAAGTTTGCACAAAACGACTCAACACTTTGAAGGAATAATTCCAAATATGGAGCGGCAATGGAAAGAAGCCGACTCTACGTGGTTACGTGAAGAAATTGAGCGTTACATGTCTTCTTCGCCCTGTCCATCCTGTCAAGGTTATCGTTTAAAACCAGAAGCGCTTGCTGTTAAAATTCACGGAATGCATATTGGACAAATCTCGGAGCTTTCTATTCTAAAAGCTGATGAGTGGTTTGCCAATATTCATAAACATCTAACTGAAAAACAGCGTAATATTGCAGTACGTATTTTAAAAGAAATTCGTGAACGCTTAGCTTTTTTAAATCATGTAGGACTCGAATATCTTACCTTATCCCGAAGCTCAGGCACTCTTTCAGGTGGAGAAAGTCAGCGTATTCGGTTGGCATCCCAGATTGGTTCTGGTCTTACAGGTGTCCTTTATATTCTAGATGAGCCATCCATAGGATTACACCAGCGCGATAATGAACGCCTTCTCAAAATGCTGCACCATCTGCGTAACCTTGGCAATACGGTCATTGTTGTTGAACATGATGAAGATGCCATTCTTACTGCAGATCATGTAATTGATATGGGTCCTGCTGCAGGCGTTCACGGTGGAGAAATAACAGCGCAAGGCACGCCACAGGAAATTATGAAAAATCCATTTTCACTCACAGGTCAATATCTTTCAGGAAAAATGACTGTTAGAGTGCCTACTCAACGACGCAAAATCTCAAAATCAAAAATGCTTAAAGTCATTGGAGCCAAAGGAAATAACCTTAAAAATATCAATGCTAGTATTCCTCTTGGAACCTTCACATGCATAACTGGCGTATCAGGTGGAGGAAAATCAACATTTCTCATTGAAACTCTTTTCAAAGCTGCATCACATCATATCATGGGGAGTCATCACAGCCCCGCACTCTATGATAAAATTGAAGGATTAGAATTTCTTGATAAAGTTATTGATATAAACCAGGCCCCTATTGGACGCACCCCACGCTCTAATCCAGCAACCTATACAGGTGCATTTACTCCAATCCGTGAGTGGTTCGCTGAACTTCCAGAATCAAAGGCTCGCGGTTATAAAGCCGGACGTTTTTCATTTAATGTTAAAGGGGGACGTTGCGAAGCATGTCAAGGTGATGGAGTTATCAAAATTGAAATGCACTTTTTACCTGATGTTTACGTTACTTGCGATATCTGCAAGGGAAACCGCTACAATCGAGAAACCCTAGAAGTAAAATTCAAAGGAAAGTCTATAGCGGATGTTTTAGATATGACAATCGAAAAGGCTGAGGAATTTTTTCAAGCTGTTCCCAGCATTCATAACAAAATGAAAACCCTCATTAAAGTTGGTCTCGGCTATATCAAAGTAGGGCAACAAGCCACAACCCTTTCCGGTGGTGAAGCCCAACGAGTGAAACTTGCTAAAGAACTTTCACGCAAAACAACGGGTCGTACACTTTACATTTTAGACGAACCAACAACAGGTTTGCACTTCCATGACATTTCTAAACTCCTTGAAGTACTCCATGAACTTGTCGAGCAAGGTAACACAGTCGTAATCATTGAGCATAACCTTGAAGTTGTAAAGACGGCTGACTGGATTATCGACTTAGGACCTGAAGGTGGAGAACGTGGCGGTGAAGTCGTTGCAGTTGGGCGCCCTGAAGACATTATTAATGTTTCCGCTTCCTACACAGGAAAATTTCTTAAAGAAATTTTGCTCCGTCGACCTTTATAATTTTAAATTTTAAGGTAGCACTTATTATAAATTAAGGTATGGTACAATAAGAGAAAAGAAAATATCTTTTACTTATATCATTTTGATTCTTTTTAAGCCTTGTAAACTTTTTCAAAAAGAACGATGACACTTCTATTTGTATGACAAGATAAATTTTCAAAAAGTAATGTCTTGTTATACAATTTTTGATTTTTTGTGCACAAACTACCTGTTGAACATCTCACAGTTGTCAATATAAGGTGATGCAGTTTAACAAAGACAAAACAACGTTGGAGACAATTTCAACATGAAAAAGATTGAAGCCATTATCAAACCTTTCAAACTTGATGAAGTAAAAGAAGCGCTTCAAAAAATTGGTTTACACGCCATTACAGTAACCGAAGCGAAAGGTTTTGGTCGTCAAAAAGGACATACAGAACTTTATCAAGGTGCTAAATATGTTGTTGATTTTCTACCAAAAGTAAAAATTGAAATTGTTGTTGCTGATGAAAAGTTAAAACAAACGGTTGATGCAATACGTAAAGCAGCCCAAACAAAACATATCGGAGATGGAAAAATATTTGTTATTTCCATTGATGATGCCATTCATATCGGCTCTGGCGAATCTGGAAACGATGCTCTTTAATAGATAATGATAAAATTTCACCCTTTTATCTACTTAGCCACACACAAGGAAATTGAACATGACAACCGCATCAGATATTATCAAGCAGATTGCAGACAACGAAATTCGTTTTGTCGATTTACGCTTTACAGATCCACGAGGAAAATTGCACCATATCACTATAGATATCTCAGAAATCAATGAAGATACATTTAGTGATGGTGTGATGTTTGATGGTTCTTCAATTGCTGGATGGAAAACAATTAATGAATCTGACATGGTCTTAATGCCAGATCCTCAAACAGCACATATCGATCCTTTTTTTGCTCAATCTACTTTGGTCATATTTTGTGACGTACTCGATCCTGTCTCTGGAGAATTTTATCGTAGAGATCCCCGCTCTATCGCAAAAAGAGCTGAAGTTTACATGAAATCTTTAGGAATTGGAGATACTATCAATATAGGTCCAGAAGCAGAATTTTTTATCTTTGATGATGTGCGTTATAAAACTGAACCTTACAATACAGGATTTAAGCTCGATTCAAGCGAACTTCCATCCAATGATGATACGGAGTATGAGGTGGGCAATCTCGGTCATCGCCCACGAATGAAAGGAGGATACCTTCCTGTTCCTCCTATTGATTCCTGCCAAGATATGCGTTCTGAAATGCTAACAGCACTGAAAGATATGGGCGTTCAAGTGGAGAAGCATCACCACGAAGTAGCAGCAAGCCAACATGAACTGGGCATTCGTTTTGATACTCTCGTTCGCGAAGCTGATAAAATGCAAATTTTTAAGTATGTCGTACATCAAATAGCAAACAGCTATGGAAAAACAGCAACGTTTATGCCAAAACCAATTTTTGGTGATAATGGTTCAGGCATGCATGTTCACATATCTATTTGGAAAGATGGTAAACCAATTTTTGCAGGAAATGAATATGCTGGACTATCAGAAACTTGTTTATTCTTTATTGGTGGTGTCATTAAGCATGCAAAAGCAATCAACGCCTTTACAAATCCATCCACGAACTCTTATAAGCGTTTAGTACCTGGTTATGAAGCTCCTGTTCTTCTTTCTTATTCTGCACGCAATCGCTCTGCGTCTTGCCGTATTCCAATGAGCCCTTCGCCTAATTCAAAACGCGTAGAAGTGCGTTTTCCAGATCCAACAGCAAATCCCTATTTAGCATTTGCAGCACTCTTAATGGCTGGTCTTGATGGTATAAAAAATAAAATTCACCCTGGACATGCTATGGATAAAGACCTTTACGATCTTCCATTAAAAGAGCTTAAAGAGATCCCCACAGTCTCAGGAAGTCTACGCGAAGCACTTGAAGCACTTGATAAAGATCGTAGCTTTCTTAAAGCCGGAGATGTTTTTGATGATGATCAAATTAACTCTTTCATTCAAATAAAAATGCAAGAAGTTTTACGCTACGAAACAACTCCCCATCCTGTAGAGTTTGATATGTACTATTCTGTTTAAAGAATAATAATTCATTATTTTTGATTAAAAAATGGAGGCCTTAACCTCTATTTTTGCGGGTATTTTTCTCCTTGAAAGAGTACGAATGGCCTTTTTCCAATTTGCTTTTTCTGTATAATTTTAATTAAATCCGTTCAAATCAATTATCAAGGTTTCCAATGCTTCGAATTTGTCCTATTTTTCTCTTTCTTTTATGCTTTGCTTTTACTGTATCAAAAACTCAGGCTCACACAGTTACAAATCAAAAACTCATAGCTCTTGAAAAAGCAGTGTTTGCTTACAGTCAAGCGATTCAAAATGCCGATGTAAATGCTATTTTAAATGCTATTCCTCCTCAAATTATCAATAGCTTAATCGCAAAAAAGAATCTCGGTAAATCACAATTCCGGAAAATCATGAAAAACCAAATAGAACAGCTAAAAGAAAATTATAAAATTGAGAGCATCCACATCGACCAAAAGCAAAAACGTGAAGGAAAACTTGATAATGGTACCCCTTATTTTGTTATGCCTGTAAATTTTATAACCACAACAAATACTGGAGAAAAGCGCTCTATTCAAACTGAGGTTATTGCTCTTCTTTACAATAACCAATGGTATTTTCTACATGGTAATGACAAAGCAATCTTGGAAATAAGCAGTGAAATATTGCCTGGGTTAAAAGAGATAGAAATAAATCGCAAGAAAGTCAAAAAAATGTCATAGCTTTAGAAAAAGCCATAAATAAAGAGAATTTTTCTTTTTACAAACATGTTTTAATAATTATAGCAGCAGCGTTAAATTCAACTTTTTTATGAGTACGGCGTTCCATTGCTTCTTCATCAGATCCCCACTGCCCGATCATCCAATCTTCATCTAAGTGGGAAATATCCCAAGCATGATCTATATCAAGCTTTCCTGCAGCAACAGCAAGAGCGATAAGAGCCGACCCTGTTAAGGTTGTCATCGTATGAAGTGCAGCAAGCATATAAGGAGATTCAACTTTACGCAAATAATTGCTTACCGCTTGAATAGCTTCCCATGATTGTTCAATATGCATGAGCCCTTCTATCAAATGAAACCGCGCACCAAGTTTTTCTTCTGCCCAATCTAATAAAGGATCCCACTGTTTGCATTGTCTCTGCACCAACTCTTTCGGTGTTTGTGCACGATAAAAAATCATATCGCATGCAACAAAACGCAATAAATCTTCAAAAACAGGCTGCATATCATCAGCTATACCGTCAATAACAGTATTAACAAGGCGTGTAATTGGCATTGTTGCTGGATCAATGACTTCTTTTTGGCTTGCAAATTCCTTCACCACTAACTTGGCAAATGCTTCCGTTGGCACGAGAAAACGACGCTTTGCCGGCGTTTTAACTGGAAATCCATCCAATAATATAGACTTCCCTTCCACTTCACTGGAAATCTTCACTTCGTGATAAAATCGTTTAGGTAACAGCTGGCATGAAAGATTTTGAGTCTTTTGAGTGGAGTTTTTTTTATACAATGGCATATCAAAATAATCTAAAATTTCACGCATATTATTTTGCCTCTTATATTTTGTTCCGTAAACTTAAATAAAACTTAGAAATAAAAAGTGGAGAGCTAGTAACATGCCTTTATAAAGAACAGAAACGTTAACAGAGAAAATTTCTACATCAATAGAAAAAATTGATAAAGAGTTTTCCTCTCATCGAGGAATAACTTCTAAAGTTTGTATAAATAACTGAAAGTCTTTGCGGCCATTTTATTGATCTATTTTTTTATTTTTAAAATTATAACACAATGAAGAGAGATTCCACTGTGTTACAGAAAGTAGCTTAACATTGATAAAGATTATGAATTTTCAGAGAAATGATATCAGATTTTAATGCGTTTACCAAAAACTATGATAGCAATCTGTGATGATCGCCACCTCGCTTTTTAGCACGTATATCTCTACTGCCAAATATAACAAAATCAACATGAAAAGAAGAGTCCTAAAAGAAAATTTACTACAGAATTTCATTCTGTGATAAATAATTTAAGCTAAGTTCTGTGTTTATCTCCACTCTAAGAAACTGGAACAATTTTGCACAAGCACCAAAAACCTTTTAAGGATTTTAAAATACGCACCTTATTCCAAATAAAAATTTGCCCTTATTTTAAAACTGAACGATCCAAACTCGGTGGAGCACTCTCTAACATCATTCGTCAATATATCGAATAAAAACAATACCTGATTAGTAAAACCGCAAATATACTTTATATTATTGCCCTTAATGAAGATATTCTATGCCACAACAGGATACACGTTATACACATACCCCCTTCACAAAATCTATATATACAATTTACACAAATAAAAAAACAAGCTACAAAATTTTCTCTTATTTTTTCTCAGCATCATCCTCATTAAAAGCCAAAAGATTAAAACTTTGTACCATATGTGGTGGTAAAGGTGCGACAATATCCAATATACCTCCTGAAGGATTAGGTATACGAATACGACGTGCATGAAGATGGAGTCGATTTTGAATTCCTCCCGGCAATATCCAATTATTATCGGAAAAAAAATATTTAGAATCTCCAATGATGGGATGATCCATATGGGCAGCATGTACACGTAACTGATGTGTTCTCCCCGTATAGGGTTCCATTTCAAGCCAAGAAAGAGCACGTCCCCTGGTATCTAAAATGCGATAATAGGAAACTGCATGGTTAGAATCTGGCTCCCCATGTTCACAAACCTGCATTTTATCACCTTCCTCTGTAGCTCTCTTAACCATCCATGTTGAAATTTTATCCTTCTTTTTTTTAGGAACACCACGGACCAATGCCCAATAAGTCTTTCTCGTTTCCCGGGTTCTAAAAGCAGCCGCTAAAGTTTGTGCAGCATTCCTTGATCGTGCAACAATGAGCACACCTGATGTCTCACGATCAAGACGATGAACCAAACGCGGTTTTTCACCTTTTTTATTACGCCACGCCTCAAGCATACTATCCATATGGCGCGTTAAGCCAGAACCTCCTTGTACAGCTAACCCCGCAGGCTTATTAAAAACAAAAATTTTTTGATCTTCATAGAGCAGCATTTTTCTTAAAACAGTTTCATCATTTTCTCCCCGAAGGGTTTTATCCGTTACAGGAAAGCTTTTTTTGTCATCAACAGGTAAAGGCGGCACTCGAACAGATTGCCCCATAAGAAGACGCGAATCAGCTTTAACACGCCCACCATCGACCCGTATTTGGCCAGAGCGCAGTAATTTTTGTAAATATCCAAATCCAACTCCTGGGTAGTGCACTTTAAACCAACGGTCTAAGCGCATTCCATTTTCGTCTTCCTCAACCTTTTTTATTTCTACACCTGCCATAAAAATTCCTTTACCAGATAATTTTATTGGTCCACTTTTGTATCTTATCTTTATAAACTAAAAAACAATATCCTATAGAATTAGCTTTATCACATCATATTACAGTCGGTATCCAAAATTGCATTTCTTACCATTATAAATTTTATTAGCTAACAGCTTAGCAGCTACAAGAATTGACAATCTTTATGCTTGTGCAATAGCCTGTAGAGATAATCACCTGTATTCTGATTTAAATTCCACGCATGTGTCCTGACATATCTAAACAAAGAAATGCATCTGTTTTAATCTGTACTGGCTAATATTCTTTAGCTCTTATCACCATTGCAGAACCTATTTTATTTGCATGCATCATTGACTCAATTGTAGAGAAGCCAGGTATTATCCCAACTCTTATGATTTAGCTATTCTTAGTATTTCATATATTATTGCTTATACCCCATTATTTCTGCGCAGTTGCTAACCACTTGCCACGTAGAGGTCGGTTAATTATTTTAATTGAATCTTTCGAACGTATTATTGCTGTGCCATTCATTTACATCAATAGCACAAAACTTCTAATGCTCTTCATATACCCTTTCCTGCCCACAAGCTCCGTGTTAACTTCATAACTTGACTTTATGCGTCAACAGCTCTCAATAATTTTCTACTTATTCGTTCTCAGTCCCATTGTCTTTGACATGAATTGGCATCTCTCAACAGTAATGTTCGCACTCACCATAACCTATGCATTAACTGCACATTCAAGATACTAAAAACAAAAGATGGGAAAACCACTGTAGCAAGCTATTATGATAACTTTTTAAAACATATCACTGTCTCAATTTCTAACGTTTGCATCGTCCAAAGCCACAACTAAATAAAGGAAGAAAATTTAACATCTTTTCCGGTATACAAGAAATTTTTACAAAGCACCAAATCATGTTCTTAATTGGTGAAATTTTGCGAATAGCTTAAACTATTTCAACAGGTTGTATCCTTATTTTTAGAGCTTTTTTGTAAAAAAAGGCTAATTAGACAGAAGAAAAATGATATCTCTCGTCAAATTATTTACAATAAATAATTAGCTTTCTGGATCAAACTAACAATTCTATTAATTTAGACGTGTTTTAACAAACAAAACAATAAGAATTTTTTGGCAATGAAAGATACAACCTTTCATGTTAATGAACATGAAAATCTACCGTTCCTCCAAAATTATTAAGAATACAATATAATTCTATCACACTACCTATAATTTCAAAATTCTTCTCAACCTGTTTTGAATATTGCACTTGAAGTTAAAACAAAGAAAACCATTACGATTATAGAACAAAAAAGCCGATGTTGCACTATTTCTAAGATGAGATCACTTAATTGAAAAAGGAAGCATTCAAGAATTAATAGATAAAGACAGCGGCTTCTATAAACTGCTTAACGATGGAGGTTTAATAACCAATAAACTTCAATAGCAGGAAAGGATGAAACCTAATCCCTTGCACAAAGCCATGACGGCATAGAACAACATACTCCATCTTTAAAGAAAAATCATATCTAGGCTACAAAATCTCCTTTCGTTAAGAAACCTAGAAGCTCCAAAATACAAATATTATCCTTCAAGAAAGGCTTTTAATGTAGTAAGCGCATCATAAGCTTTGTCCCCCTCAGGACCACCAGCCTGCGCCATATCAGGGCGACCACCACCGCCTTGACCACCAAGAACACCTGAAAGAATACGAACTAAATCGACGGCATTCAACCGATCAGTTAAATCATGAGTAACCCCGACAACAGCAGTTCCCTTATTATCCTCTGAAACACCAATGAAAGCGACTACTCCGGACCCAATCTTCTTCTTTCCAGAATCCACTAATGTTTTAAGATCGCGTGGTAAAACATTTTTTACAACATGTCCTATAAAAGAGATACCATTGATGACGCTAATATCTTCTTGATCATTCTTTATAGCCTCATTACCCAGAACAATTTTCTTGCGTGCATCATTTAATTCTTTTTCAAGTTTACGACGATCATCAAGAAAAACTCTAATACGTTCTTCTACGTCAGAAGAAGAAGTTTTTAAAAGGTCAGCAATTTCACCAATTCTCTCATTTTGGCGGCTAAGATAAAGGCGTGCGGCTGTACCTGTTAAAGCCTCAATACGGCGAACTCCAGCTGCTACAGAACTTTCAGAAACAATATGGATTAACCCAATATCACCTGTTCTCTGCACATGAGTGCCTCCGCAAAGCTCTATTGACCAATGTCGTTTTAACCCTTCATCTTCCAGTCTATCCCCCATAGAAATAACACGAACCTCATCACCATATTTTTCACCAAATAATGCCACAGCTCCTTCAGAAATTGCATCATCTACCGCCATGAGTCGTGTTATTACTTCATTATTTTGTAAAACAATATCATTTGCTAAATCTTCTATTTTTTTCAACTCTTCTGAACTAACTGATTTTGGATGAGAAAAATCAAAACGCAACCGATCCGGTGATACAAGAGAACCTTTCTGAATAACATGGGATCCCAATACTTGACGTAAAGCTTCATGTAACAAATGGGTAGCAGAATGATTCATACGAATTTTCTTGCGGCGAACAATATCAACAGTTAATTCTACACAATCAGATACCTTTGCGTGACCAGACTTCACTTCTCCAATATGGATAAAAATACCATCACCCTTTCTCTGAGTATCGTGCACATCAAAAATAAACTTTTCACTAGAAATAGTACCACTATCACCAATCTGCCCACCAGATTCACCATAAAAAGGTGTTTGATTAACAACAAGAATAGCCTTCTGTCCTGAAGAAATATGATCAACAATTTTACCATCGAGTAAAAGAGCTGTAATAATACCTTCAGATTTTTCTGTTTCATAACCCAAAAATTCTGTCGCTCCCACTTGATCAAAAACAGAAAACCAAATTGCTTCTGTTGTAGTATCACCGGAGCCAGACCAATTTGCCCGTGCTTCTTTTTTTTGATATTCCATAGCTTTATCAAAAGCATTAACATCAACAGATATTCCACGATGCCGAAGAACATCTTGCGTCAAATCAAGTGGAAAACCATATGTATCGTAAAGCTTAAAAGCTACTTCACCGTCAAAATGATCACCTTCTTTAAGATTAAGACTCGCTTCATTCAACAAACCAAGCCCTCGTTCAAGAGTTTTTCGAAAACGTACCTCTTCTAACTTTAAAATTTCTGAAATCAAGGATTCAGCACGTACTAATTCAGGATAAGCTTGCCCCATTTGGCAGACTAAAGCAGGAAAAAGACGCCACATTAATGGTTCTTTAACACCAAGAAGATGAGCATGACGCATAGCACGACGCATAATACGACGTAAAACATATCCCCGACCTTCATTGGAAGGCAGAACACCATCAGCAATCAAAAATGCAGATGAGCGAAGATGATCAGCAATTATACGATGGCTCGCAACAAAATCACCACTTGCCCTAACCCCCGTTATATCTTCTGACGCACCAATTAACGCACGAAAAAGATCAATGTCATAATTATTATGAACTCCCTGCAAAACAGCAGCGACACGCTCTAATCCCATACCAGTATCAATAGAAGGATGAGGTAAATCAACACGTTCTTCCTTGCTCACCTGCTCATACTGCATGAAAACAAGATTCCAAATTTCAACAAAGCGATCGCCATCTTCATCAGCACTTCCTGGTGGGCCCCCCTGTATTTTATCACCATGATCATAAAAAATTTCTGAACAAGGGCCACAAGGTCCTATATCACCCATCGCCCAAAAATTATCAGTCGTTGCAATACGGATAATTTTTTCTTCTGGAAGACCTGAAATTTTATGCCATAATTCAGCAGCGACATCATCACTGTGGTAAACAGTCACCAATAATTTATCTTTTGGAAGACAAAATTCTTTTGTTAAAAGATTCCATGATAAAAAAATGGCTTCTTCTTTGAAATAATCACCGAAAGAAAAATTACCCAACATTTCAAAAAATGTATGATGACGCGCCGTATAGCCAACATTATCAAGATCATTATGTTTCCCACCAGCACGAACACATTTTTGTGCAGTTGTCACCTGTTTATAAGAACGCTGTTCAAGTCCAGTAAAAATATTTTTAAACGGCACCATTCCGGCATTCACAAACATAAGTGTAGGATCATTATGTGGAACAAGAGGGCTAGAAGAAAGAACTTTATGCCCATTAAGATGAAAATAATTCAGAAAAGTTGACCGTATGCTATTAACACTATTCATATTGACACCTGTAGAGTACAGCACAAAACCACATTCTCCCTTCATTAAATGCTCTCTTTGCTACACACAGAGCTAACTTAATTAAAGGGCGAAATATTCTTTTTAAAAGCTAAAAAACAAACGATCCGATATTTAAAAATTCTAAAAAATAAAAAACAAAAAAATTTTTAACTAAAGAAACTGTAATCGAACATCCCTTTATCAAATTGTTTCATCACTTTCTGTATTTCCTGACCCTACATTTTCTAACAATTCGATCGCAATCAAACCAGCATTTTGGCGCAAAGCTGTCTCAATCTCTACTGCTACCTCTGCATGATCGCGTAAAAACTGTTTTGCATTCTCACGCCCCTGTCCTAGACGTTGAGAATTATAAGAAAACCACGCGCCAGATTTCTCAACAATACCAACTTTTACTCCTAAATCAATCAACTCACCTAATTTGGAAATACCCTCACCATAAATAATATCAAACTCAACCTGTTTGAATGGGGGAGCCAATTTATTCTTCACCACCTTAACACGCGTTTGATTTCCAACGATCATATCGCGATCTTTAATGGATCCAATGCGACGAATATCTAAGCGAACAGAAGCGTAAAACTTTAATGCATTCCCACCTGTCGTTGTTTCAGGAGAACCAAAAATCACACCAATTTTCATGCGAATTTGATTAATAAAGATTACCATACAGTTAGAACGAAAAATTGATGCCGTGAGTTTTCGTAAAGCTTTACTCATCAACCGTGCTTGCAGTCCAGGTAAAGCATCCCCCATTTCACCATCAATTTCCGCACGTGGTGTCAAAGCTGCAACTGAATCAACAACAAGTACATCAACCGCACCAGAACGAACAAGTGTTTCAGTAATTTCCAATGCCTGCTCACCAGTATCTGGCTGAGAAATGAACAAATTTTCTAAGTCAACACCAAGTTTACGTGCATAAATAGGATCAAGAGCATGCTCTGCATCTACAAAAGCACAAATCCCTCCAACTTTCTGTGCTTCAGCAATAGCATGAAGAGCTAATGTCGTTTTTCCAGAACTTTCTGGTCCATAAATTTCAATAATACGCCCCTTTGGCAGTCCACCTATACCTAAAGCGATATCCAAGGATAATGAACCCGTAGGAACTGTTTCAATTTCAACAACTTGCTCTTTTTGCCCAAGACGCATAATTGAGCCTTTACCAAAAGAGCGTTCAATTTGTGATAGAGCAGCATCGAGAGCTTTTTTTTTATCCACAATTATATCCTTAACCGATTCATAACAACCCAATCTCCGGTGTACACTGTTCCTTTACTCTAACTAAACCCTCGAGTTTAGATTTTCACAGACTATTTTCGTTTCTGTCCCTTTTCTGTATTCACAACAGCCTATGAACACGAATGAAAATAGATTCTTTACTTTATACGAAACAATATACTTCAATAAAACACCTCGAAGAGAAGTTTAATGCACTTATAGCTTTTCTCAAGAAAAGAAACAATTTAAATTTTAATGTAATGTGTTGTACCCACCCCTCCGAACTTCTTTTATACGGATCTTTAGTTATTTACCTAACTATTAACGCAAAAAAGGTCTGCCATAAACCAGACTCTACCACTTTAATATTATAGGATACAGAGCCAATTTATGAATTATAAACGCCAAACACTCGTTAAAACATATTAAGCTATCGTCAAAGAGCAATTTTTCACTCTATAAGAATAATAAGTGTTTCCGCTATGATCTCAATTATCAATGATGATTTACAATTATATAACACAAATAGAATTTATTTTTATTAATTTCCCCGCTTTTGTCGCAATTTTTTCCACCACTCAAGACGTTTTGCAACCTCACGTTCAAAACCGCGTTCTTGTGGTTTATAATAGATCTGACGTCCAAGCTTCTCAGGAAAATATTCCTGTCCTGAAAAAGCATCGGGTTCATCATGGTCATAACGATAACCACGTCCATACCCTTCTTCCTTCATAAATTTTGTAGGTGCATTAAGAATATGCTTAGGAGGAGACAAGGAACCGTTTTTACGTGCACAATGCATAGCTGCTTTATATGCGATATAGGTTGCATTTGATTTTGGTGCAATCGCAACATAAAGACATGCTTGTGCTAAAGCTAACTCTCCTTCCGGTGATCCTAAATAATCATAAGCATCTTTGGCAGCATTACAAATGACAAGAGCTTGCGGATCTGCTAAACCAACATCTTCAACAGCTATACGAACTAATCTTCGCCCAATGTATAAGGGATCTTCACCTGCATCAAGCATACGAGCCAAGTAATAAAGGGCAGCATCAGGATCAGATCCACGAACGGATTTATGCAACGCGGAAATGAGATTATAATGACCATCTCTCCCCTTATCATAAATTGGAGCGCGACGTTGAATGATTTTTTGCACAGCAACCGCATCGAATATCTCCCCTGGTCGTGCAGCAAACCAAATTTCTTCTGCCAATGTTAACATTGCCCGGGCATCACCATCAGACATTCCTATCAGAACATCTCTGGCATAATCATTCAAGGGAAGAGGCTTCCCTTCTATTTCTTCTGCCCGTTTCAAAAGAATATCTAAACTTTCACTGTTATGGGGAAAAAATGTCAAAACACGTGCACGAGAAAGAAGAGCAGCATTAAGTGCAAATGAAGGATTCTCAGTTGTTGCACCTACAAGAATCACAGTACCATCTTCCATAACAGGAAGAAAGCTATCCTGCTGAGCACGATTAAACCGATGAATTTCATCAACAAACAAAAGCGTTTGAGATCCTGACGTAAGCCGAATCTGTGCCTTTTCAAAAATTTTCTTAAGTTCACTAACTCCAGTAAAAATAGCAGAAACTTGTTCAAAAGCAAAACTTGTTTCAAGTGCTAACAAGCGTGCAATCGTCGTTTTTCCTGTCCCTGGAGGCCCCCAAAAAATCATAGAACCAAACGAGCCATTTTTTACCATACGTGAAAGAAGCCCCTTCTCTCCAATCAGATGGTTTTGTCCCGTTACGTCATGAAGAGAGCGAGGACGCATTCTTTCTGCAAGCGGCCGATTTTTCTGAATTTGAATACCAAATGAAGAAGTAAAAAAATCTTTATTCAAAAAAGACCTCAGCGAATAAATTGGCGAATGTACACACCATTACGTTCATATTCTAAATGCCAAATGCGTGGATGATCTCGCATAAGAATCTTTTTCAACTGACTAACTGTTTGAATTTTATGACCATTAACAACACGTAAAATATCTCCGGGACAAAAAATTCCAGCAGCGTTGCTCATTTTATCAAGATTGGTAATCACAACACCTCTTGTAGATGCTGGAAGATGAAAACGTTGTCTATTTTGCGGTGTTACATCCAATATTTCAGCACCAGAAAAAGGGCTTTCATCAATAATTTTTTCAGATTTTAAAAATGCAGAGTCCGGTATCGATGAAATGGTTATTTCTGTCTTAAAAATCTTAGCACTTCGTAAATATTCTAAAACAAGACTGTGTCCAATATCAGCTGTCATCAAACGATATCCAAGCACATCAGGACTATCAACGCGTATCCCTTGTACACTCAAAACAACATCACCTACTTTCAAACCTGCTTTTGCAGCAGGACTGCCTTCGATAATTTCAATGACAAGAGCACCATAAGGACGTTCTAAACCTAAACTATCTGCAATATCGGGCGTAACACTTTGAAAAGATGCACCAATATAAGGTGGTACAAAATGCTTTCCACCACGTCTAACAGTATCAAGCATCACCTTCACAAGATTTGCTGGGATGGCAAAACCAATCCCAACAGAACCGCCTGAACGAGAATAAATAGCCGTATTAATCCCGATTAACTGTCCTTTCATATCAATCAAAGCTCCACCAGAATTTCCTGGATTAATGGCAGCATCTGTTTGAATAAAAAAGTCAAAATCAGAAATCCCAACACGTGTACGCGCTTGTGCTGAAACAATACCACTTGTAACCGTTTGACCAACACCAAAAGGATTACCAATTGCTAAGACAAGATCACCAACTTCAACTGCATCAGAATCTCCTAGAGGAAGAATAGGAAACTGAGCTCCCTTTGCATCAATTTTAAGAACAGCAATATCTGTTTCTTCATCTCTTAGCATAATCTCACTTTCAAACTCTCGTCCATCAGAAAGAGCAACTTTAATTTCATCTGCATCCTTAATAACGTGATAATTGGTAACAATTAAACCACGTGCATCAACAATTACCCCTGATCCCAACGAAGATTGTCTACGGAATGGGCGGTTATTTTGATAGCGCCCAAAAAATTGCTCAAAAAATGGATCACCTTCAAAAGGCGAACGCGTTCTAATTTGCCGCGCTGCATAAATATTCACAACAGATGGAATAGTTTTTTTTACTAAAGAAGAAAATGAAAGGGTAATTTCTTTTTGTGTTTGCGGAATTTGGGAATATGCATAAGTAAAAGATATCTGCGCCATAATAGCAAAAAAAAGCCATAGCAAAAGAGAATGCCTCATCACTCACTCCTCAAAACTAACCTATCCTTTAAATACTAATAGGACAAGAAATTCTCTCATCCTCCATAAGCTAATAACTCTTATTCATATTTATAATGAAGAAGAAAAACAACCGCTTGAATAAAAAATATTATAAAAATAAAATAATTCAATATCTTATAATATCCTTTCTGTATTTATCTATCAAGAAAAAGCAATTCCGAAATATCCACAAAAAAACCGCCCTAAAAAAGGCGGCTTTCTAAAATCTAACAAAAGAAAAATACTTTATCTCTATGAAGAAGTTTCTTTTTCATTAGCAGAATTCTCTCTACGTAGGCGATCCACAGCGCCCTTTGCATCAACATCGCGATCAACAAACTCTATAACAGCCATGGGAGCATTGTCACCGGTACGAAACCCCGCCCTCATAATCCGTAAATATCCACCGTTGCGCAATGCATAACGCGGCGCAAGTGTATCAAATAATTTTGCAACTTTTCCCACATCACGAATAGCTGCAATTGCTTGCCGACGCGCATGCAACCCCCCACGCTTACCGAGCGTAACTAACTTTTCAACAATAGGGCGAATTTCCTTAGCCTTTGGAAGCGTTGTCACAATCTGCTCATGTTCAATCAGCGCAACCGCCATATTAGCGAACATCGCTTTACGGTGACTGGCAGTCCGGTTCAACTTGCGGCCTGACTTACTATGGCGCATAAACCTTCTCCTTAAACTTTAAATTTTAATACTGGTCTTCATAACGTTTTGCGAGATCATCAATGTTTTCAGGCGGCCATGCAGCAATCTCCATGCCAAGGTGTAACCCCATACACGCCAAAACCTCTTTAATCTCATTCAACGACTTCCGCCCAAAATTCGGTGTCCGAAGCATTTCAGATTCTGTTTTTTGGATGAGATCACCAATGTAAACAATATTGTCATTCTTAAGACAATTTGCCGAACGAACTGAAAGCTCTAATTCATCCACCTTTCTGAGAAGCGCAGGATTAAAAGCAAGCTCAGAATCAGCTTCTTCTATGACTTCCTTCTGTGGCTCCTCAAAATTAACAAACAACGATAATTGATCCTGAAGAATACGTGCTGCAAAAGCAACAGCATCTTCTCCATTAACAGCACCATTTGTTTCAATTGTTAGCGTTAATTTATCATAATCCAGAACTTGCCCCTCACGGGTATTTTCGACTTTATAAGACACCTTACGAATTGGTGAATAAAGGCTGTCAACTGGTATCAAACCTATTCGTGCATCATCAACACAATTACGGTCAGACGGAACATAACCCTTCCCTGTATTGACAATAAATTCCATACGAATCTCAGCATCTTCGTCAAGAGTGCAGATAACATGCTCTGGATTCAAAACTTCCATATCTCCAACAGTATTGATATCTCCTGCTTTAACAACACCAGGCCCCTCTTTACAAATGACGACACGTTTAGGACCCTCTTCTTCCATACGAAGTGCAATTTCTTTTATATTAAGAATAATATCTGTAACATCTTCACGAACACCTGGAATTGATGAGAATTCATGTAGCACACCATCAATCTGCACAGCCGTAATCGCAGCACCGCGAAGCGATGACAGTAATACGCGACGAAGCGCATTTCCTAACGTTAAGCCAAAGCCACGTTCAAGAGGTTCCGCAATCACGCTCAAAATATTTGGATTATCATGCGCACAAAACTCAACCTTATTGGGCTTAATCAGTTCCTGCCAGTTTTTCTGGATCATATTTTTATTCCCGTTCTCTAGTTCCGTTACCATTCAATCGTAACGGTCAATGTGAACATCAGAGAAGCCTCTGACAACAAAAAACAATAACCAATTAAACACGCCGCCTTTTCCGCGGGCGACATCCATTATGAGGAATTGGTGTTACATCACGAATAGACGTAATGACAAGACCAACAGACTGCAATGCACGCAGCGCAGATTCACGACCCGCTCCAGGACCACAAACCTCAACTTCCAATGAACGCATACCATGCTCCTGGGCTTTCTTAGCACAATCTTCTGCAGCAACCTGAGCAGCAAAAGGCGTAGACTTACGCGACCCCTTAAATCCTTGAGCACCTGCAGACGACCACGCAATTGTATTTCCCTGAGCATCGGCAATAGTAATCATTGTATTGTTAAATGTTGAATTAATATGCACAATACCTGATGAAATATTCTTTCGCTCGCGACGACGAACACGTGTGGCTTCTTTGGCCATATCCTTCCTTTCAACGATCTCTACACTACCGTAATACCAGCAGCTCCACCCTCTTCTCTGTTGCAAAAAATTTTAGAAAAACAACAGAATAACTTAAAAAAATCTTAATGTTATTTTTTCTTACCGGCAATTGCCCTAGCTGGACCCTTACGAGTACGTGCATTCGTATGTGTACGCTGACCACGAACAGGTAAAGAACGACGATGACGTAACCCACGATAGCAACCAAGATCCATTAAACGTTTAACATTCATAGCCACCTCACGGCGAAGATCACCTTCAACCTGATAGCCTTGATCTATCGCTTCACGGATCTGCAGCACATCCGCATCCGAAAGCTCATGTACACGACGCTCTGCAGGAATACCAACCTTTTTAGTAATTTCTTGAGCAAATTTCTGTCCAATCCCGTGGATATATTGAAGCGCAATAACAACACGCTTATTCGTCGGGATATTGACGCCAGCAATACGAGCCACGCCTATTCTCCTTGGTTATGTTAATAATTAACCATAAAATACTTGATGTACCTTATAGAAGAAGTGATCCGATATAAAAAAATTCCGAATCCCTCTATTTTATTTTATCGAAATAATTTTTAAACCGTTTCTGATAGATCTCATAAAAAAAGTCAACACTTTTCATCTCTTTTAAAAAAAATTCCTTCGTCAAGAAACTTTCTAATTATGCATGATATTTCGGTGATACCAATCATTCCATCCACTACCTTTAAAAATCCTCTATCTGAATAAAATTTCGATAAAGGAGCCGTCTTTTCACGATATTCCAATAATCTCTTAGCAAAAGAAACAGGATTATCATCTGAACGAACTTGCCCACCCGCAGCTATTGTTTCCTCAACACGTTTTTTCATTCGCTCAATCAACACATCTTCATCAACACTCAGCTCGATCACGGCGTTAAGGCACATATTTTTTGATTGCAAAATTTTTTGCAACGCTTCTGCCTGTGCTACAGTTCGCGGATACCCATCCAAAACAAAGCCGTTTATACAATCACTACCATCAATCCGATCTGATACAATTTGATTAACAATACAATCAGAAACCAAAGCACCAGAGCTCATAATAGCTTTGGCTTTTTTTCCAACTTCCGTCTCTCGGACTATAGCTTCACGCAACATATCACCTGTTGATAACTGAGGCACATTATACTCTTCAGTTATCATTTTAGCTTGCGTACCTTTTCCAGACCCGGGAGGCCCTAAAAGAACAACTCTCATCGATTCCTCTTACCTCCACGAAGTTTTGACTTTTTAATCAATCCTTCATATTGGTGCGCAATAAGATGCCCCTGAATTTGAGCAACTGTATCAAGTGTAACAGTAACAACAATCAATAAGGATGTCCCCCCAAGATAAAAAGGGACCTGTAGCGCAGATATCATAAACTCAGGTAGCAAACAGACCAAAACAATATAAATCGCTCCCACAACAGTGATACGTGTCAAAACATAATCAATATATTCAGCTGTACGCTCACCCGGACGAAAACCCGGAATAAAACCAGAGTGTTTTTTCAACTGATCTGCCGTATCGCTTGGATTAAATACAATAGCTGTATAAAAAAAGCAAAAAAATGCTATCAAAATGGCATAAATAATCATGTAAAGTGGCTGTCCATGATCAAGAGAATACGAAACAGTTTGAACCCATTGCGGCATTTTATCAGAAAAATTATTAATAGTTGCGGGTAATAACAACAAGGATGAAGCAAAAATCGGAGGAATAACACCCGCAGTATTTAGTTTTAAAGGAAGATGTGACATATCTCCTTGAAACATCTGATTACCAACTTGACGTTTCGGATACTGAATAAGAATTCTCCGTTGCGCACGCTCTACAAAAACAATAACTCCTATAACAGAAATCGCAATAAGCATAATTCCTATTAATAAAAAAGTTGATAAATCAGCCTGACTATGAGCAGTTAAAAGTTGAGCAAAAGTAGAAGGAAGATTAGCCACAATACCTGTGAAAATAATGAGAGAAATTCCATTGCCAATACCACGTGACGTAATCTGCTCGCCAAGCCACATTAAAAACATTGTTCCACCAACAAGTGTGATAACAGAAGAGACACGAAACATAACACCGGGCTCAACAACAATCTGATAGTCTGTTCCTATACCAGTTTCAAGCGCAATCGCGATACCAAACGCCTGCAGGATAGCTAACACTACTGTTACGTAGCGGGTATACTGATTAATAACCTTTCGGCCTCCTAATTCACCCTCTTTTTTGAGAGTTTCTAACGAAGGAATAATTGAGGTTAGCAATTGCACAATAATTGACGCAGATATATACGGCATAATACCAAGAGCAAAAATTGCCATGCGTCCAACAGCACCTCCAGCAAACATATTAAACAATCCTAAAACACCAGATGCGTGATGTTCAAATGTTTGCCGTAAAGAATCAATATCAATACCAGGAAGAGAAATATAAGTACCAAAGCGATACACAAGAAGTGCAGCCAAGGTAAACCAAATACGTTTTTTTAATTCGGTTGCACGTGAAAAGGTACCAAAATTTAGATTAGAAGCAAATTGCTCTGCCGCTGATGCCATAAAACGTCTCCAGTCTATACTTCAATTTTTAAAATCATAGAAGTATAACTTTTAAAACACATACCGTCATACATATATAAATGCAAAACTTACATAATTTTCCATAAAAGATATCCAAAAACGAAGCCCCCCTTCTTTAGAACGTCATTTACATCAAAAAAGCTCACCGAACAGTACCAGAAAAAGTAACCTGACCTCCAGCTTTTTCAACTTTAACACGAGCAGCTTCAGAAGCACCGGAAACATGAAATACGATCTTTTCTTTAAAATCACCATCAGAAAGAAGACGTACTCCACTCTTTATACGACGAATAACACCCGCCTCTTGCAATGCGATAGCATCAACAGGTTTCTCAATATCTAACTTACCTGCATCAACCGCAAACTGAATACGTCCCAAAGAAACTTCATTATAGGTTTTAGCAAAAAAATTTTTAAACCCACGCTTTGGCAAACGACGATAGATAGGCATTTGCCCACCCTCAAAACCATTAAGCGAAACACCAGAACGTGATTTTTGCCCTTTTACACCACGACCACAAGTTTTACCAGTACCAGAACCAATACCACGCCCAACACGTTTACGATTTCTTGTTGCACCGTCACGATCACGTAGCTCATTGAGTTTCATATTTTATACTCCTGCAACTTTTAATCTTCATCTACAACACGAACAAGATGCCGAACCTTACTAATCATACCTCGCACACAAAGCGTATCCTCTAAAACACGTCGCCGCCGCATTTTATTTAATCCGAGCCCTTTTAAAGTTGCACGCTGAATCTGCGAATTCCGAATTGGACTACCAATTTGCTCTATCGTCACAGTTTTGCTATCCTGAGATTTTTTCTGAACCATTTCCTAATTCCTTTTCTGATAATCTCAGAAACTACCCTTCTGCATCAACTAAATGCTTACGACGCGCCTGCAAAGTAGAATATTTTATACCACGTTGAGCAGCAATATCTCTAGGATGCATCTGACGCTTTAGCGCATCAAATGTTGCACGTACCATGTTATAAGGATTAGATGAGCCCAATGATTTTGCAACAACATCCTGCATACCAAGAGTTTCAAAAATAGCACGCATCGGTCCACCAGCAATAATACCGGTACCAGCAGAAGCCGAACGTAATAATACACGACCAGCTCCATGACGGCCCTCAAGATCATGATGCAATGTACGTCCAGACCGAAGCGGGACATAGATCATCCCACGCTTTGCAGCTTCCGTAGCCTTACGAACCGCCTCCGGAACTTCACGAGCTTTACCATGACCAAAGCCTACGCGCCCTTTTTGATCTCCAACAACTACAAGAGCAGCAAAACCAAAACGCCTACCACCCTTAACAACCTTAGCAACACGATTGATATGAACAAGTCTGTCGACAAATTCACCATCACGTTCATCCCGCTCACCACGTTCTTTTTGTGCCATTCCTCATTCCTTTTTCTTTTCCGGAAGCACGACAACAAAGTTCCACTATAAAACAAGAGGAACCTACACGAAATATCGAAGAACCCTTTTACTCAAATTTTCGAATAAAATATCTTAGAAACTCAAGCCACCTTCACGAGCAGCTTCAGCTAAAGCCCTTACTCTACCATGGTAAACATATGCTCCACGATCAAAAACCACCTTATTAACACCAACTTCCTTTGCACGCTCAGCAATTAATTTACCTACAGCAAAGGCAGCTTCTTTATCAGAACCGCTTTTAAGCGTTTTCTTTAAACTCTCCTCAAGAGTGGATGCTGAAACAAGTGTGCATCCACGCAAATCATCGATAATCTGTGCGTAAATATTCTGATTTGAGCGATAAACACTAAGCCGCAGGCGATCACTACTAACCATTTTAATTCTACGGCGAACACGCCGTGCACGACGCCGGATAATGTCCTTAGATGAAACCATGATGCAAAATCCTTATTTCTTTTTACCTTCTTTACGGAAGATACGCTCATCGGCATGCTTAACACCTTTGCCTTTGTAAGGCTCAGGTCTACGATACTCGCGAATTTCTGCTGCAACCTGCCCAACTTGCTGCTTATCAATTCCAGAAACAACAATTTCTGTAGGCTTAGGAACCGTTACAGTCACACCCACCGGCACTTTATAAACTACATCGTGTGAAAAACCTAACGATAACTGAACATCTCGCCCCTGCAAAGCAGCACGATAACCAACACCATTAATTTCTAACTTCTTTTCAAAGCCATCCTTCACACCGCAAAAAATATTCTCAATCATTGAGCGCGACATCCCCCATTTAGAGCGCGCATCCTTTGATTGATCCCGCGGAGAAACCAATATAGCATTCTCCTCAAGCTTGACCAGGACTTCGTCATTAACGACGTAGCTTAGTTCACCTTTTGGGCCTTTTGCCTTAACCAACTGACCCTCAACAGTCGCAGTAACCCCAGAAGGAATTAAAACGGGCTTTTTTCCAATACGAGACATTGTTCTAACCTATTTTTATTCTGTTTTCTTAAAATAACCTAGAAAACACGACAGAGAAGCTCTCCACCAACATTCCGTTCACGCGCCTCATGATCTGCCATCACTCCTTGAGGAGTCGATAAAATCGAAATACCAAGACCATTTGCGACCTGAGGAAGTGACTTAGCTGAAACATACACACGACGACCTGGCTTTGAAACACGTGAAATCTCACGAATAGCAGCCACTCCCTCAAAATATTTCAACTCTATTTCAATCTCAGACTTCCCAGCAGTCAAATTAACTTTGCTATATCCACGAATATAGCCTTCGGACTGAAGAACATCAAGAACACGCGCACGAAGCGTTGAAGCAGGTGTAACCACTTTCCCTTTTTTGCGACAAATTGCATTACGAATACGCGTTAACATATCACCAAGAGGATCTGACATAGACATTTAAAATCTCCTCTTACCAACTAGACTTAACAATGCCTGGGATATGCCCTATAGAACCAAGTTCACGCAATGCAATCCGCGACATTTTTAATTTACGATAATAAGCTCGTGGACGCCCAGAAACCTCACAACGATTACGAACACGAACTTTTGCAGAATTACGCGGTAACTCTGCCAACTGGACAGAAGCTTTAAAACGCTCTTCAAGAGAAATCTTCTGATCCATAACTATCATCTTCAAGCGTGCCCGATGCGCAGCATAACGCTTTACCATCATCTTACGACGCTTATTTTTCTCAACGGCACTTACTTTGGCCATATTTTCACCTCGCTACGCTTGCCGTTACGAACGAAAAGGAAAATTAAAAGCACGCAACAATTCACGTGCCTCATCATCCGTTTTTGCTGTCGTGCAAACGATAATATCCATACCCCAAATTTGATCAACTTTATCGTAGTTGATTTCTGGAAACACAATATGCTCCTTAATACCCATAGCAAAATTGCCACGACCATCAAAGCTTTTTGGATTAAGACCACGAAAGTCACGAACCCGCGGAAGTGCAATTGTAACAAGACGATCCAAAAACTCAAACATACGATCTTTACGCAATGTAACTTTAGCCCCAAGAGGTATTCCCTCGCGAACCTTAAAGGTCGCAATAGAATTACGCGCACAGGTAACAACAGCCTTCTGACCTGCTATTAACCCCAAATCCTCGGCAGCAGCAGATGGCTTTTTAGAATCAGCAGTTGCCTCACCAATTCCCATATTAACAACAATTTTATCAACCCGCGGAATTTGCATAACATTTTTATAATTAAACTTCTCTTGAAGCGCTTTACGAACCACTTCAAAATAATGCTTCTTCATACGCGGCATTAGTTTTTCTTCAGCCATTAATCAACTCTCCCGAACGCTTGGCAAAACGAATTTTATTACCATCTGCATTCATACGAAAACCCACACGAGTAGGCTTACCATCTTGAGGATCAGCAATCGCTAAATTAGACAAATGAATCGGAGCCTCCATAGAAACAATTCCAGCCTCTTGCTTTTGCGTCTGACGTTGATGACGTTTAACCATATTAACCCCACGAACAAAAGCATTACTCTCCTTCGGATTCACCTTAATTACTTCACCACGACACCCTTTATCCTTACCGGACAAAACAACGACTTTATCACCTTTTCGAATCTTCTGCATAAAATTACTCCTTACAACACTTCAGGAGCAAGTGAAATGATCTTCATATGATTCCTACCACGAAGCTCACGAGGAACTGGCCCAAAGATACGTGTACCGACCGGCTCTTTCTTATTATCCACCAAAACGGCGGCATTGCTATCAAAACGAATAACACTACCGTCTGCGCGACGAATATCTTTAGCAGTACGTACCACTACAGCTTTCATCACATCACCCTTTTTAACACGACCACGAGGAATAGCATCCTTAACCGAAACAACAATAATGTCACCGACCGAAGCATATTTTCGCTTTGAACCGCCCAACACCTTGATGCACATGACACGACGAGCACCAGAATTATCGGCAACGTCGAGGTTTGTTTGCATCTGAATCATGACTGGCCACCTTCTCTTATATATCCACATCTGGAGATACCTACAATATACCCAGATTTGCCTGCCAAATAATGATAAAACTATTGTTTTAAACTTTAGCAATAAAAATAAAAACACTGTTAAATTTTAAAACAATAAACCTAATAACTACGCTACACTGCTTTTAACAACAGCCCAACGTTTATCTTTCGAAATCGGTCTAGATTCCTGAATAGAAACTAGATCCCCAATTTTGAACTGATTGTTCTCGTCATGTGCCTTATACTTTTTAGACTGCCGAACAGTTTTCTTTAGAAGTGGATGAGAATAACGGCGCTCCACTTTGACAACCACAGTCTTATCGCCTTTGTCACTAACAACAACACCCTGCAAAATGCGTTTAGGCATCTCTTATTTCCTTAAACCTTACTTTCGTTTATCTTCTGACGAAGAAAAGTTTTAACACGCGCAATATCACGACGAACTTGCCTAACACGTGCAGTCTTTTCCAATTGACCTGTCGCTTTTTGAAAGCGCAAATTAAACTGCTCTTTCTTTAACTTGGCCAATTCATCTTTCATTTGGTCGAGCGTCTGCGCCCGTAATTCTATGGCTCTCATCGCTTAACCTCTTTATTCAGCAATACGCTGGATGAAACGCGTTTTAATAGGCAACTTTGCTGCACCTAACCTGAGCGCTTCACGTGCCACGTCTTCAGGAACGCCATCAAGCTCAAACATGACACGACCAGGCGCAACACGAGCTGCCCAATAATCTACACTACCCTTACCCTTACCCATACGAACTTCAGTCGGCTTAGATGTAACAGGAAGATCCGGAAAAATACGAATCCATACACGACCAGAACGTTTCATATAACGTGTAATCGCACGACGAGCCGCCTCAATTTGGCGGGCAGTAATACGTTCTGGCTCGACAGCCTTTAAACCGTAAGCACCGAAATTCAAATCCGTACCACCCTTCGAAACACCATGAATACGGCCCTTGAACTGCTTACGGAACTTTGTGCGCTTTGGCTGCAACATTGCTCTCTACTCCAAATTTTAGCTCAACCACAAAAATTAAACATTTTCACGGCGACGATTTGACGAAGATCCAGAATGATCAACTTCTGTAGCTCTACGCTCTGAAGCCATCGGATCATGCTCAAGAATCTCGCCCTTAAAGACCCAAACCTTAACACCACAAATACCGTATGCAGTCTTAGCTTCCGCTGTACCATAATCAACATCAGAACGCAAAGTATGAAGGGGAACACGACCTTCACGATACCACTCCATCCGAGCAATTTCAGCACCACCAAGACGACCAGAACAGTTGATTCGGATTCCTTCCGCCCCAAGCCGCATAGCTGACTGAACTGCACGTTTCATAGCACGCCGAAAAGAAACACGACGCTCTAACTGCTGAGCAATTGATTGCGCGATAATCGTAGCATCAACTTCCGGCTTACGAATTTCTACAATATTTAATGAAGTCTCAGCATTTGTCATTTCAGAAAGCTTACGACGAAGCTTTTCAATATCAGCACCTTTTTTACCAATAATTAGACCAGGACGCGCTGAATGAATTGTTACACGACATTTCTTATGAGGACGCTCAATAACAACCTTAGAAATAGCTGCCTGCTTCAACTCTTCAAGCACATATAAACGAATCCTTAAATCCTCATGAAGAAGACGCCCATATTCACCACTATCAGCATACCAACGGGAATCCCAAGTCCGATTAACTCCAAGACGAAGCCCTATTGGATTAATCTTCTGCCCCATTATGCAGCCTCCATTTTTTCGGTAACTTCACGAACAACAATAGTAAGATGCGAGAAAGGACGCTCAACCCGACTAGTACGTCCACGACCACGAACATGAAAACGTTTCATCACTATCGACTTACCAACATAAGCTTCTGCAACAATAAGCGAATCAATATCAAGATCGTGGTTATTCTCCGCATTTGCAATCGCTGATTCAAGAGTTTTTTTCACAGTTCCAGCAATACGTTTACGTGAAAATGTTAAATCAGCTAGCGCCACATTAACCCTCTTCCCACGAATCATTGCAGCAACCAAATTAAGTTTTTGCGGACTAACACGAATCGTTCTAGCAACAGCCTTTGCTTCATTATCCTTAAGCTGGCGCGGAATCTTAGCTTTTCCCATCCCTATTTCCTCTTCGCTTTCTTATCCGCACCATGCCCATAATAAGTCCGAGTGGGAGCGAACTCACCAAACTTATGCCCAACCATCTCTTCAGAAACAGAAACAGGAATATGCTTATTGCCGTTGTAAACACCAAAAGTCAAACCAACAAATTGTGGCAAAATAGTAGAGCGACGACTCCATATTTTTATAACTTCATTCCGCCCACTTGCACGTACCTTTTCTGCCTTCCCAAGAAGATAGCCGTCAACAAACGGACCCTTCCAAACCGAACGAACCACTTTAAACTACCTTTCTCATTTCTTACGCTGATGACGCGTACGCATGATAAATTTATCAGTGGCTTTATTAGAACGCGTACGCTTACCTTTTGTAGGCTTTCCCCAAGGAGACACTGGATGACGCCCCCCTGATGTACGACCTTCACCACCACCGTGTGGATGATCAACTGGATTCATAGCAACACCACGAACATGGGGGCGCTTACCACGCCAACGTGATCGACCGGCCTTACCATCGCTAATATTTCCATGATCAGGATTCGAAACAGCACCAACAGTGGCAAAACAACTGCTAGACACTAAACGCTGCTCTCCAGAATTAAGACGGAGAATAGCCATCCCTTGATCTCGCCCAACCAACTGCGCATAAGTACCAGCTGAACGCGCAATCTGACCACCTTTCCCCGGCTTCATCTCAACATTATGAATAATTGTTCCTACCGGCATATTACCAACCGGCATAGCATTTCCTGGCTTAACGTCAACATGTGAACCAGCTACAACAGAATCACCAACACCAAGACGCTGAGGCGCAAGAATATAACCTAACTGCCCATCATCATAGCGAATCAATGCGATAAAAGCAGTGCGATTTGGATCATATTCCAAACGCTCAACTACTGCAGGAACATCACGTTTAAGACGCTTAAAATCAACAAACCGATAGCTACGTTTATGACCACCACCCTGAAAACGAGCAGTAATTCGTCCATGATTATTACGTCCACCTTTTGATGACAGACCTTCAGTCAATACTTTTACAGACTTCCCTTTATAAAGACAGGAACGATCTACAATAACAAGCTGACGCTGCCCGGACGTAGTTGGATTAAAATGCTTAAGTGCCATTATTTTATCTCCGAGCCTCCTTAAAGACCTGTCGAAACATCGATAGACTGACCGCTAGCCAGAGTTACGATCGCTTTTTTGACATCACTCTGCCGACCAACAGTACCTTTGAAACGTTTTACTTTACCCTTACGGATCACCGTATTAACTGATTCCACCTTAACACCAAAAAGCGCTTCAACAGCAGCCTTAATCTCAGGCTTAGTCGCTTTTGGCGCAACATTAAAAGCAACCTGATTATACTCAGAAATCATAGTCGACTTCTCAGTAATAACTGGACTAACAATTATATCATAATGGCAAAGGTCTGTCATTTAAAACGCTCCTCGAGAGCCTCAACAGCTGCTTTTGATAAAACAAGTTTGCTGCGACGCAAAATATCATAAACATTAATCCCTTGAACTGGTAAAACATCAATATTGGGAATATTAGATGCCGCACGAGAAAAGCTAATATCAACTTCTTTACCACCAATTAAGAGAGCATTATCGAACCCAAGCTTAGAAAAACTAGCAACAAGAACTTTAGTTTTAGCATCTTTAACATTAAAATCATCAACAACAATTAAATCATTTGCCTTTAACTTAGCTGATAAAGCAAGACGCACTCCAAATGCACGAACTTTTTTAGGAAGACCATGGGCATGGCTACGAACTACCGGACCATGAGCTTTACCACCGCCTCGAAACTGTGGCGCACGAGCAGAAGAGTGCCGAGCACGCCCAGTTCCTTTTTGTTTGAACATTTTTGCCCCTGTTCGAGATACATCAGATCGCCCCTGCGATTGATGTGCTCCCTGTTGGCGACACGCAAGCTGCCAACGAACAACGCGCTGCAAAATATCTTCACGCGGAGCAAGACCAAAAATACCCTCAGAAACTTTTAACTTACCAGCTTCATTACCATCAAGGGTTTTAATTACAAGATCCATTATTCGGCTCCCTCAGCTTTAGAGGCTTCCATCACCGGAGCAACCACCTCCGTTATCTCTTTCCCAAGATGACGAATACCTGCAGGCTTCGGCACATTATTAGGAAGAGGCTTTTTTATAGCATCCCGCACTAAAATCCAAGCACCCTTAGAGCCAGAAACAGCACCGCGCACTAAAATCAAACCACGTTCAACATCTGTGAAAACAACTTCAATATTCTGCGTTGTGACACGAACCTGCCCCATATGGCCAGCCATTTTTTTACCTTTAAACACTTTACCAGGGTCTTGATTCTGTCCTGTCGAACCATGAGCACGATGTGTGATTGAATTTCCATGTGAAGCACGATGCCCACCAAAATTATGCCGTTTCATAACACCAGCAAAACCTTTACCGATACTCGTACTTGTTACATCAACTCTCTGTCCCGGAACAAAATGTTCCACTGTAATCTCAGTACCGATATCAAGAAGATTATCGGGACTAACACGAAATTCCGCCACTTTGGCTTTCGGCTCAACGGAAGCTTTAGAAAAATGCCCACGAAGAGCTTTTGAGGTATTCTTAACCTTAGCAAAGCCAACACCTAATTGAACAGCAGTATAACCATTCTTCTCAACTGTACGCTGAGCAATAACCTGACAATTTTCTAAACGAAGTACCGTTACCGGCACATGCTCACCAGCATCATTATAAACACGGGTCATACCAAGTTTTTGTGCTATTACACCTGAACGCATCGGGTCTGTTCCTTCTGTCTTCAAACCTTAAAGCTTAATCTCAACATCCACACCAGCAGAAAGATCAAGCTTCATAAGCGCATCTACTGTTTGTGGTGTTGGATCAACAATATCAAGAAGACGCTTATGTGTACGCATCTCAAACTGCTCACGACTCTTTTTGTCAATATGCGGACCACGATTGACTGTAAATTTTTCAATCCGCGTAGGAAGCGGAATGGGACCACGGACATCGGCACCAGTACGTTTAGCAGTCGACACAATTTCACGCGTCGATGCATCTAGGATCCGATGATCAAATGCTTTTAAGCGAATGCGGATATTTTGACTGTTCATGCTCTTTATTTCCCTGTCATCAAAAAGCCTTTAACAATAAAGACGCTCTTCAACAAGCATTATTTACTCAATGATTTTAGAAACGATACCTGCACCAACAGTACGACCACCTTCACGAATAGCAAAACGAAGCTTCTCCTCCATCGCAATCGGAACAATCAAAGAGACATCCATAGC
>NZ_JAYMZK010000008.1:0-53506 GCF_037070895.1 Bartonella vaga
ATACACAATATAGTAAAATTATTTTTATATAAAATAAAAATTTATATTAATAATATATAGTTATTATTAATATAGCTAAGTGTACATGTTTATTAATTTTACTATTTAAAATAGAAAATTATTTAAATTTATATCTAAAAAATTATATAAATATATATTTTGTTTTCTATTTGTTTCCTTTTTGATTGGAATATTCAATGCTAACATATAAACAATATGAGCTACTGTTGTTCATTCGCAATTATATGAAAGAAACTGGTATTCCTCCTTCCTTTGATGAAATGAGAATTGCATTAGAGCTTTCTTCAAAATCTGGTATTCATAGACTCATTGTAGCCTTAGAACAACGAGGTTTTATACGTCGTTTTCCAAATCGTGCTCGTGCATTTGAGGTAATTCGACTTCCCGATAAAATAACATTTGATCTTTCTTTAGCTCGTAAAATTTCTCCAAATATGATAGAGAAAAATGAAAGAAAATTATCAAAAAACTTTAGCAACTTTGGTAATTATGAGACGGAAGGGAAAGAAAATATTGTGATTCCTATTATGGGGCGCATTGCTGCGAGTGTGCCTATTTCCGCGATATTGCAACAAACAAATACGCTTTCTTTACCACAAGATATGATTACTTCTGGTGAACACTATGCTTTAGAAGTTAAAGATGATTCTATGATTGAAGCCGGTATTTTTAATAAAGATACTATAATTATAAAGCTTCAAAATACAGCAATGTCAGGTGAAATTATTATTGCATTCATTGATAAAGAAGAAGCAATGTTAAAACGTTATCGACGTAAAGGAGCCTCGATTGCATTAGAAGCTGCAAACCCTCACTATGAAACGCATATATATGGATCTGAGCGTGTACAGATACAAGGTAAAGTTATCGGACTTATTCGTAAATATTAAAAGATAAAAATATTTTCCTAAATATTATCCGAGAACCCATTAAAAAATTATTTGGTATTTTTTTGTATTGTGTCACAATCTTTGAGAAAAAACATATAAATATTATAAAAAAATAAATAACTTTAAAGTTATAAAGTTGCAGGATTTATCATGGCAGTACCCCGTATTAGTTTTGTTTCTCTCGGATGTCCCAAAGCATTGGTAGATTCTGAGCGAATTATTACAAGGCTCAGATCTGAAGGTTATGAAATTTCACATAAGCATCAAGGTGCTGATCTCGTTATTGTAAATACCTGCGGTTTTCTTGATTCTGCTCGAAATGAGTCGTTAGCTAATATTGATGAAGCCCTTAAAAAAAATGGAAAGGTTATTGTAACGGGATGTCTTGGTGCTGATCCTGATGTTATTCGTCAAGCCCATCCTAATGTGTTGGCTATTACAGGCCCACAAGCTTATGAAAGTGTTATACAAGCTGTTCATACAGCTATTCCTCCAGTTCATGATCCATTTATCAATTTAGTTCCTCCACAAGGTATTCGTTTAACACCTCGTCATTATGCTTATTTAAAAATTTCTGAAGGATGTTCTAATCGATGTAGTTTTTGTATTATCCCTACCCTACGTGGTAATCTTGTTTCACGTCCCATTGATGATGTTCTTCGCGAAGCTGAAAAACTTGTACAAGTCGGTGTAAAAGAACTTTTGGTTATCTCCCAAGATACGAGTGCTTATGGCATTGATATTAAATATCTTGAAAGTACTTGGAAAGACCGCATAGTAAAAACGAAATTTTTCGATCTTTGTCGCGAATTAGGAAATATGGGTATCTGGATACGCATGCATTATGTTTACCCTTATCCTCATGTCGATGAAATTATTGAACTTATGGCTGCAAGAAAAATTCTTCCTTATTTAGATATTCCTTTTCAACATGCATCACCAGCTGTTTTACGCAATATGAAACGTCCTGCATTTATGGAAAAAATAAACCGTCGAATTGAAAAATGGAGAGCAATATGTCCAGATCTTGTTTTACGCTCAACCTTTATCGTTGGTTTTCCAGGAGAAACAAATGAAGATTTCAACATACTTCTTGAATGGTTAAAGGAAGCAAAAATTGATCGTGCTGGCTGTTTTAAATATGAAGCAGTAAAAGGTGCTGTCGCAAATGATTTAGGCTTAGAAAATATTTCTGAAGAAGTAAAAGAAAACCGCTGGCATCGCTTTATGGAAACACAACAAAAAATCTCTACTCACCTTTTAAAGAGAAAAATCGGAAAAAGACTCCAAGTTCTGATTGATGAAAGTCAAGGAAAAGTCGCTAAAGGTCGTAGCCAATATGATGCGCCAGAAGTAGACGGTGTTATACATATATCGTCACGGCGCCCATTACGTGTGGGTGAATTTGTTACCGTAAAAATCGAAAAATCAGACGCTTACGATCTTTATGGTATCGCAGTTTAAGTTATAAAAAACTTAGGCTTATTTTTGATTAATACTTAATACTTATGATAAACTTTTGAAATTAAAATTTTTTTTATCAAGTAAGTGGCTTGGACGTATATTTGTCAGAGCGCGAATCATTGTGTCCTTACGTCCTGGCATCCTTTTTTCAATATCTTTTAGCATTTCTTTCATCGCATTGCGTTGTAAACCATCTTGACTGCCACAAAGATTGCAAGGAATGATAGGAAATTGCATTTCTTGAGAAAATTTTTCCATATCTTCCTCAGCAGCGTAAACAAGTGGACGCAAGACAAAAAGATCTCCTTCATCGTTTATAAGCTTTCCAGGCATGGCAGCTAGTCGGCCGCCATGAAATAAATTCATAAAAAATGTTTCTAAAACATCATCACGGTGATGTCCGAGCACTAATGCAGAGCATTTTTCTTCACGCGCGATACGATATAAATTACCACGTCGCAATCGAGAACAAAGCGAACAATATGTTTGTGTATGCGCTAATTTATCTGTAACGATAGAATAAGTATCCTGATATTCAATACGATATGGAATTTTATAAGACTTTAAAAAGTCCGGAAGAATGTTCTTTGGAAATCCTGGTTGTCCTTGATCAAGATTACAGGCTAGAATTTCAATAGGTAAAAGACCTCTCCATTTTAAATCAAGAAGAAGAGCTAGTAAGCCATAAGAATCTTTTCCGCCTGATAAAGCAATAAGCCATTTTTTTCCTGAAGAAAGCATAGAAAAATCATCTAACGCTTGCCGTATATGACGTAAAAGCCGTTTACGCAATTTGTTAAACTCTACAGTTGAAGGAGCATTTCTGAATATTGGATGACAATTATCAGTCTTCTCTACATTTTCTTCTACTGTTTGATATTCAATCGAAACACCATCCATAATATTATAATCCTGCATAATAAATAAGTTTGCTCTGCAAGAATAACAGAAACAAAAACAGACGTAACGCAGCTTAAATTAATGCTCTACTGATGTATTATAAATTGAGATACATAAAGAAATGGAGCTATACAAGCTACATTGCCATAATTATATAACAACAAACTTGATATAGCACCATTCACAAAAACCGTTGGTTAGCTTCAAAGACCGTAAAGTAACACAATATATTTTTGAATATATAACAAAATTAAGAGAGTAATGCTCCTTGCGGAGAATTTAACGAGAATAAAACTCAACAACTAAACTGGGTTCCATTTGCACAGCATAAGGAACGTCTGCAAAAGCAGGAACACGAGTAAATGTTGCTTTCATTTGATTATGATCTGCTTCAATATATTCAGGCACATCACGCTCTGCTAACTGTACAGATTCCAATACCAAAACAAGCTGTTTTGACTTTTCACGAACCTCAATAATATCACCTGGCTTACAACGATAAGATTGAATATTGGTACGTCGACCATTTACATTGATATGACCATGATTAATAAATTGGCGAGAAGCAAAAATCGTAGGCACAAATTTTGCACGGTAGACAACAGCATCCAAGCGCGATTCTAAGAGACCAATAAGATTTTCACCAGTATCACCGCGTCGACGAGCAGCTTCTTCGTAAGTTTTACGAAATTGCTTTTCCGAAATATCACCGTAAAATCCTTTTAATTTCTGCTTAGCACGCAATTGTACACCATAATCAGAAAGTTTTCCTTTGCGGCGCTGCCCGTGCTGGCCTGGACCATAATCACGACGATTAACAGGAGATTTTGGGCGACCCCAAATATTCTCTCCCATACGGCGGTCAATTTTATATTTTGTTGTTTCGCGTTTACTCATCGCATTTCCTTTAAAATAAAAAAGAGATCCCATAATGAGACTTCAAGGAAACGCACCCTCCTCTGCCTTCAAATACAAAGACTGACAGAATACCTCAACACATCAAACATGCCAAGTCATTCACGGGACACGTTAATTAATGAAATTTTCTCGAAAGAAAAAACCAAAGCAGCTTTATTGGTCTTACTCCAAAAAGTCAACACCTTTCATAACATTTAAGCTAAATCCTTTTAATAAGCGCTCTGTTGAAGAAGTTATATTTTGCGATGTAAACAATGCAAAGTTTTTATACTTCTTTATATTTGGGGAATACAATCTTTCCTGTAATAATGATTTTATATGTTTGGCCACAGCTTTTGCTGGATCAATCCATTCAACTGGCCATAAAGCTTGTTCATAAAAAAAGTCAATCAAAAAAGGGTAATGTGTACAAGCTAAAACAATAATATCAGTACATTTTCCATTTTCTTCAACAAAGCATGGAAGGATTTCCTGACGTAATTCACTTAAATTTATAGGTTTTCCACGTAGGTAATCTTCAGCAAATCCAGCAAGTTTTTCACTTCCGACAAGCTTAACGTGACACTGGGCAGCAAAAGAATTGATTAATTTATGTGTATAAGTACGCTTCACTGTTCCAGGAGTAGCTAGCACTGAAATAAAACCAGTTTTTGTTCGTTCGGCTGCTGTTTTAATTGCAGGAACCGTGCCTACAAAAAGAATCTGAGGAAATTTCTGTCGTAAATCTGCCATCATCAATGTAGAAACAGTATTGCAAGCAATTACACATAAACTAGGATTATAGAGCTTTAAAAGATTTGTAAAAAGCTTTAAAATGCGGTTTTTTAGAGTGTTTTCTTCCCAATTTCCATAAGGAAATCCCGCATCGTCGGCAACATAAATGAATTGCGTTTCAGGAATAAGAGCGCGTACTTCCCTCAACACTGTTAAACCACCAATACCACTGTCGAAAAAAAGAATAGGTCGTTCATCCATTGGTTTGCACACTCATTTTTAATTTTTACGTTCAAGATTTAGTTGTGCATTGCTTCCCCTTGGAAACTTTGGAGAAAAATGATCCAATGAAGAGATAATTCCACGTAGCAAATGAACTTCAGATTCACTAAAATTAGCACGTGTAAAAACAGAATATAGATTTGCAAGCATCACTTCTTTGCGTTCTCGCGGTCTAAAATATCCGCGAACATCGAGAGCTTTTTCTAATTGAGACAAAAAACCGTGCAGCATTGCTTTATTTGCTGGCTCCATCTTTACTGCACGAAAAGCCGTATCACTTACATCCTCCAAACCTGATTTCATCCATTCGTAAGACATAAGTAAAACTGCTTGCGCAATATTGAGTGACGCAAAAGCAGGATTAACTGGAAAAGTAATAATTTCATCAACTAGGCTGATTTCATCATTTTCTAATCCCCATCTCTCCCTTCCAAATAAAATACCTGTTCTATGTCCAATATTCTCACGCTGGCGCAACATTCCTGCTGCTTCAACTGCACTTTTTACAGTTTTAAAACCACATCTTTCACGTGCTGTTGTAGCAAAAACATAATGCAAATCTGCAATTGCATCACGCAATGTGTCAAAAATTACTGTGTCGTTAATGACATGATCTGCTTTACTTGCTGAGGCTCTAGCTTTTTCATTTGGAAATTTTTCTCGGGGTTTAACTAACCGAAGCTTAGAGAGTCCAAAATTTGCCATTGCCCTTGCTACCATACCAATATTTTCAGGAAGCTGCGGTTCAACTAAAATAATAATTGGACCATTTGTTAAATTTTTACGATTTTTATTGGTTCCAGCCATCGATCTTACCTAATTCCAATACGTTATGTTCTTACAGCTGATTTTTTTGATCACAAAGTATAAAAGTATAATAGCTTACGGTCGAATATTATTTTTACATTCACAATTTATTATTAATTATTATGGAGTAATAATTAATAATAAATTGTGAAAATAAAAACAAACTTTTGTTATTAGGTCTTGGACAATTATATTAGTTTCCTTAATATTTTTTAGATTAACAGGGCATTATTTAATATGCTATAACATTTACAGACCACAGTCTAAGTTGAATTATAAAATTAAGCATTCTAAGAAAGAGACATGCTCTTTATTCCTAAACTTTTTCCTGCAAAACTTATCCGTCGTTATAAACGTTTTCTTGCTGATGTTAAATGGGATGATCAACACGTCTGCACTGTATCAGTCCCTAATACAGGCTCGATGTTTGGATTAACAATTCCCGGATCCAATATCTGGCTTTCATACAACAGTAACTCTAAGCGAAAATATGAATATCGATTAGAAATTGTCGAGGCAAATAATACTTTGGTTGGCATCAATACGGCTTTACCAAACAAACTTGCGTTAGAAGCAATTCACAATGGGTTATTACCGGAATTAAATGGTTACAAAACAATTTTACCGGAACAGCGTTACGGTACACAATCACGAATTGATTTTCTCTTGCGTGATGGTATCACCCCTGACTGTTATTTAGAGGTTAAGAATGTGCATTGTATTCGTCAAAAAGGATTAGCAGAATTTCCTGATACCGTAACAAAACGTGGCGCACGCCATCTTGAAGAACTCATAAAAGTTGTGCAACAAGGAAAAAGAGCTGCTATGCTTTACGTGATTCAACGAGAAGATTGCTCTGCTTTTAAAATTTGCTATGACCTTGATCCAATCTATGGACGTAAATTCGATTTAGCACTAAAATCAGGGGTAGAGTTTTATGCTGTAAAATGTCACGTAAGTGCAGAAGGTATTTTTCCGATTCACCGAGTGAAAATAGAAAGCAGAAAAAGCAATGACTGATTATATTGAATATAATAAAACATCCTTAAAATCTAACGGACAAATTCGCATTTTTGATGAGCACGCTTTTTCTAAAATGCGCGAAGTTGGCCGCATTGCTGCGGAATGCCTCGATGCACTTACAGATATTATTAAGCCTAGCATCACTACACAGGAAATTGATGATTTTGTGTTTACTTTTGCTGCAGAGCGAGGAGCTCTTCCCGCTGACCTTAATTATCATGGATACAGTCATTCATGTTGTACTTCTATCAATCATGTTGTTTGTCATGGCATACCTAATAAAAGATTTTTGCAAGAAGGTGACATTATTAATGTTGATGTGACCTTTATTCTCGATGGTTGGCATGGAGATTCAAGCCGTATGTATCCTGTTGGAAAAATCAAACGGGCTGCGGAACGTCTGCTAAAAATAACACATGAAAGTCTCATGAGAGGAATCGCCGTAGTAAAACCTGGAGCAACTACAGGTGATATTGGGGCAGCCATTCAAAATTATGCGGAATCCGAACGGTGCTCTATTGTGAGAGATTTTTGCGGACATGGTATCGGTCAGCTTTTTCATGATGCGCCCAATATTTTACATTACGGAAAACCTGGAGAAGGAGTAGAATTAAAACAAGGTATGATGTTTACAATTGAACCTATGATCAACCTTGGAAAACCACAGGTTAAGATTTTATCTGATGGCTGGACTGCGGTTACACGCGATCGGTCTCTTACTGCACAATACGAACATACAATTGGTGTAACAAATGATGGATGCGAAATTTTTACAGCATCTCCTGAAAATATTTTCTATATTCCAAATTCATACGCCTGAAAAATAAATGTAGAAATGTTGTGGCTGAAAAATGAATAAAAAGGGAGATAACAACGATTTTTCATTGGCATCAAGTTCTCCACTTAATCCAAGACAAAAAAAATCACAGACACATAAGCATTACCAAGGGCATCGTGAACGTCTCCGTAAACGCTATTTAAACTCAAAAGGGAATGCAATTGAAGACTACGAATATCTTGAATTGTTGCTTTTTCGCACTATTCCTCGGGCAAATACAAAACCAATAGCAAAAAATTTGATAGCACGTTTTGGCTCATTATCTGAGGTATTGGGCGCGGATATTCATCGACTTCAAGAAATTAAAGGATGCGGTCCAGTAACTGCCACTGACTTAAAAATTATTTCAGGTGTTGCTGGGCGTCTTGCTCGTGCAGAATTATTTAAACGTGATATTTTTTCATCATGGGATAAAGTTTTAGCTTATTGTAAAGCTACCATGGCTCACGAAACACGCGAACAATTCCGTATCTTATTTCTTGATAAGAAAAATGGTTTACTTGCTGATGAAGTGCAACAAACTGGAACCATTGATCACACTCCTGTCTACCCGCGAGAAATAATATCTCGAGCTTTGGAATTATCCGCATCAGGACTTATCTTAGTGCACAACCACCCCTCTGGAGATGCTACACCTTCTGAAGCAGATATAACAATGACGTATAGAGTAAAAGATGCAGCAAATGCGTTGGGTATTGCAGTTCATGATCATCTTATCATTGCTCGAAACACACACACAAGCTTCAAAGCATCAAAACTCATATGAATCTTATTGAATGAAGAACGATTTCATTCAATAAGATTCATAAAAACTAGCTTTCTAAATCAATGTCTAATATAGCCATTGAGAAATTGTATGATAGTTCATCTTCATCTTCATCGCGATAGATAACACCTAAAAATTCATCTCCAATATAAACTTCACAAGAATCTTCCTTTTTTGGGCGTGCTTTTACTTGCAATGTTGAATTTTGAAATGTGTTTTTAAAATAATTATCAAGTTTTTTTATTTCATTATCATTCACCATGCTCTCCTATATTTTAAAACGCTGCCATTTAAAATTTACTTTAAAAATAAAGCAATTATAGTATTATCTAAATGTATAAAAATATTATTATAAATTTTCGCTTATATTTAATATATTTTAAATATCATTATTTTTACACATATGTTGAAGAAATTTTACTAAAAGTAACTATCATTTTTAAATATATACGTATATATTTAAAAGTAAAAAATGCTTTAAAATTTTTTTAACATCTGCGCTTACAAACATATTCTGACGAAACATTGATCAATCATTTATAATTTTTTCTTTCTTGTAAAAAGTGAACTTTTATAAAATAAAAACAGTTTCATTTTTGACAGTTATTTTGTTTACTAAAATTCCTATTGCGTAAATAGAAAATAATTTTCTTTAATTAATTCATACTATATTTAAGCTAAAAAAAGGAAATTATATTTTTATACAAACATATAAACTAAGCTCACTAACATTTATTACTACTTCTCCCAATTTTTTATAACAATTTACACAAAAAGCTTTACTTATGAATAAGCTTCTCAAATTGTTTCAAATAAAAAATATCAAATATTTTCTTAAGCTCTAAAATGTATGGAATAATGCTCATATAATGGGATAACGAGAAAGAAAATTGATAACGCCTTTTTTATAGAGCCTATCTCCTACAGCGAGCATATGATCTCTACCAGGAATTGATAAAGCTTCACCACAAGGTAACAAAGCTGCTAACGGTTCTGCTTCACCGCCAATTTCATCTAATGAACCAACAGCCACAAGTGCAGGTTGTTTAATTTTGTAAATTTCAGATGCTGTTAAATCTTTTTTTGATGTGATAATACAAGCAGCGAGAGCACGTCTATCGCTTTTAGTTCGATCTGCAAATTGACGAAACATCAAACCACGCGGATTGGTAATAGTCGAAATGTCATCTGCTAAAAGAGCTTCAGCGATGGGTTCCCAATTTCCTGCTCCTGTTACCATACCAATACCTAAACCACCAAAAATAACGCTGTGCACATATGTTGGATGTAAAAGAGCCATAAATGCACTAATTCTGGCACCCATAGAATAGCCCATAACATGTGCTTTAGATAATCCTAAATGCTGCAACAATCTCACTGCGTCATAAGCCATGGCTTGGGGTGTATAAAAAGAAGTATCATAGCTTTTCACTGAGTCTCCATGTCCACGATTATCAATAGCAATGACACGATATCCAGCCTCAGTGAGGGTACGAAACCAGCTAGTTGCGTACCAATTTACACGTGCAGAAGATGCAAAACCATGAATTAATAAAATAGGTACCCCCTGCCCTTCTTCTCGATAAGCAAACCGTAAACCGTTGTATTCAAAAAAACGAATATCTTCTGCTATCATTTTTTATCACCTTTGCATTTTCTAAAAATAGCAGGATAAGTAATCCACTGTCCCTTCAGTATTTGTTTTTTAGAAATTTCACAAGAATAAACCTCAAATTCAAAAATTGCGGATATTCCTGATAAAATAGCACCCGTTGAAAATGAGAAAGTTTTTTTTAAAATCGACACGATAATTCCCCCAGCATTTTTTTTAAACATAGCTAAGGATAAAAGTGTATTTACCATCTACATAAAAAAATTGCCCATTCTTTAATTTATTACTTCTTTGATTTCTAAAAAGTATGACACGATTACGTAAAAAGTTAATGTGCTTCACTAAACAATTCACTGCTTGAAACTGTAGAAAAATTATACCTCCTCCGTAAAAAACCATCCCGGCATTGTTTGTATTTAAAAAAAAGATGCCAAGGAGCTCTAGCATTCTTTGCCACAGTTACATTCATTTTTAACATAAACAGAGTGTAGCAGAATAGTTTTTCCTCTGTACCAAATGTTTTGAACACTCTTATCTTTTACAAGCACATCTTTAGCTTTGTTGCAAAAATAAAAGGCACTTGAATTCCAAAAACAGGAAAGAATAAAACAGTCACTTCAATTATTGTGCTCAATGTAACATTAGTAATCTGTTTCATTGTATTCACATATATGGTTTCTTGCAGAGATGGCAGCATTATTGCTATTTTTACTTAATTTTATATTATAGTAATCTCCTTAAAATAAAGGAACCATGTAACTCTAATAGTAAAACTCAATGCGTAGCAAATGGAACGCCTATGTCAGGATAAATTTCTGCTGTCATCAAACCTTTTTCCCCTTTGCCAAAACGCACAAGAACAACTTGCCCAGAACGAAGCTCTGCTAGACCAAAACGGCGTAACGTTTCCATATGAACAAAAATATCTTCTGTTCCCTGCCCACGGCTAAGAAAACCAAATCCTTTATCGCGATTAAACCATTTTACAATTGCGCGCTCTAAACCGCTTTCTGGAGTAACAGTAAAATGAGTACGAGCTGGAGTTTCTAACGGATGAACCGCTGAAGAACAATCTATGGATTTCACCTGAACGCACTTCAACCCTCGTTCAGTTTTTTCCACGGTACAGATAACCTTAGCACCCTCCAAAGCGGTTTGGAAACCATCTTTTCGCATTACCGTAATATGCAACAATATATCGGGAAAATTAGGCAAATCAGGTACAATAAACCCGTACCCCTTACTACCATCAAACCACTTAATGACACCACTGATTTCAATAATTTCACCACAAGCACCTATACTTTCCTCAGATGGGGAACAATCCTTTAATGCGTTCTTAGTCGTCATAATAAAATGTGATCCTGTAGCTCTAAATTGTACAATATTGATTCTCTACGTTAAGTAAACATTGCTCTTGCATCAACACGCAAGCCCCAAGATTAAGATTTCCCCATATTGTCGTATCTCTTAATGTTAATATCGATACGAATATTTAGAAATCCTGCATATCTTACAATTGATACCTTTACAAAGATAATGCAAAAGGTTTTTTACACACTGATATTTTTGTTAATGTGTAACTTGCATGATGAAAAAGTTCAAGATAAAGTGTAAAGATTACAATGAGATTTGAGGAAAGTGCGCAATGCAATTAAAAAAAATTCTTACTATAGTCATGGTTGTCATGGCACTTGTAACAAATGTCTATGCGAGTGAACCTATCAAAATTGGTGTTTATCTTCCGTTAAGCGGTCAAAATGCATTTGGAGGCCAGCTTGAAATTAAAGGTGTAGAGTTAGCGCATAAAAAAATCCCAGAAATATTGGGACGTAAAGTGGAACTTGTTATTATTGATAATAAATCTGATAAGGTAGAAGCTGCTAATGCTGTTATGCGTTTAATTGCAAGCGAAAAAGTTAATGGAATTATTGGTAGTTATGGCTCTTCACTTTCATTGGCTGGTGGAGAAATATCTGAAAAAGGAAAGACTCCCACTATTGCAACTTCCTCAACAAACCCACTTGTTACACAGGGTAGAAAATATTACTTTCGTGCTTGCTTTACAGATTTCAACCAAGGTATAGGAATCGCAACTTACGTGAGTGAGACTTTACACGCGAAAAAGGCAGTTATTCTTAAAGATATATCAAGCGATTACGCAATTGGTCTTGCAAATTATTTTACGCGTGCTTTTAAAAAATTAGGTGGTGAAATCATCTCAAATTTAAATTATAATTCCGGAGATCAGGATTTTTCAGCTGTTCTTACACAAATTGTAGCACAAAAACCTGATATCTTGTTTATTCCTTCGTACTTTTCTGAAGGTGCCATAATCATGAAACAAGCGCGTGAGTTAGGTGCAAAGTTTCAAATTATGGGTGGAGATGCTATGGACAATCCGGAAACTCTGACAATTGCAGGAAAAGCTGCGGAAGGATTTTTACATACAACACTTCCTTACAGTGAAGATATGCCTAATATGTCAGTATCTGCACAAGAATTTACAAATGAATGGAGAGCGGCTTATCCTGATAAAGAGCCAAATATAAATTCGGTTTTGGGATACACGAGCTACATGATGTTTATGAAAGCTATTGAAAATGCTGGAAGTTCTGATCGTGAAAAAATTACTCTCGCACTCAGCAAATTAAAAGATTTTCAAACTCCTTTTGGTAATATATCTATGGACGAAAATCATAATCCTCAAATCTCTATTGGCATAATTGAAATAAAAGGTGGAAAACGTGTTTATTTGGATGAAGTAAAACTTGCTTTTTAAAAAATTAGAAATTTTTCTGCTATAAAATACAAGTTAGTCGAGGATTTTTTCAACAAAAATTTAAACGCTTCTTATTTACCTTGATTAATTAACAAATGTGGGAGGATGAGAGATGAGCATTGAACTGTTCATCCAGTATTTTTTTAATGCACTGACATTGGGATCTCTTTATGGGCTTATCGCTATTGGTTACACCATGGTCTATGGTATACTGAGATTCATTAATTTTGCTCATGGTGATATCTTTATGCTGGGGGCGTATTTTGTTTTCTTTTCAACAATTAGCTTTATGCCAGCTTGGGTTGCTATTCTTCTCGTCTTATTGGCTTTGCTCATTTATTACTCTGTGTTTATTGGGTTCAAAAAATTCCCATCCATTTATTGGGTCGCTGCTTTTTTTATCCTCGCTTTAGGATTCATTTACTATTTTAAAGTTTCTCCGCAAAATTTTACCCCAATTTGGGTCTTGGCTCTTTGTTTTTCCATTTTTATCACAAGTGCAGTAGGTATTACTATTGATCAATTTGCTTATAAGCCTCTGCGCAATGCTCCACGTATTTCAGCACTTATCGGTGCAATAGGAGTTTCCTTTTTTATTGAAAATCTTGCTACTGTACTCTTTAGCGGTGTTCCGAAAGGTGTAAAACAACCAGATTTTCTTGTAGTCCCATTTCTATGGCAGATAAAATCAGGGGCTTCTGGAATCGTTAGAATTGCTCCTATGTCTTTGATCGTTCCTGTTGTTTCTTTTGTTCTCATTGTTTTACTGCTATGGATTATCCGTAAAACAAAGCCTGGTCTTGCTATGCGTGCAATATCATATGAGATTGAAACAACGCGTTTGATGGGTGTTTCTGTCGATAAAATTATTGCGTTTACATTTGGCATAGGCTCAGGACTTGCTGCTATCGCAGGCATTATGTGGTCTCTACGCTATCCTCAAATTCAGCCTTATATGGGCGTTCTTCCTGGACTAAAAGCATTTATCGCTGCTGTGGTTGGAGGTATTGGCTCAATTATTGGAGCAATGTTAGGAGGATTGTTATTAGGATTCATCGAAATCATGATTATAGCATTTTTTCCCGCGGTATCTGGGTATCGAGATGCCTTCGCGTTTGTTTTATTGATTCTGATTTTGTTAGCAATGCCCTCTGGATTAATGGGCAAAAAAAATCAGGAGAAAATCTAATGGTAAAGTTAACAACGACTTTTTTATCGTGTATCAGTATTTTGATTTTCGTCTGTTTTTTATTCTATGTTGATAGGCATTTTAATGACTACACAATTCGTATTATTAATCTGATTGCTATTAATGCGATATTAGCGATTTCGCTTAATTTAATTTATGGTTTTACAGGTATGTTTTCTCTTGGACATTCTGGATTTATGGCCATTGGTGCTTATGTATGCGCAATTTTACTTCTTTCTCCTGAACAGAAAGAAATGATGTGGATTCTTGAACCTATAGCTGAGCCATTACATTATCTGCAACTACCTTTTTTTGTGGCCGTTTTTATAAGTGGTTTATGTGCAGCCGTTGTAGGTTTATTTATTGCTCTCCCTATATTGCGTCTTGGTGGTGATTATCTTGGAATTGCAACATTGGGTTTTGCAGAAATTATTCGCATTGTTATTACGAATGCAACATCTTTCACAAATGGATCTTTAGGAATCAAGGGGATACCTCAAAATGCTACATTATGGTGGAATTATGGTTGGTTAGCATTTACAGTGATATTTATTACCCTCTTACTGCAAAGCAATACCGGTAACGTATTGCGTGCTATTCGTGATGACGAAATTGCCGCAAAAACAATGGGAGTTAATGCTTTTTTCTACCGTAGCATGTCCTTTACTGTTGGTGCATTTTTTGCAGGTGTAGGAGGAGCTTTGATGGCTGCTCTTATTTCAACTATAGATCCAAAAATGTTCAACTTTCTTCTCACTTTTAATATTTTGATGATTGTTGTTGCTGGTGGTCTTGGTTCAATTACAGGTAGTATTATAGGTAGTATGACTATTACGATCATGCTTGAATGGCTTCGCATTATTGAAAGTCCGTTTGCCTTAGGTTCTATACATATTCCAGGGATACCAGGGCTTCGTATGGTAGTGTTTTCTCTTCTATTACTAATGATTATCTTATTTTGGAGAAAAGGATTGTTAGGACAACGCGAATTTTCATGGAATGCAATTTATAACTTTTTGATACGTAAAAAAATTTCTAATACTGAGGGAAAACCATGAGCGACATCATTCTTTCACTCAATGAGATTGTGATGCGTTTTGGCGGATTAATTGCTGTAAACAATATTAATATGGCAATCAAGCGAGGAACAATTACTGGATTGATTGGTCCGAATGGTGCTGGAAAAACAACTATTTTTAATATGGTTTCTGGATTTTACGCTCCTACAAGTGGAACAATTCTTTTTGATGAGCAAAAAATTTCTGGATTGCCTCCTTATATTATTTGTAGACGTCATATCGCACGGACATTTCAAAATATTCGCCTTTTTTCGGGGCTAACAGTTTTGCAAAATGTTATGGTGGGAGCTCACATCCGAGAAAAGTATCCTTGGTTTTCTTCCGCTTTGTTTTTTCCAAAAGCAATGAAAGAAAAAAGTGAAGTCCGTAAAAGTTCAATAGAACTTCTTGAACGATTACAACTTGATCATCTTTCTAATCAATCAGCAATGGCTTTGCCATATGGTGTACAACGACGTCTAGAAATTGCGCGCGCGCTAGCAACAAAACCAAAATTACTACTTTTGGATGAACCTGCTGCTGGCATGAACCCACAAGAAAGTGAAGATCTTAGAACATTTATAATGAAAGTGCAAAAAGACTTTGATCTTACGATTCTACTTATAGAACATGATATGAAAGTTGTTATGGGGCTTTGCCAATATCTTTGGGTAATGGAATATGGCTGTTGCATTGCCAATGGCACACCAGATGAAATTCGTAACAACCCTAAAGTTATTGAAGCTTATCTAGGCGGAGATGTTTATGGATATTCTTAAAATAAAAAATCTTCACGTTCATTACGGCGCCATTAAGGCCATCCAAGATCTTTCTATGTCTATTAAAAAGGGAAGTATAGTAACTTTAGTTGGTGCTAATGGAGCAGGAAAAACCAGCATTGTACGCTCTATTACAGGCCTTAATCGATCTGTTTATGGAGAGATTACATATAAAAACGAATCAATCATTAAAAAATCACCAGAAAAAATTTTGCGGTTAGGGATTGCTTTAAGTCCTGAAGGACGGCGTATTATGCCTCATCTCACTGTTTTAGAGAATCTACATTTGGGCGCTTATATCCGTCATGATAAAGCTGGAATTTCTCGCGATATCGAATGGATATTTGATCTCTTTCCACGATTACGTGAAAGAGCAAAACAGTTGGGAGGAACAATGTCAGGTGGTGAACAACAAATGCTTGCTGTAGGTCGCGCGCTCATGAGTAATCCTGACATGATAATATTAGATGAACCTTCTCTGGGTTTAGCGCCGCTTCTTGTAAAGGAAATTTTTTCGATTATCCGAAAAATTAATGATATGGGAAAGACTGTACTTCTCATTGAACAAAATGCGTTTGCAGCGCTTTCTATTGCTGATTATGCTTATATTCTAGAGGTAGGCCGTATTTTATTTCATGGTGAAGGCAAAACTATGCTTTCTGATCCACGTGTTAAAGAAGCATATTTAGGCGGATAAAAAATAAAAATTTTTAAAAGATAAATAATTAATTCCCTGGAGCATCTCGTCGTTTTCCTAGAGATGCCTTTGCATTATCATGTCCACCATTTTTCAGCGCTAAAGGTTCCAGCCGCTTGTTCTATAATATATGCTATTTGAAAAATGACTTCTTCAAAAAAAGGTTTACCAATCAATTGCAATCCTAATGGTAAACCATTTGATGAGAGACCGGCGGGAATGGAAATTCCTGGTAATCCAGCCATATTAACTGGCACAGTAAAAATATCATTAAGATACATTGCCACAGTATCATTTTTTATTTTTTTATCAGCAATGCTAAAAGCTGGTGTTGGTGTTGCAGGCGTAAGAATTGCATCAAAGCCAGAAGCAAAACATGTATCAAAATCGTGTTTTACTAATGTTCGTATTTTTTGAGCTTTAAGATAATAGGCATTATAATAACCGGATGAAAGGACATAAGTACCAATCAATATACGACGTTTGACTTCATCACCAAAACCAGTCGAACGAGTATTTTCATACATTTCAATAATATCTTTTCCTGGTATACGGAGACCAAAACGAACACCATCATAACGTGCTAAATTAGAAGATGCTTCTGCAGGAGCAATAATATAATAAGCAGGCAACGCATATTTTGTATGGGGTAATGATATATCACTTATTTCAGCACCTGCCTCTTTTAGCCAGCTCATCCCTTTTTTCCAAAGGGAAATAATTTCAGGAGACATTCCCTCAAGATAGTATTCTTTCGGAATACCAATTTTCATTCCTTTTATTGATTTGCCAATATAACTTTCATAATCAGGAACTGGTAAATTAACTGAAGTGGCATCTTTTTCATCAAAAGAAGCCATTGATTTCAGTAAAATAGCACAATCACGAACATCTCGCCCAATAGGTCCAGCCTGATCAAGTGATGAAGCAAAAGCTACAGTTCCCCAACGTGAACAACGTCCATAAGTTGGTTTAATTCCTACCGTTCCAGTGAATGTTGCTGGCTGACGTATTGAACCACCTGTATCTGTCGCTGTTGCACCCGCACAAAGTCGTGCCGCAACAGCGGCTGCAGAACCACCTGAAGAACCACCTGGTACAAGCTTTTCGTTAGAGTCTTTTTTCCTCCACGGATTAATAACTGGACCATAATATGATGTTTCATTGGAGGATCCCATCGCAAACTCATCCATATTAAGCTTACCTAACATAACAGCTCCATCTTTCCACAAATTAGCTGTTACTGTTGATTCATAGCGCGGTTTAAAACCATCAAGGATATGTGAACAGGCTTGAGTATGAACACCGTATGTTGCAAAAAGATCTTTAATGCCTAGCGGAATTCCTTCTAAGATACCACCCTGCCCTCTAGCTAGGCGATTATCTGATTCCGTAGCCATTTTTCTTGCTTGCTCTGCTGTTATTGCTACATAAGCGTTCAAAGTTGGATTAGCCAATTCAATCGCTTGTAAATAAGCTTGTGTTAATTCAGTCGCTTTGAACTCTTTTTTTATTAGAGCGTCGCGGGCCTGTGCAATCGTTAAGGTCGTTAAATCGGTCATATTGGTTCTCAAGTTTTTTAAATAGAGGAAAGTTACTCGATGACTTTTGAAACAAGAAAAAAATTCTCTTCCGTGACAGGTGCATTTGCTACAATGTCCACTGCTTTATTACCATCTGTGATACTATCTTCACGCATTTGTAATGTCATTGGTATCACTGACGTTAATGGTTCAACGCTACTAACATCAACTTCATTCAGCTGTTCCACAAACCCTAGAATAACATTGAGTTCTTTTGTTACACGTTCCATTTCATCGTTTTGGACAGCAATACGTGCCAAACATGCTATACGCTTGACTGTTTCTTGATCAACAGACATACTATGCCTTTCTGCTTTTCTATTTTGATATTCATTTACTGGCTATAGGTTTTGTTTGCAAGTACAAGAATCTTGGTAGCACGAATAAAGAATATCAGGATAAATCTGAAATACTAAAAAGACTTAAATTGTAAACCATATGGCTATTATTAATATCAATGAAGTTATTACACATCTTTTGCCTGGGAAAACAATAGCAGGTTTAGATTTGGGCAAAAAAACTATCGGAATTGCGATTTCTGATATTGGTCTAACTTTTTCAAATCCGCGTCCTGTGCTTCAACGAAAAAAATTTATGCAAGATGCTCACGCACTTGTAAAAATTTTTAATTATGAAAATGTTGGAGTTGTTATCATTGGCTTACCTCTTAACATGAATGGAAGTAGCGGTTCTCGTGCTCAGGCAACAAGAACTTTTGTGAGCAATATGAAAGCACATACAGAAATTCCATTTGTTTTTTGGGACGAACGCTTATCAACTGTTGCTGCAGAACGCTCTCTTTGCGAAATGGATGTATCGCGTGCAAAAAGAGCAGCCCGCATTGATTCGGCTGCTGCTGCTTTTATATTGCAAGGTGCTCTCAATAGAATTCAAATCCTTCATCATATGGAAGGATAAAGAACATTTAATAGATGTCCTGCATTATAGCGTGCAATTAGCATTCCGTAAGAAGATCTCCATTGTCCTCCAAGACGGCTTTCCATATAGGCGTTGGCAACATGTTCTATATCTGTAAAGCGTAACGATGCAGCTGCAGCTGCATACGCCACTTGTTCAACAAAAAATCTCCCTGCTCCTTCATTTGCTGATGCCATATCTACAGCAGATTTTATAATTTCAATTGCTCGTGGTCCTGCTGGTCCAATATCAATAGCGATTTTTTCTAACAATTTTTGGAATAATCCTGGTGCTTTTTCGGCGATAAGAATTGCATCCTTTACTAATTGATTAGAAGAATTATTTCTCACAATTCGTGCAGGGCTATTACACAACATTTGTGATAGCGGATTACCTTCTAAAAAGCTTTCGATACCAAGCTGAGCAACAATTTCTCCAATAATAGGAATGACTAATTGGCTTACGTGATAAGCAATAATGGGCGTCATGATTCGTGCAAAAGCTGCTTCAGAACGGTCATTTGCAGCGTTGTCAAAGGCTCTGGCTAAACGCAAAACCAAAGCTTGTGCGGCAGCAATATCCAGTGCAATATCTGCAAAAATACGTTCTGTCAGTGCCGGTAATGGTTGATCTGGTATTTTTTTTCGAAAAAAGTCTATGCCAGATTGAAGTGCAGCTCGCAGTACACCTGTTGATATTACAGATTGATCAAAACGCATCATTGTTTCGATATCCTTAATTACTTTACCTCCCTCTCCTATATTACCCAAAAGCCAACCATAACTACCCTGAAAATCAACAACGCCTTCTGGTGTTGAAAATTCTCCGGAACGTTGCACTAAGTTACGAATCGATATGGTACCATTTAATGCACCATTTTCTTGTATGCGTGGAACTAAAAAGCAGCTTAAATGGCCATCTAAATCTGCACTAACAAGATATCCATCCACTATAGGATTAATAACGTTTGTTTTTACAACATTTAAGCGATACAAATCACGTCCCATTTTTTCATCAAAAGAAACTTTTTTAACACGTGGAAAGCTTAAAGAGTATTTTTCTTGTTTTTCAGCATCATCAAAAGCACATGTAATCGCAGCCGCTTTTTTTCTATTAACAGGCTTTGATGATAAATCATATTGGCGTGATAAAAGTGCATTTTGCCATTTTTTGAATAGTTCAGCATCACTAATTAAGACTGCAATAGCTGCACTTGTTATAATAACCTCATTTAAAGGCCCTGTATCCAGACTAGCAGATAAGGCTAAGCGAATAGCGCGAGCTTGATAGCGTACTCCGTTTTCTGTGGTTGTATTTTCCCAAAGAGAAGTAACCAAACCAGTTTGTCTAAAATATTTTTGAAGAGTTTGATAAGAAGAGTGTATTTCTAACTGTTCTGTTGGTTTTCCCCATTCATCATTATAGCGCAATACCGGTCGATAACGATTCGCTAAAGAGGATAGCTCCTGTGCTTCATGACTTACCACAAAATCTCCTATTTCTTCAAAGCTTGTTAATAAAAATTTAGGCAAAATAGAGGCAATACGGAACATAAGCGTATCACTAAGAAATGCATTTTTTCGGCGAGTATTTTGCGCAGACACAGCACTCATAGGCATATTCCTATTATTTATTCAATTAATTCACATCGTAGACTATTTGTCTTTTTGAGGTTACAAAACATTTATTATATTCGAATAAATGTATGTTTCACTTGTTAAAGAGAGATAAAAAAGAATGCTATGACTCAAAACACTTTTCCCCCTTTTTTTCCCCACAAACATCTTTTAGGTATTAAAGGTCTGAGTAGGCAAGACCTTATCACGTTGCTTGACCGAGCAGATGCGAATATTATCTTCTCTAAAGAAACTGATATAAAAAAATATCCATTGCGTGGATGCACCCAAATTAATCTCTTCTTTGAAGCTTCCACACGAACACAATCTTCTTTTGAATTAGCCGGAAAACGTTTAGGAGCAGATGTGATGAGTGTAGCTATTGACAATTCATCGGTAAAAAAAGGGGAAACCTTAATTGATACGGCTACAACCCTCAATGCAATGAAACCAGATATACTTGTTGTTCGCCATAGTAGTGCTGGAGCAGTTTCTTTGTTAGCGCAAAAAGTAGATTGTTGTGTCATCAATGCAGGTGATGGTGCCCACGAACATCCAACACAGGCTTTATTAGACGCTTTAACCATTAAAAGAACCAAGGGTCGCATTGAAGGATTAACTGTTGCAATTTGCGGAGATATCTTGCATTCACGCGTCGCTCGTTCCAATATCCTTAGTTTAAATGCTTTTGGAGCGCGTGTCCGGGTGGTTGCTCCCTCAACCCTTTTACCCGCAGGAATCTCAGATATGGGTGTTGAGGTTTTCAATGCGATGAAAGAAGGTCTTAAAGGTGTTGATGTCATCATGATGCTGCGTTTACAACATGAACGTATGACGGGTTCCTTTATTCCCTCTGTTCGTGAATATTTTCGTTATTTCGGTTTACATAAAGAAACTTTAGCTTACGCAAAAAGCGATTGCATTATTCTGCATCCTGGCCCAATAAACCGTGGTGTGGAAATTGCATCTGATATCGCAGATGGACCTCAAAGCATGATTCATACGCAAGTAGAGCTGGGAATCGCTATGCGTATGGCTGTCATAGAGGCGTTATTGGATTCACGCCTTAAGTCCTGTGGAGAAAAAAAATGACAAAGCCAATGTTTTTTCAAAACGCTCGTATTGTTGATCCTTCGCGTGCAATTGATGAAATTGGCACGGTTGTTATCGAAAATGGGCTGATTAAGGCTGCTGGGAAAGAGGCACTCAATCAGGGGACTCCTGAAGAAGCAGAGATTATTAATGCAGAAAATAAAGCAATTCTTCCTGGGCTTGTTGACGCTCGCGTCTTTATTGGAGAGCTAGGAGGCGAATATCATAAAACAATCGCTTCAATCAGTAAATCTGCTGCTGCTGGTGGTATTACTTCTCTCCTTATGATGCCAGATATGAATCCAGTCATAGATAACGTAGCGCTTGTTAGATTTATTATCTGCGCAGCACAAGAAGCATCATTGGTAAATATTTATCCTGTTGCTGCGATCACTCAAGGTTTTCACGGACAAAAAATAGCTGAATTTGGTTTGTTAAAGGATGCTGGAGCAGTTGCATTCAGTGAGGGGAGAAAAACACTTCAAAGCTCATCTGTTATGCGACGTGCAATGACTTATGCACGCGATTTTGATGTTACATTGATGCATGAAACACAGGACAATGATTTAACAAAACAAGGCGTTATGAATGAAGGATTGCTAGCAAGTTGGCTTGGTCTTTCCGGAATCCCCAGTGAAGCAGAAATCATAGCTCTCGAAAGGGATTTGCGCTTAGCGGCATTAACGCAAACGCGCTATCATGCTGCACAAATATCGACAAGCATGTCTGCTGATGCTATTCGTTTAGGTAAGCAACGTAATGCGAAAATTTCAGCTGGTGTATCTATTAATCATTTGTCTCTTAATCAAAATGATATTGGTGAATATCATGCCTTTTTCCGTTTGATTCCTCCCCTACGTGCAGAGGAAGATCGTATAGCAATGATTGAAGCAATAAAAGATGGAACAATAGATATTATTGTTTCTTCCCATGATCCCCAAAATATTGATACAAAATGTTTACCATTTAGTGACGCAACTTCAGGTGCTATTGGTGTAGAAACTTTGTTGGCTGCTGCTTTACGTCTTTATCATAATGAAAATTTACCACTGCTAAGGTTAGCTGAAGTTTTGTCAACGACACCTGCAAAACTCTTTGGAATCGATGCGGGAACCCTCAAACAAGGTGCTGATGCAGACTTTATTTTGGTTGATCTTGATGAATCATGGGTAGTCTCTGCAGAGAAACTGTATTCACGTTCAAAAAACACACCTTTTCAGAATACACTCTTTCAAGGGCGTGTTCTTCAAACCTTTGTTAAAGGACAATCAATTTTTAAATTTGATCAATAAACGCAATGAGGCTTTAATGAATGAATTAAAAACACTTTTCCAGTTCTATACATGCCTTATCTTCCTGATATCATATCTCATGGGATCTATTCCATTTGGGCTTGTTTTTACACGATTGGGAAAACTTGGTGATGTAAGGAAAATTGGTTCTGGAAATATTGGCGCTACAAACGTTTTACGAACAGGCAGTAAAAAATTGGCTGCCCTTACTCTTCTGTGTGATGTGTTGAAAGGAACCGTTACAGTTCTTATTGTAAAAAATTTAAGTTATTCTGTAGAAAATAATATCATTATTATTTTAGCTGGTTTTTTTGCTTTTTTAGGACATCTTTTTCCAATATGGCTTAAATTTAAAGGTGGCAAGGGCGTTGCTACTTATCTTGGTGTGTGCTTAGGATATTGCTGGCCAGTCGCAATTTTTTTCATAGTCGTATGGGTAGCGTTTTTTTTAATCACACGCTACTCTTCATTATCTGCACTTGTTGCTGTTATTTCGACTCCAATGTTCATTTATTTTTTTTACCCTTACCTTTATGCTTATTATATTCTGCTTACGATGAGCATTTTTGTGATTATAAAACATTATTCAAATATAGGTAGATTATTGATTGGGAAAGAAAAAAAAGTTGGCATTCAAAATGGAAATGAATAAAGGAATTTTGCTCACTGATAGTCAACGTATAAGTTGGTTACGATTGATGCGCAGTGAAAATATTGGGGCAGTTAGTTTTCGCAATTTAATTGATCATTATAAAACGGCAGAAAATGCTCTGGATGCGCTTTCCGATCTTAACAGAAAGGGCGGTCTTTCTACATCTATCCGGATAACAACATTAGAAGATGCTGAAAAAGAAATACAAGAAGCTGAAAAATTAGGCATTCGGTTTGTCGGTATGGGAGAACCAGATTATCCTGCTTTTCTTAAGGTCACAGAAGCATCACCACCGCTTATTGCTATAAAAGGAAAATGCTCTGTTTTTCAAAAACCTTCTATTGGAATTGTGGGTTCTCGAAATGCTTCAGCAGCAGGCAAAAAATTAACTGCTCAATTTGCTCATTCTCTTGGAGATGCTGGTTTTACAATTATTTCCGGATTAGCACGTGGAATTGATAGCGTTGCTCACCAAGCGAGTTTGCAAACAGGTACAGTCGCAGTTATGGCCGGTGGAATTAATTATATCTATCCTCCTGAAAATAAGAAATTGTACGAGGAAATTATCGCCAACGATGGAGCAATTATCAGTGAAATGCCTATTTCTTGGAGGCCACGCGCTATTGATTTCCCGAGAAGAAATCGTATCATTGCAGGCTTATCACTTGCCCTCTTAGTTGTAGAAGCTGCTCTACGATCAGGGTCCTTAATTACTGCACGTCAAGCTACTGAAATGGGGCGATTGGTTTTTGCTATTCCTGGCTCCCCACTTGATCCAAGATCCATTGGCACAAATAACCTAATCAAGGATGGAGCCTCACTAACTACGCACCCTTCAGACATTATAGAAACGCTGACACCGCTAACTCAAACACCTACCAATTCACAGCTCAACCTCTTTGAGGAACCGATCTCTCTCCCGCTTGAAAAAGACACTTTTAATTCTTACGAAAAAAATGTTCCCCCCCATCCTATTAGAGACGATGCAGAATGTGTAGCTGTCCTCTCCGCTCTTTCAACAACTCCAATCGATTTAGACACACTTAGAGCCTCCTCAGGAGTCCCACTACCAAACCTCTACCTCTTGTTGGTGGAACTCGAACTTGCTGGAAAGCTTATTCGACACTCTGGTGGTTATGTGTCATTGTCGAGTTTGGATCTTCCCCAAGAGCCTCAGCACTATTAATAATGCTTTGCCCTTCTTTTGCAACCATGTCCAAAAGCAATGCTAAAAGTGGGCTATGCGCTTGACGTGCCATTTGATTCATCTGTTTTGACATATCTGTAATATATTGGATAACTTTTAAATGATTTATGAACATAATCCTCTATCCTTGAGCATTTCCCTTCCTACTTCTCAATAGACGTTGTCTTAGTATTTCGCCGTATGTTTTTGTATTAACAGTGGAAAATAAATCGTGTAATTCTATATAGGGTGTATTTTAATAATAACAATCATAAGTTGTATAATATTAATGTTTTTTATATTCTTTGACCAATTGCCATTAGCTATTCCTGTGAAAGGAGTTTATAAAAAAGTTTTTTATTTCAACATTCGGGTAAAATTATGGATATCGTTATCGTTGAATCTCCGGCAAAAGCAAAAACAATTAACAAATATCTTGGATCTCAATACAAAGTAGTGGCGTCATTTGGACATGTTCGTGATTTGTCTGCAAAAGATGGTTCGGTTCTACCAGATCAAGATTTTTCTATGAAATGGGATATAGATTCTACTTCTGCTAAGCGTTTGAATGAAATAGCAAAGGCCGTCAAAGAAGCCGATAGCCTCATATTAGCAACAGACCCTGATCGTGAAGGAGAAGCTATCTCGTGGCATATTCTGGATGTTCTTCGTCAGAAAAAAGTTTTAAAGGATAAACCTGTTAAACGGGTTGTGTTCAATGCTATTACCAAAAAATCTGTTCTTGATGCCATGAACAATCCACGTGATATTGATATATCACTTGTAGATGCCTACCTTGCACGTCGCGCTCTTGATTATCTTGTCGGTTTTACACTCTCACCTATTTTATGGCGTAAACTTCCCGGTGCACGTTCAGCAGGCCGCGTTCAATCCGTTGCTTTGCGTATTATTTGTGATCGTGAATCAGAAATAGAACGTTTTATAAAAGAAGATTATTGGACCATCACAACAGATTTAAAAACCATCAGAAATGATAATTTCCGAGCAAAACTAACGATGTTTAATCAAAAAAAGATCGGAAAACTTGACATTCAATCACAAGAGCAGGCAGATCAAATTTGCCTTATGTTACAGGAAGCAAAATATCGTACACTAAGCGTTGAAGCAAAACCAACGAAGAGAAATCCTTCTCCTCCGTTTACAACCTCCACTTTACAACAAGCGGCTTCTTCAAAACTAGGCTTTTCCGCCTCTCGCACTATGCAAATTGCTCAAAAACTTTATGAAGGTGTTGAGATTAATGGTGAAATAGCAGGGCTTATTACCTATATGCGTACTGATGGTGTACAAATGGCACCAGAAGCCATTGATTCAGCACGAAAAGTAATTCATAAATCATTTGGAAGTGATTATCTTCCTGAAAAGCCTCGTTTTTATTCAACAAAAGCAAAAAATGCACAAGAAGCGCATGAGGCTATTCGCCCAACAGATTTTCAACGCCTCCCTAATCAAGTATTTAATTTTCTCGACAGCGATCAGGCAAAGCTTTATGAACTAATATGGAAACGCGCCATTGCCAGCCAAATACGTTCTGCTGAAATTGAACGTACAACTGTTGAAGTTGAAGCGCAGCAAGGAACAAACCGTGCAAATTTACGTGCAACAGGCTCTGTTATTCGTTTTGATGGTTTTATTTCTGTCTACACTGATCAACGAGAGGAAGGCAACAGTGAAGAAAATGAAACGACATGTTTGCCACAAATTAACGCTAATGAAGCGCTTACAAAAGAAAAAGTTGAATCTGTGCAACATACTACAGAACCGCCTTCCCGTTATTCTGAAGCTTCCTTAATTAATAAGCTTGAAGCATTAGGAATTGGTCGGCCCTCAACCTACGCATCTACATTAGCGACATTGTGTGATCGTGGATACATTATAATTGATAAACGAAAACTGATTCCTGATGTTAAAGGACGTATCGTTACAGCTTTTCTTGAAAATTTTTTTAATCGCTATGTAGAATATGGTTTTACAGCAGATCTTGAGGAAAAACTAGACCTGATATCGGACGGAAAACTTTCTTGGAAAAATGTATTGCGTGATTTTTGGGATGAATTTTATGCGTCTATTACTAATATCCAAGAGCTGCGCATAACAAATGTGCTTGACGTTTTAAATGTAACATTAGCACCTCTCATCTTTCCTATACGTGAGGATGAAAGTGATGTTCGTTCTTGTCCTCTTTGTAAAAATGGTGAGTTATCGTTAAAATTAGGTCGTTATGGTGCATTTGTTGGTTGCTCCAATTATCCCGAATGCAAATACACACGCCAACTTGGAACAGAAGCAGAAGAAGAAAATAAAGTTATACGCAATGATGAACCTATTATGCTTGGTGTCGATCCAACAACAGGAAAAGAGATCTCTCTTCGCAACGGGCGTTTTGGCCCCTATATTCAACTTGGTGATAATAAAGAAGTTAAGCGTGCAGGACTGCCACGAGAATGGCAAGCAGACAATGTGTCCCTTGATAAAGCTTTGGCCTTACTATCATTACCTCGTGAAATTGGCATACATCCTGAAACAGGAAAAATAATCACAGCCACGATTGGGCGATATGGTCCCTACCTTATGCATGATGGCAAATCTGCTCCCCTCCCCCATTCCGATGAAGTTTTTGAGATTGGCATCAATCGTGCTGTTATACTGCTTTCGGAAAAACAAGAAAATAAGACAAAGCGAGTCAGAGCAACACCTGCAACACTCGTAACATTAGGGGAACACCCAGATGGAGGTTCTATCACTGTACGCAATGGACGTTATGGGCCATACGTTAATTGGGGTAAAATTAATGCAACATTGCCAAAAGACAAAGATCCGACTAGTATAACATTTGCTGAAGCGTTAGAACTTATATTGGCTAAAGCATCTAGCAAAAAGACAACTTCGAAAAGAACTTCTTCTTCCAAAAAAGAGACATAATTTTGGCTAAAGGCGAAAAAAAAATAAAATATTTTCAATCATTCAATATAGAACAGCTGCCCAAAAAAGCAGAAATTCTTTCCTTCATTAATGAGAATCCTAACCTATCAAGTAAACGCGAAATCGCGAAAGCTTTTAACTTAAAGGATGATTCTCATATCTGGTTAAGAGATGTATTGCGTGAGTTGAAGGATAAAAACTTAATATTAAAACAACGCAAGAAAGCAATAAACAAAGGAAAGTTGCCACCGATTTCTGCAGTAAAAATTAGTGGGCGTGATGAAGATGGAGGGCTTATCGCACAACCTATTGAGTGGAAAAATTCTTCCAAACCAAATATTGAAATACTCCCTTTTCATCGCATAAAAGGAGTAACTATTGGTGTTGGAGATCATGTTCTTGTAAAAATTTGTAGAAATAAAAGCGCCTCTTACTCTTATACAGGACGAATTATTCGTAAAATTGATGAGCCCCAGAAGAATACATTTGGTATTGTGCGAAAATTAGAAAATGGTCAATGGCGACTCGATCCTATAGAACGAAAAGCTAATGAATTGATTATTGATATATCCTCAGAAATGAAGATAAAATCTGGAGATCTTGTTGAAGTAGAAATCCAAAAAAATACTGATTATGGATTAAAAAGTGCACAAGTAAAAAATGTTTTAGGATGCATTGATAGTGAAAAAACACTCTCAATGATTGCTCTTCTTTCAAAGGGAATTCCTTATACTTTTCCTGAAGATGTTCTTAAGCAGGTAAAGAATATAAAACCTGCTAGCATCGATAATCGTGAAGATTGGCGACAATTACCGCTTGTTACAATTGATCCACCAGATGCAAAAGATCATGATGACGCTGTTTATGCAATAAAAGATACAGATCCTACAAATAGTGGAGGTTGGATCGTTGTCGTTGCGATTGCAGATGTTTCTTACTATATCAAAACGGGAAGCGCTTTAGACAAAGAAGCATTAAAACGGGGAAATTCTGTTTATTTTCCCGATCATGTTGTGCCAATGCTTCCGGAACATATTTCTAATAACTTATGTTCTCTACGTGAAGGAAAAGAAAGACCAGCTTTAGCAGTCCGTATGATTTTTGACGCAAATGGTAACAAACGCAAACATAGTTTTCATCGTACTATGGTTCGTATAGCAGCTAAGCTTTCTTACCAAGAAATACAATTAGCAATTGAAGGAAATATAAATAAAAAAATAGCTCCTTTTTTCGAGAGTGTTTTGCAACCATTATGGGAAGCTTATGAGTGCCTTAAAGCTGCGCGGAATCGTCGACAACCACTAAAATTAGAAATAGCAGAAAAAAAGGTTATTCTTGATAAAAACGGATGCATTAAAAATGTTTTGATAGAACCACATCTAGAAGCGCATCGTTTAATTGAAGAATTCATGATTCAAGCTAATATTGCAGCTTCTGAAACATTAAAAGAATATAATCAGCCTCTTATCTATCGTATCCACGATAAACCCTCTCTTGCAAAACAAGAAGTACTGAGAAATTTTCTTAAAAGTTTAGGGATATCACTTTCTCGAGGTGCAGAACTTACATCGGAACGCCTTAATAATATTTTAGAGAAAGTCATGAATAGCGAACAACAAGAATTGGTCAATCAAGTCATTTTGCGCGCACAATCTCAAGCAGAATACAACCCTAAAAATATCGGCCATTTTGGTTTGAACTTACAGAACTATACACATTTTACATCTCCGATCCGCCGTTATGCTGATCTTGTTATTCATCGAGCACTTATTAAAGCACTAAAGCTAGGAAATGATAAATTAACAGATACACAAGAAAAAAATCTTGCAGAAATAGCCACACAAATTTCTTTATATGAACGTCGTGCAATGATGGCTGAAAGAGAAACAATTGATCGGCTTGTCGCGCACTATTTAGCTAACAAAATTGGCCACATTTTTACCGGTCGTGTCTCCGGAGTTACAAAAACGGGTCTTTTTATCTCACTTGATAAATTCAATACAGATGGTTTTGTGCATATTTCTACACTTAAAAATGATTATTATTATTTTGATGAAGGACAACATAGTCTTGTAGGAAAGCGCAGTAATAAAGGATATCAACTGAGTGATATAGCAGAGGTAAAGCTTATAACAGTACAGCCTTTTTCTGGAACTTTACGCTTCGAGTTATTAACAAAACCTCGTCCAATATCTTTTTCGTCTATATCCTACCACAAAAGAAAATTTATAACAAAAAAACGAAATTATGCTTTTTATAGAAGAAAAAGTATAAACTAAAATTTAAAACCACTATTACAATTTTTATTATTTTTTATGAGAGAAAATTATGCTGTCCTTTCTCTCTGTTTAATTAAAATTAATAATAGAATCAAAAGCAGCTATAATTTTAATTAAGAGCTTCTTTATAATGAAATGCAATTGTCTGGTTTATATATGGTTATCATTCCTTAGAACATAAAAGCTTATGAGCTACTTATGATCAATAAAAACTATATAAAATCTGGAAGATTTTTTTATATTTAATGAATTAGAAGCTCTGCAAAGGATGGGTGGCATCTTTTTTATTACAAATAAACTTTTCATTAGTTGAATAAACAATAATATGTGTAAGTCATCCCCATAATAAGAAATTTTTGAATAGTTAGCTCATTATTTGCATGCAATGATTGCAACTATTAGCACCGTTAAAATAATATTTGAAAATGAGTAGACAACCTGTTTCAGGCCTTTACACTGAGAAAAATATTTCAAATAGTATCATCAGCTATCATAGAAAAATTTATGGAAATGCTATACTCATTGGGGTAACTGTTATCGAAAAGGTTGTGAATACCTTTAGACCATTTCATTTTTCAACAGCAATGATTTGTTTTTGAGCTTATATACTCTATTTTAGTGTTTGTAGAACTCATAAGAAAATTAATCAGTACTTGACTTTTTGGGGAACATCCGTAGTGTTGCTACAAAATCTGATTACATAAAGAATAGATTTTTGTAGCAAGGTGATATCATTTTCAGTATAAATAGGATTCCTAATTATGGCTAAGGCAGCAACCGTTAAGATCAAGCTTTTGTCAACTGCAGATACTGGTTTTTTCTACGTAACAAAGAAAAACAATCGTACGATGACAGAAAAAATGAGCAAACGTAAATATGATCCAATTATAAAAAAGCATGTTGAATTTAAAGAAACAAAAATTAAATAAGATATTATATCATTTAAGTGATAAATAAATTATACAACTAAAAGTAGATGTGGTTTTATTGCTTTTTAGAATTCTTCTCTAATGGGAGTTAATTGAAGGAAGGGATTTGTTTGTTGTAGTTTATTCTGCTTTCTATGAATGTGATGGGAATATTTTTACCTCTCTGTGTTAATAGTGTGTTTTGTTTAATTTGAGACGTAACAAAAGTGCATTAAGTGTAATAAGTTTCTTCTTAGAATGAGAATACATTTTTTAAAAATAAAAGTACTTTGAAAAATTGTAAGCGATATTCAATAATTAAAGCATGCTACAGTAGAAATTTTTTATTTTATGAAAAAAAATTTTTCTCGTTCTATATTAGGTCGCTTAAACTTAAGTATTATCTTTTTTAGAACTTCTGTTGCAGCTATCGTTCTTATCACTATAGCAGTTTGTTTTAAAAAGGCTCAGATACCTCCCCGAAAAACAACCTTTGTTTCTAAAACAGTTATCAAAGGGAATGCATTGGTTATTGATGGTGATTCAATCTCAATTTCTTCTACCAGAATTCGGCTTTTAGGGATTGATGCTCCTGAGCTTCAGCAATTTTGTGGTAAAAAGCGAACACGTTATCCATGCGGACTTGAAGCAAAAAAATACTTAAGACAACTGATAGCAAGTGATCCTGTTACATGTCATTGGTATAAAAAAGACAAATATCAACGCATCCTTGCAACATGTAAAACAAAGCGAATCAGTAACATCAACGCAACACTGGTACGTAATGGTTGGGCTATAAGTTACTATGATTACCCTAAAGAAGAGCAAGAAGCCAGAAAGAAAAAAAAAGGAATATGGCAATCAAATTTCCAACGACCAAGAGAATGGAGAAGAGCACATTCTCAAGCAGGATAGAAAAATATTTTTTCTGAAATACATTATTTAATCTCAAATTTTCCAATGCAAAAGTCATCCTCTAACCAAATTATCAGACTCGAAAAGAAAATTTATTCCTGTCGTGTTTGTATTCAACAACCACGTTATTTTCCTCCGCTTCCTCATGAGCCAAAACCTGTAGTTTATTTATCCGATACAGCTTTGATCGCAATCGCAGGGCAAGCACCAGGGATGCGTGTGCATGAAAGTTCTATTCCTTTTAATGATGATTCTGGGCAAAGATTGCGTAATTGGCTTAACGTCACAAAGGAGGAATTTTATAACAGATCTTTGTTTGCTATTGTTCCTATGGGATTTTGTTTTCCAGGCTATAATCAAAATAAATCCGATTTACCACCAAGACGTGAATGTTGTGAAATATGGCATGAAAAAGTATTTCAATCTATGCCACAGATAAAACTCGTTCTTGCTATTGGAAGTTACGCACAAAAGTGGCACATTGCAGAGTTAAAATATAAAACCGTTTCAGAAACTGTCAGTGATTGGAAAAATATTCTTTCTATACGCCAACCTCGGGGTTACAATGTCATGCCTTTACCTCACCCATCATGGCGAAACACTTCTTGGTTACAAAAAAGACCATGGTTTAAGGATGAGCTTATTGTGTGTCTTCGTAAGTTAATACGTAAATTTTTATAAACTAAATATTGAGAAAAAACATGGATCGTCTGGATCAAAAAATTTTATATCTTTTGCAAGAAAATGCGACGCTTTCTGTAGCTGATATTGCTAAAAAAGTTGGACTTTCAACCACTCCTTGCTGGCGCAGAATTCAAAAACTTGAAGAAGATGGTATCATTCAACGGCGTGTTGCCGTTCTTTCTCCAGAAAAAGTAAATGCAAACGTTACTGTTTTTGTTTTTATTCGCACAAAAATACACAACCATGAATGGTTTAAGCACCTTTCTAAAATTGCGCAGGAATTTTGTGAAGTGATTGAATTTTACAGAATGAGTGGAGATATAGATTATTTATTGCGTGTTGTTGTTCCCAATATTGAAGCTTATGATCTTTTTTACAAGAAATTGATTGCTAAAATTGATGTTAGTGATGTTTCATCCTCTTTCGCAATGGAACAAATTAAATACACAACCAAACTTCCACTAAATTATATAAAATTGCGCAAAAAAAGTGAGTGAAGAAAACTTTTAAAAACTTCTTTTAGGCTTTAAACACGTTGTCATAACCTATGTAATCAAAGTTTTTTATTAAAAAACCGCCATCTGTGTATGCGTTAATACAGCAGCCTTGACAATACCGGCCGCCATGGCTGCTCCTGTCCCTTCACCAAGTCGCATTTCAAGATCTAAAAGTGGTTCCTTGCCAATTTTCTTTAAAAGCTTACGATGTACTGGTTCAGAAGAAACATGTCCAACAAGAGTATGATCAAGAGCTCTTGGATGCATTTTATAAAGTACGGCGGCGGCAGCTGTTGCTACAAAACCATCTAAAATAACCGGTACTTTTTCCATTCTTGCCGCTAAAATGGCGCCAACCATAGCGGCAATTTCGCGTCCTCCTAAGCGACGCATTATTTCAAAAGGATCCTTAAAATGATTTTTATGTAAAGAAACTGCTACTTTGACCGCTGCCATTTTACGTTTATAAAACTCTCCTTCAGAGGCCATACCTTTTCCTGTCCATTCTTCAACCTCTCCACCGAACAAGGCTAAACATAAAGCTGAAGCTACTGTTGTGTTTCCAATGCCCATTTCGCCTATACATAAGAGATCTGTTCCACCAGCAATAGATTCCATTCCAAATGCCATTGTAGCAGCTGCACTACGCTCATCCATTGCTGCATCTTTGGTAATATTCATTGTTGGATATTCCAGTGCTAAATCAAATATCTTCAATCCAAGATCATAAGCTACGCAAATTTGATTAATAGCGGCACCACCAGTTGCAAAATTTTGTACCATCTTTTGAGTCATAGATTGTGGAAATGGTGTAACATTTTCTTCTGTAACGCCATGACTTCCAGCAAAAATAGCAACCAAGGGTTGCTTTATAACAGGCTTTTCTGTACCCCTCCACCCTGCATACCAAACTGCAATATCTCCTAATTTTCCTAAAGCTCCCTGAGCTTTCATTAATTTTATCTGCCGTTTTTTTGCCAAAGTTATAGAAAATTCATCAGCATTAGGTAAATTTTTGAGTAAAGTACGAAAATCATCAAATGGACTAACGGTCATAAAAATACCTTCTTAAAACTACAATGTTTAATTAGAATCGATATGAATAATTTATTGTTTTTTTAATAGCGTTTTAAAAACATTAAATATTGATTATAAAATTTATTTTTATATATTTCAGAAAAAATGAATTTTTATTAATTTATAAGTTTGAAATATTATAAACCTCTCATCCTATATTTTATCTTATTATTTTAACCTATTTCTATATTGAATAGCATTGATCAACACACTGCTTAACATGGAGGAGTGATATGCTTCCATAATAAAACAGCTTTCTGAAACTCATGCATTTGTTTTTTTAAAAATCTTCGCTAAAAAGTAAAACTTTAGAAAACTTGGGCATTAACATACGTTAATCTGTAAATTAGCATTAATTGAGAGCAGAAAAAGCCTCTTTCAAAACATGCACACCTGCATCTGTTTTTGTTGCATCATTTGATAATATTTGTCGCCATCGACGGGCACCATCCCGACCATGAAATAAACCAATCATATGACGTGTTACATGAGAAAGCCGCCCTCCTAACGCGATATGTTGGGCAATATAATCACACATAGCTTCAATAAGATCATCATCATTAAGGTTATTTTGCGCTTCACCATATATTTCAAAATCAATATACTTTAATAAAGTTGGATCATGATAGACTTGTCGACCAACCATTGTAGCATCACACAAAGTCAAATGTTCTTTTATTTCATAAATAGATTTAATTTCTCCATTTACTCCAATGAATTTATGAGGATATTTACGTTTCAAGTTATAAACTCTTTTATAATTAATCGGAGGAATATTTCGATTTTCTTTCGGGCTTAATCCTTGTAACCATGCTTTGCGTGCATGTACCCAAAGTCCATCACAGCCAGCATTCCAAACTCGATCAGCTAAAAGATCTAAAGCTAATTCTTCATCCTGCTCGTCTACACCAACACGACATTTAACAGTTATAGGTATAGTAACCGCTTGTTTCATTGCTTCCACAGCTTTTGCCACAACTTCTGGTTGCAACATTAAGCAAGCACCAAATATACCCGCTTGAACACGATTTGATGGGCAACCAACATTGAGATTTATTTCATCATAACCAAAATCTACAATAATTCGTGCAGCCTCCGCCAACTTTTTCGGATCTGCTCCCCCTAATTGCAACGCAATTGGATGTTCCTTATAATTAAAAGCCAATAGCGTTTCGCGAACACCGTGAATTACAGCATCGGCTACAATCATTTCAGTATAAAGGAGCGCCTTTTTCGTTAAAAGTCGATAAAAAAATCTGCAATGTCTATCTGTCCATCCCAACATAGGCGCTACCGCAAATTTTACTGATGATGGAGGATTATAAACTATCATAAGAATATTACTTTCCTGTTTCCACTAATTGCTTTCTATTCACACAGACAGCTGTCTATTTTTTCTCTTTCAAAGAAAGTCTTAGTTCCCTTTAGTAGCCCTTAAAGATATAAAGCCTTTTATTCATTTAATTACCTTTCACAATTGATCTAAAATTTTGTAAAAACCCTAAAATACAATACAAATTCCTAACAGGATAACTCCTGAATACATAGTCATGTAGTTAGTTTATAAGATGCGAAATGGTAATATGAAAATTTTGTTTGAATGGTTTTTCTTACCACCTATACTATCCTTTAACGATTATAGCTACATTATCCTAAATAGTATCTAAAGATATTCTCGATCTAATAAGAAGGAACGAATAGCATTATATGAATCTCATAGTTATTGCGTATTTTCCTTTAATTTATTGCGTGGATAAATATTACAATAAGGTGCTACTGTGAATTTGTCTCTTTTTGACTTTGCATATAAGTAGAAAGAGCATTAGCCTCTTTCTTATTAAATAAAAGTCCAAGTTTTGAACGACGCCATAATATATCTTCACATGTTATAGCCCATTCTTTTTCCATTAACCACTTTACTTCTAATTCATAAAGTCCATGTCCAAAATCTTTTCCTTTATCTGCCTTAGCATTTGCAAATATCACAAGAGCCTCAGAACCATAAGAGCGTGCAAGTCTGCGATACGTAAAATCATCTAAATCCGAAATCAAAAGAGCGATCTTATTTTCAATTGTATCTAGCTTATTGCATGGAAAATCTCCCCCAGGAAGTATTGAATTTTTTGTCCATGGAGCTCCCTTTGTCCCAAGTGCTTTTTCCACAAATTTCATCGCCTCTTCAGCTAACTTGCGATAAGTTGTAATTTTACCACCATAAAGATTAAGAATCCGTGGTTCATTCTCTTTTCCCATTTCTTTCAAAACGTAATCACGTGTGATTTCTTGTGCTTTTGAAGCTCCGTTATCGTAGAGTGGGCGAACACCAGAGTAAGTCCAGACAACATGTTCACGCAATATGGGTTGTATGAAATATTCACTCGCTGCTGCACAAATATAATCAATCTCTGTGTCCGTAATATGGACATCAGAAGGATTACCCTGATAGTCACAATCTGTTGTTCCAAGCAATGTAAACTTTTCTTGATATGGAATAGAGAATATAATACGACCATCATCGTTTTGAAAAATATAAGCACGGTCATGAACATAAAGTTTGGGGACAAGAATATGAGAACCTCGGATAAGTCGTACGGGTGGCTGCTCTTTACAGTCTAATACATTTTCCAGAGTATGATTAATCCATGGGCCTGTCATATTCGCTATATAAGAAGCTGTAATGCAATATTTCTTGCTATTTAATTTATTTTGAAGAGTTACAAGCCATTTGTTTTCTTCTCTCTTCAAAGAAAGAACCTCTGTCCGTACTATTATATCAGCACCTTGCATTTCTGCATCACGAGCATTGGCAATTACCAAACGCGCATCATCTACTCTTGCATCAGAATATTCAAAACCTTTCTGATACTCCTTCTTAAGTATAGAGCAAAATTTTTTTGAAAAATTAACTGTTTTAGTGCGCCACAGTTTTTGATTGCAGTTACCTAGATAATCATAAATGAAAAGCCCTAAACGTAGCATCCAAAAAGAACGCAACTCTTTATGATAAGGAAGAAGAAAACGTAAAGGACGCACAATATGTGGGGCCATACGCCAAATAATTTCTCGTTCTTTTAATGCTTCACGAACTAATCTGAATTCGTAGTGTTCAAGATAACGAAGACCACCATGAATAAGCTTCGTCGATGCGCTCGATGTTCCTGATGCGAGATCATTCATCTCCGCCAATCCCACTTTAAAACCACGTCCAGCTGCATCTCTCGCCAATCCAGATCCATTTATTCCTCCACCAATGATAAACAGATCGTAATGCGTTGTGGTTTCCATAATTTTTCTTTTCGTATTAGATTTCATTTGTTTCATTGTGCTCAATAAAGAAATGATAAAAAGTCAATAGAAATACTTTTAATTGAATTATCAATGTGCTTTTTTCCACAATAAATATATATAATAAGCCCTTTGATACCATCATCAAAGAAAGCAATATTTGAAAAAAGAGGAAAATTCAGCTGTTAAGGAACATAATTATCATAAAATACGCACTATATTAAATTTTCTTAGAAAAAAATTGATCTTTTTTCTTAAACATACTAGATTTGCAGCATTTAGTTAAATGTTTTACTGCATATATACAATTAGTTTTCATGTAATTTACTCAATATTATAATAAAAATATAAAGCAATATAAATGACCTATAAGTCTCAACACTCAAAAATAATGCGTCTTACACAATTTTCAGCAACAGTTGTATTAAGTATTTTACTCTGCTCATCCTCTTTATCAAATACAACATCAAGCGAAAAAAAAGAAAATTATTTGAACGCAGAAAACTTTAAGACACAACTTCTGGAAGATTCTACTTTTTTATCTAAACTTAAAGAAAAGATTACACCACACATCGATGATCATGATATCCAAAAAATTGTAAGAGATTATTTGCTCGCTAATCCAGAAATTATGATTAAAATGCAATTTATTCTTCAAGAAAAGCTGGAAAAACAAAGAGAGCAAGACGCCAAAGAACAAGCATTAATAATTAATTTGTTAAAAAATGAAATTTTCAAGTCCCCTTATGATGCCGTTTTGGGAAATCCAAATGGCAAAAGAGTGCTTGTTGATTTTTTTGATTACAACTGCAAATATTGCAAAATATCTTATTCTTACATAGAAGACTTAATAAAAAAATATCCGGATTTGCGGATTATTATCAAAGATTTACCAATTTTGGGCCCTGATTCTATAGCAGCGCACACTGTTGCCTATGCTTTTCGACAACAGTTGCCAGAAAAATATCCTCAGTTTCATAAAACACTTCTAAATAATAAAAGCCGCGCGACTGAATCTAACGCTATAAAAATAGCAATTTCATTAGGAGCTAATGAAGAAAAACTTCGCAATGCAATAAAAGATCTTAGTCCCCAAAATTTATTTAAAGAAAATATGCAGATTGCTTCCGCAATCAATATTACAGGTACACCATCTTATATCATTGGTAATAAAGTATTCATCGGAGTCGCAACAAAAGATATTTTAAAAGAAGCCGTAGAAAATTTGCAATAAACATTCTTTTTAATATCATCATATTTATTAAGAATAGGGTCAATTAGGTGATTTTATGCTTCCTCTTTTTTAATAACAGGCTTATAAGTGCAAGCTTATGTAATAGACACTGGTTTTGAATTGCAAAGTATAATTTTAGAAAAGTAAATAAGTTTTAATAGAATCTTCAAAAAGGACATCCGCAATCTAGAGATATTCAGTCATGAAAATCAAAAAATGACGATCTTTATTGATCCAGGAGTTAGGAATAAAATGGCAACAAAAAAAACGGACGTGGCAAAACATACTGCAATTAATACAAAAATTATCCGTGACCTTGCAGAAATTTTGAATGATACAAATTTAACCAATATTGAACTTGAACAAGGTGGACTTCGTATTTGTGTATCACGTCAGAATGCCTCTATCACTCCCGAGCAAACGATCTATGCTCCCATTTCTACACCTACTATATCCGTAGCTCCTTCAGCACCAACAACTGAAACTCCTACACAAGAAGATAAATCAAAGAATGCAGTAACATCTCCAATGGTTGGTACAGCGTATCTTGCACCTTCACCAGGTGCACAATCTTTTGTAGAGGTAGGGCAAAATGTTTCTGAAGGACAAACGTTACTTATCATTGAAGCGATGAAAACAATGAATCAAATTGCATCACCACGCTCAGGCACAGTGACCGCTGTCTTTGTTAAAGATGGCCAGCCCGTTGAGTTTGGTGAACCACTTGTAGTTGTTGAATAAAGCGAGGGGTAGCTATGATTCGAAAAATCCTCATTGCTAATCGGGGAGAAATTGCTCTTCGAGTTCTACGGGCTTGCAAAGAACTTGGAATAAAAACCGTAGCCGTTCACTCTACTGCTGACGCTGATGCAATGCATGTTCGTCTTGCTGATGAGAGTGTCTGTATTGGTCCTCCTCCAGTGTGCGATTCTTATTTGAGTGTTCAGCAAATTATTGCTGCGTGCGAAATTACAGGAGCTGATGCTGTTCATCCGGGGTATGGTTTTCTGTCTGAGAATGCAAAATTTGCAGATGTTTTAGAAGCACATAATATCACGTTCATTGGGCCAACAGCTGCACATATTCGAATCATGGGTGATAAAATTGAAGCAAAAAAAACCGCCAGAAAACTTGGAATTCCTGTAGTTCCTGGTTCAGAAGGCGCAATCACTGAAGAAGCAGATGCTTTACGCGTCGCTCATGAGATTGGTTATCCAGTTATTATTAAAGCTTCTGCAGGTGGTGGTGGACGTGGTATGAAAGTCGTCCATTCTGAAAAGGAGTTTTCTATAGCTCTCAAAACAACCCGTTCAGAAGCCAGAGCGGCTTTTGGTGATGACGCAGTATATATCGAAAAATACCTAGAAAAACCTCGCCACATTGAAATTCAAGTAATAGGTGATGGAGCGGGAAATGCTGTTCATTTAGGAGAACGCGATTGTTCACTTCAACGGCGTCATCAAAAAATATGGGAAGAAGCCACGTCACCTGCACTTAATGAAGTGAAACGCAAAAAAATTGGTGATATTGTCGCTAATGCCTGTGCAAAACTTAAATATCGTGGAGCGGGTACCATTGAGTTTCTTTATGAAAACGGCGAGTTTTACTTTATTGAGATGAATACGCGCTTACAAGTCGAGCATCCTGTAACTGAAGCCATTACAGGTATAGATTTAGTGCATGAGCAAATTCATATTGCTTCAGGTTGTAGCCTTTCAGTTAGACAAAACGATATCTGCTTTTCTGGCCATGCTATTGAATGCCGTATTAATGCGGAAGATCCTATTAATTTTACGCCATCACCAGGAACTATTACACATTTTCATACACCTGGCGGATTAGGCATTCGCGTTGATTCAGGGGCTTATTCGGGTTACCGTATTCCTCCTTATTATGACAGTATGATTGGAAAGTTGATTGTTCATGGACGTACTCGCTTAGAATGCATGATGCGTTTACGACGTGCTTTAGATGAATTTGTAGTTGATGGAATAAAAACCACATTGCCTCTCTTTCGCGATCTCATTAATAATCAAGATATAGCAGAAGGTAATTACAATATTCATTGGCTAGAAAAATACCTTTCTAATCAATCAGCTTCTACAGATTCATAGTATGATAACCAAATGGGAAATTTTCACTAACGTTTCTATTAATTATTAACGTGAGAATAATATCCAACATTGCTGTAAATTATAATAAAAAACTAAAGAAGCTGATTATTTTATAATTTATAATATAATTTTTAAAATATGCGTAAAAATTGATAATTTTCTATTTTTCTTTTTGTGAGTTTGTGCTACCAATCAAATGATTATGCCCTTATAGCTCAGTTGGTAGAGCACCTGATTTGTAATCAGGGGGTCGGGAGTTCGAGTCTCTCTGGGGGCACCAATAAAATCAATGACTTAGATGTTTTTCTTCAATTATGGAAAGAGACTTTTTAGCTGCGGGACACCCTACGGGGCACCCAAACAGGCTTGTTGGAAAGTGTATAAATGTGACTATATCTGAATAGTCGACTCACTAAAGTATCAACTCAATATCCGATTTTGAGCAGTGATTATGAGGATAAACCATAACAGTTTGTGATATTGATTCGTGATAATGGCTAAGTGATTTTAGAAAGAATTTTTTTCTTCCTGTTTTTTGCGTAAGATAATTTCCAAACCAAGAGTTTTCACAACTGCAACAAGATTTCCCATTTTAGGCTCGCGGCGCCCATGATACCAACTGCGCACTGCATCCCATGATACACCTGAAGTTCACGCAACATCTATAAGCGTCATTCCTTTCTCGATGCGTGCCTGCATAATGGCTTTCATAATTTCATGACGATCAGTCAGTTTAACTTCTTTTACATCAGAAATTTGTTATCAATATCGTAAATTGATTGCTGATTTGAAATCGTGGCTGAGATCACTGTATGGAAATTACTCTCACAATTGATGATGACGACATTCAGGATTTGATGTACCAACTTCAAACACCTAGACTTCAACGCACGCTGGTTAACGCTGTTAATGCAACTGCAACCGCTTTAAAGCGCAAATTTGCGGACCTTGTTGCTGAAAAACTTGGTGTACCTAAAGAAAACAAATATCGTGTGGCAAAAGAAATTAGTGTAACAAAAAAAGCCACAGCCGATAAAATGAATGCCACACTTACCGGTGATACCAACAGATTGCCATTGCTAATATTCCCGCATCAAGAACAACTTCAAAGCGGTACCATTATAAAAATTTCAGGAGAGGATCGTATGTATAGGGGGGCTTTCCATATGGGCGGAAAATTCCCAAACAGAGCGCCACTTAAAGTTGGAGGGAGTAACATCTTCAAGAATAGTGATCAAAAAACCAGAAGAATTAAAAGCAAAAATGGAACATATTTAGGATATGCTATAAGAAAAGTTAAAAGCATTGCCATCAGTAAAGTTCTTGAAAAAAGTAATCGATAAAGTATGAAAAGCGATAAATTTCAATTTTTATTTAGAGTTTTTAATAAAAAGGTACTTCCCCGAGGGGGTAGGGTCGAACACGGTGGAGCAGCGCGATATTTTTTTACCGTTAAAAATTTTTTATATTGCTAAAATACCTATCTTATTGATTTTTTTGGCTAGCACTTTTGCCAAAAAATAAAGAGGCAATAAATGATAAAAATCTATAGTAAGCCCGATTGTGTGCAATGCACGATGACTTATAAGGCATTGAATGCACGTAAACTAAATTCTGAAATGATTGCATAACAAAGGATGAAGAGGCTTACGAATATATCCAATCTCTTGGTTATTCACGCCTCCCTGTTGTTGTAACTGAATCTCAACATTGGGCGAGATTTAGACCAGATAAAATCAAAGAGCTATATGCATCACTCCTAAGTGCTTTAAACATGATAGGTCGGAAAAAAGTTCAGGGACAACTGGTAAGAAACGTAAAGATCGTAAAGGTATTTCAACCAATGCGTTTGCCAAAAAGATGGGAGTTCATTTTAATGCAGTACGCTCGCGTGTTGAGAAAGGCTATTTAGATGAAGCTCTTTATCCAGACGGTTCTCTTAATGAAGATATAGCTACAGTATGGCTTCAAATCTCTTCTGTTGATGCAATTGAAAAAGCAAAACAAGCAAATCCTCACCTTATTACGGATAGCGTTATTGACCAAGAACTTGACAAAAATACTATTAGTTCTGCCAATCTTAAAAAGAAGCTTATCGACATTGCACTAGCAAAGGTTGAATTAACCGAAAAACAGAGAACTACCGTAAAACTTGCTGATGTGCGAAAAGCAGCCCGTAACTTCGCTCGTAGTCATCGTGATGCTGTATTAGCCTTCCCTGCCCGTTACGGTGCTGAGATTGCTGCTGAGGTTAGTATTGATCCTGCAATTTTAATTCCAGTTTTAGAGAAATTTGTGCGCTCATCTTTAACAGAAGCACTGAATATCCATGAACCGTTTCCTGATCAAGAGAACGAGGAGGACTAGATGGAGGTAGACGGTTTAGACGCCATTACAGCTGATGGCTATAATATGTTCTTAGAATATGCACTGGAAGCAAAAAAACCAGACCCACCATGGACAGTATCACAATGGTCTGACAAGAACTGTCACTTGGCTACAGTATCGTCACCTGAACCTGGACTCTGGAGAACATCACGGACGCCTTATTTGCGTGAGATCATGAACAATTTGTCTGTCTACTCGCCTGTTGAAACAACAGTAGTGATGAAGGGCGCACAAATTGGAATGTCAGAAGCAGGTATGAATTTTTGTGGCTACGCAATTCATCATGCACCTGGTCCTGCACTTTATGTGATGCCAACCGTCGATACAGTTAAAAAACTCTCAAAGACGCGCCTCGAACCAATGATACGCAATAGTCCAGTTTTGTCTGAACGGATTGCGCCACCACGCTCGCGTGACTCTGGCAACCCCATGTTGTCTAAAGAATTTGACGGCGGTGTATTGCTCTTGACGGGTGCAAATTCAGCTGCTGGCTTACGTTCTATGCCAATTAGATATTTAATCCTTGATGAAGTTGATGCTTATCCAACAAACGTTGATAACGAAGGTGATCCTGTTCAACTTGCTATTAAGCGTACAGCAAATTTTATTGGGCGAAAAATATTTCTTCTCTCAATACCTGCAAACCACGCAACTGGTCGTATTAATGCCGAATACAATAAAGGCGATAAAAGGCTTTATCATGTTGGCTGGAAAGGGTGCGGAGTACTCCAGCCTATTGTGTGGGCAAGTATTAAGTGGCCAAAAGGAGAGCCAGACAAAGCTGTATTTGTTTGTCGTGAATGTGGTCACGAACACCCTGAACATCGCAAAAACACTTAATGAAAGAAGAAAATGGTGTTTGTTGGATAGCGACGCAGGAATCTAGCCGCCCTAATTTACGATCTTATCATATTTCAGCGCTTTATTCTCCTTGGTTTAAATGGAGTGAGTGCGCGCGGGATTTTCTTAGTGCGCGCCACGATCCTGCCCTCATCCAGCCATTTGTAAATACCGTTCTCGGTGAAGTTTGGTCAGAACGTGAAGATGAAGAAATCGCACCCGACACGCTTCATGCTTTGCGTGAAAAATATCCTATTTTGCCGCCACAAACGCTGGCATTAACATGTGGTGTGGATGTTCAACCAGATCGCCTAGAGTTAGAGCTAGTGGCGTGGGGTGCTGGTGAAGAAAGTTGGAATATTGACTACCAAGTCATTCACGGAAATGCTTCAGGTGAAAAGGTGTGGGAAAAATTAGATATTTATTTTAAAAGGCTTTGGCCACATCCTGCTTTTAAAAGCGGATTTCCCATATAAGCTACCAGCATCGACACGGGAGGACTAAATACCCAATCTGTTTATAAGTATGTAGCAGCGCGTGAGCGAAATTATCCCATATGGGGGATTAAAGGTAATCCTGGATCAAAGCCTGTTTGGCCAAAAGCTCCCTCGCTAAATAATAAAGGCGGAATTAATCTTTACATCGTTGGCGTAGACTCCGCCAAAGAGATTATCACCGCGCGTCTAAAAAAGTAGGTCCCAATATAAATGGACCTGGTGTATGTCACTTTCATATGGATCGTGATCTTGAGTATTTTGCCCAATTAACCAGTGAGTATAAAGCTGTCCGTTATCATAAAGGGCGTAAAACGTTTGTTGGGAAAAAGCTGCCAAGGATCGCAATGAAGCACTTGATTGCCGTGTATATGCTTATGCTGCTTTGCAAGGTTTGATTGCCCTACGGTTAGATTTAAACCGAGATGCAGAAAAACTCAAGAATAGACTAAAAGAGATTGACAATGGTCAAAGGCATCCTCCGATCAACTCTGCTATAGTTGATAAGTTACCTACAAAAAAACAGAAGAACCCCTACCCGTCAAGGATTAGTTCTTTCATGAAAAATGGAGGAAATCAAAAAAATGGCAGACTCTATTAAGGAAAAACTGGCGACGTTATCAGAAAAACGTAAAAAACTTGAAGAAACCATTTTTTCTGGAGAACTAATGGTTCGCCACGGTGAAACACAAGTAATGTACCGTTCTATTGATGACCTCAAAAAAGCACTCTGCGTTTTGGATGAAGAGATTGCTACCTTAAATAACACAGGCGGCTATCCTCGCTACTTCTCTCCTAAAATAAGAAGTAGCTATTAATGGCGTTTTTTTTAAATAAATTTAATCCATTTGCCAAACAATCAAATGATCAAGAAGCACGATTACGTGCAGATAGTCATAGTGAGCGCCCCTCTGGACTTGAAACGCCACAAGAGCATCTTAATCGTGTCATTGAAGCTGCAGGAGCTACTGTTGTTGCTCGATCACGCTGGCTTTACGATAATGATCCTATTTACTCATCCGCAATTGATGAGTGGGTTTCTGCCACAGTGGGTGATGGTGTCAAGCCTTCCCCACGCATCCAAGGATTTACAAAACAAACTAACCGTTTGAACGATTTATGGTGGCAGTGGTGTGATAAAGCCGATTACCGTCAAAATTACGATTTTTACGGTATCCAAGAAGAGGTCGCGCGTGAAGTATTTTTAACAGGTGAATGTTTTATCCATTTGTTGATGGTTCCTCAAGACGAAATAGACAGCGACCAAAGTACTTTAGATTATGTTCCACTAAAACTTGAAGTCTTAGCCTGCGAAATGCTTGATGTCGAGTATGATTGTCCCGCAGAAGAGTCAGGAAATTATATCCGGATGGGTATAGAGTTTAACCAAAAAGGGCATCGAGTTGCTTATCATTTCTTTAAAGAACATCCCTATGATGAAACAGGAATCTTTAAATTAAATTTTAATAGTAATGAACGCGTAAGGATTCCAGCAAATCATATAATCCACATAAAAGAAATGCGCCAAAGCGGACAATTGCGCGGCATTCCAAGGGTAACACGTGTACTTACAAAAATCTTTAATCTCGATTTTTATGATGAAGCTGAATTAGAGCGTAAAAAAACAGCAGCGTTGTTGGCTGGTTTTTTAGTCGGACCTTCACATGATACCGTAAGTCCATTTTCAGATGCTGCAAAAAAAGAAAAAGGCGAAAATCATGAAAAGTCCATTCCGAATTGGAAGCCAGGAACAATAACAAATGTTGGAGCTAACCGTGATATCAAATTTTCAAATCCCGCAGAAGTGGGGGGCTCTTATGATGCCTTCCAATATTGCAATTTGTTAAAGATTTGCTCAGCGCTTGGAGTCCCCTATTCTGTTGTCACGGCTGATGTTACACGTGGTAATTTCTCAAATGTGCGAACATCTATTATTCAATTCAGACGACGAGTTGGGCAATGGCGCGCTAATATTTTGATTTTTCAGCTCAATCGTATTGTATGGGAGCGGTTTGTTCTATTAGCACAGATGGTAAACGTTATTAATCTACCCAATTTTTACGAAAATCCTACGCCTTGGTTACAATCTGAAAGTCATGCACCTCCCTTAGAAATGATTGATCCATCTAAAGACATGGCAGCAAATGAAATGGCTCTGCGTCTTGGTCTTACCAGTCGTAGAAAGCTGTTAAGCGAACAGGGCATGGATATTAGCGACATTGATAGTCAAATAGCATCAGATAGGGAAAATGAACACCGTTTAGGATTAGATTTTTCACCACATATGCTTACTGCACCAACCTTCTCAATATCTAATAATAATGAAGATGATAGGAAAAATAAAGAACATAAAAAGCTAGAAAATACAGGAGATAAAGATGATTGATGTACCTCACCTTTATCAAATGCTGTTTAATCATCCGCTCATGGTAACAAGAGCAAAGCTAGATGTTGTTTTAGCAAGTTTGAGTTCTCGCATTTTGGGAGAACATAAATTTGATAAAATTGAACAAAAAATCACGGTTCTATACAAAAAGGCTCACTGTATCGCTGTTATTCCCGTATTTGGCACACTGGTGCGTCGACATAGCTTTTTAGCGGCACAATCAGGTTTGACTTCTTATCAAAATTTACGTGCAGGATTTTACAAAGCTATGCGCGATGAAGATGTCAAAGGCGTTCTATTAGAGGTTGATAGTGGTGGTGGTGAAGCTGGCGGTGTATTCGATCTCGTTACTGATTTGCGTACTATGGCTCAAAAATATCAAAAACCAGTTTTCTCCCTTGCTAATGAACAGGCCTGTTCCGCAGCCTATGCAATTGCTTGCATTGGACAAGAAATTTGGGCAACACAAACAGCTGATCTTGGTTCTATTGGCGTAGTATCTGCTCATGTTGACCAATCTAAAGCTGATGAAAAGGCTGGCTTAAATTGGACATATATTTACTCAGGCTCCAATAAAGTTGATGCCAACCCTCATCAACCCTTGTCTGATTATGCTCGTTCAAAAATTCAAGCTAATTGTGACACGCTTTATCAAAAATTTGTTGAGTTAGTAGCAAGCTGTCGTCCGCTAACAGCTAACAAAATTCGCGCTACCCAAGCACAAATTTTTATGGGTGAAGAAGCCCTAAATATTGGACTATGTGACCGTATTGGCACCAAAATGATGGCGCTTCATGCCTTAATGAAGCTCATAAATAAAAACCAACATAAAGAGGATAATCCAAAATGGCAGAAAACAAATACGCACGAAAAAAACGCCTCGAAGAAGACGAGAGAAAAGACGAAAGCAATCCATACATCAATGCAGAAGACGATGAAAACGAAGATGAATTCGTCGAAGAACTTGACGAAAATGAAGAAGAGCTAAAGAGCATTGCAGCTGAAGCCGATATAGATGATGCGAGTCACTCCGATAATGATGAAGAAGCCAGTGAGGTCGAAGATAATGAAGACATAAACGTGAAAGATGATGAAGAAATTTTAGCCACTGACAATGACGATGACGACGAACCACAAAGAAAACAGGCAAAAAGCAAAAAAGATGCCAAATTGAAAAAAAGTTTGGCAAAAAATGCGACGCTAAAAGAGCGGAAACGATGCCTTAAACTCACCCATATCAGCAAAATCGCTAGCAGGATGGGTGTATCATTTAATGTAAAGCAAGCTGTTGCAGATGGGTTGAGTGTACAAAATGCTGCAAAAGCGATTATGCGGGCTGCTCGTGAAAACAGAGAAAGCTATGCACTTACCAACATTCCCCCACAGAGGAGCGATCGTTTTTCATCATCTCAGTCTGTAAGTGCTTCTAAAATTAACAATATGTGGGCTAAAGTCAAAAGGAAAAAATAAAATGTCGCATGTATATACTGAAGGACCTTGGATTGCCGAATATCTAATCGAAGACTCTATTGCAATTTCTCGCGAAGAAGTAATCATTGCAAAGGGACAAGAATTAGAAGCAGAAACCGTGTTGGCACGGCTTCACACTACTGGAAAATATATAGCTCTTAAACCATCAGTAAAATCATCAAAGGACGATGAACCATCTAAAAGCGACGGATCAGATGTTGCTTGTGCAATTTGCTACGATAATGTCGATTCTTGCGAAAATGACACGCCAGCCACCTAACAGCACGTATATCTGCTGTCAGTACAGAAGCATTAATTTGCCCAAGAGATATAACTCCTGAACAAAAAATTAAAGCCATTAATGATTTGGCAGAACGTCAAATTATTTTGCGATAAGGAAGCTTTTTTATGAATTTCAGTATTTTTAAAAATGAAGCGTTTTCCAATACATCTATGACTAAAGCCTTAGAGCTTTATGAATTTCAGCCAGACTTGATCGGTTCGTTAAATATATTTGAAAACGTTGAAACAGACACCACTATAGCCACTGTTGAACGTCGTGATATAGGGTTGGAGTTAATTAAAACTTCTCCTAGAGGCACTCCACTTAAAGTCGGTAAACGTAATTTGCGAAATTTTGAAACGGTGCGCATAGCAAAATCTGCAACGCTCCACGCCTCAGAAATTCAAAATATGCGAGCGTTTGGTAAACCGAATGAATTACAGACAGCTATAAATCTTATAAGCTTATATCAAAATAAACTCGTTCGCGAAATTGAGATGACTTGGGAAAACATGCAATTAGGAGCCATTAAAGGAGCTGTCCTAGATGCTGATGGAACGGTGACTTATGACTGGTTTAAAGAATGGGGAATACCAAGACCAAAAGCCATCAACTTTGATCTAGATACTGAAAGCACAAATGTTGAGGGGATTTGTCGCCAAATTGTACACAGCATAAAGAGAAAAGCAGGCAATAAATATATGCCTAATTCTCAAATCATTGCGCTTTGTGGAGATAAATTCTTTGATAAATTAACAAGTCATAAAATGGTTCACGAAACTTATCTTAATACAACACAAGTTCAAAATCTTAATAGAGCATTTTGTGTAGCTACAGAAAGTCCTGTAGGCACTGATAGTTTTGCTTATTTTTATTACGGAGGCATTTTCTTCTATAATTATCACTCTATTGATGATTATGATGAAACAGCAAAAGAGGGAACAAAACTAGCTTTAGGGGTTAAACCGAATGAAGCGCACTTTGTGCCTGTTAATGTAGACGGCGTATTTCAGAAAATTTTTGCACCTGGTGAAAGCTGGTCTCATGTTAACGAAATTGGTCTGAGCCTTTATTCCACAATGATACATGATCTTGATCGTGAATTTTGGGTACAACCTGAGGTTTTTTCTTACCCATTATTTATTTGCTTACGCCCAGAAATGTTGATGAAAGGCATATCTGTAGCTAAAAAATAATAAGACAAACATCAACCTTCTCGTCATAATAAAATGAAAGGCGAGAAGGATGAGAGTTTATGCACATTTTACATCAGTATGAATAAAATCATTTCCTTTAAAGAGCAAAGCTGCATCAAGCACTTTACAACAAGCATAACTAAAGCAATCACCCATATTTAAGTTAGCTTTATGCCCTGTTCCTTTGCCATAAATTTGATAAGCCGAAATAGCATTCATCGCTACATTTTCGTCTAATGGTAATAATGATATATTGAAAGAGTCAAAAAAATCATCAACTATTTTTACAGCTTCATCACTTTTTTGACGTGATACTGGTTTACCCAAATCCGCTTTTATTCGGCATAACCCTGCCACAACTTCAAATTTGCCGATAGCAGAACAATATAGCGCTTCACTATGGATGATTTTGAGAAGAAATAACTCAGCCTCAGGCTCATTTAATAAAATAGCTAAAATAGCCGATGGCTCAACGAATAACACTAAATTCCCCCACTTAAATCATCAAAAAATTGCTTTTTTTCTGCTTCAGATAAAAGGCGATAATCATCGCTTAAAAATTCTTTCGTACAGTTTTGTAAACGAGAAACAATTTGTGCAGGTGTTTCTTGCTCTTTTTTTTCATCTAAAAGCTTGCGAAAAGCAACTTCAGCTGCTTCGCGATAACTTTTAAAATGAAACTGCTTTTTCACTTCATCAGCCAACTCCCTTACCGTCTCGTCAGGGATATATAAAACCTTTGGCATTGTTTACTCCAAATAATATCATTTTAGTAATATTATAATAGCTATATTTTAATATTATTCAACCCATGATACTTGTCTGCTGTAATTTAGGTATGTTTTTTATACAGTTCCTTTTTGAGAGGTTATTGTAAGGAAGCAGTAATGTGGGATGAAGCTGTAGTGAATACATTCGGGTAGCCTATCACCTATATCAAAAAAGATGATGGAATAGCGCGAAATATCTGCGCTGTTTTAAAAATTAGCCATTATTTGGATAATTCTAACGGCAACACGCTAACCAATATTCAAATAAAAGCGCTTGACATTCGTATGAATGGTATTGGTGGTCATCAACCTACATTTGGTGATCATATCGTGATTAATGGAATAACCTATAGCGTTACTGATGTTTTTCAATCCACCTCAGACCTCATTAAAGTAACACTTAACAAAGAAAGCCATAACTTGTGAAATCAGATGCTAATATTCATCATCGTACAAAATTACGTCACTATATTGTCGAGATGCTAAAGGCTGAAGATTCGCTAACGGACGTGCAAATTTTTTGCAATCGAACTGCGCCAGTACATGAAAAGGTATTGCCTTGTATATTATTGCGTAGTGATAGTGAACGCATGGATGAGCCATATGTACTTGATAATGGTGGACGCAGTCGTACTACAACAATTACAATTGAATGCCGCGTTGCTGAAAACGCAGGAGATGATGTCGCTGATAAATTAGCAATGATTGTAGAACAAGCATTTTTAAAAATCTTCGTCTTGGTGGATTGGTTTCTGCGAGCAAATTTGTATCAACAGAATTTAGCTTTAGCATGCAAGGAGAACTCCCAATTTATGCCGTAGATTTAAACTTTGAATTTGAGTATTTGACTGAATACGACCCTAGTGATTATGTTTACTTATTCATTCTAGTGCCTCACTTACTGTGAGGTCTTTGGTGATAGCCATTATATAAGCACCTGCTAACATTAGTCCAATCTGATCACCTAAACGTTGTGCTCCAAAGTGAATTGTTGCTGCTTCTGTAAACACATCAACATAACGACGCAAAATCGGTAAATGAAAAATTGTGCGCGCCAAAAAACGCCGAGCAAAATCAGGTGTCATAAGAGTCATAATATCATCCACAGGTTTGGTCAAAACTAATTGCGTGATACGACTTTCATCAGCATAACCTTCTATCTGCATGTTAATAGAAGAAAAAGAGCGTCTCCACATCAACACCACCTGTTGGAACTTTCCCACCACGCGCTGCTAATGTGCGAGCTGCTTGACTCCGCTCTTGAAGAACTTCAACTTTATCTTTACTTTGCACCCCCTTATACCCAAACGCTTTCGCTTTTTGCACAAGCACCTCGATTGGATTTATCCCAGCTTTTTAACACTGCTGACATATTTGACGTAATTCAGCACCAATTTGTTGTTGCCTGACCACGGGGTCTTTCCATTGCGGATAGAGACTGGTTTACCCTTCCCAAATATGTTTGTAAGTCTCAGGGCGGTTTTTCAGATCATCAAGACGTGCTTCATTCAAAATCTTAGGAAACTTCGGATTGTCTGACCAATTTATTTCAACACGCTTAATTGCCTCATTGTCTGAAAAACGAAACCGCTTCTCAACAGGAGCATTCTCACGGAGCGGGTTCCATGTCACCCATAATTCGGCACGCCATCCTTCCCCTTCTTCACGCAATGTTGGAATAAGAGTTTGCCAAGCCGTTTCTGTAACAGGTTCTGCCTCATCCACCCAACAGAGCAAAATACGACCCATCGATTTAATACTTGCTATATTACGATCAAGCCCTAAAAATTGAAAAGATATACGACCATCAAGCGACTTAATCGAAGACTCTCCAACCTTGTAATAGTCCTTTAAAAAGTCATGAGCTTCAATGGCGCGTTTAATCTCTTCCAAAGAACTCTCAGCAAGTGAATTCTGAAACTGACGAGCACAAACTATAGTCCCTGATATCCCTCCCATACCAAACTGATAACCTTTTAATGCCGCCATAAGGGAAAATGATCTCGTCTTTCCAGATCCTCTCCCACCCCAAGCTGCACGCACCGCCGCTTTACCTGTAAAAATAGGGATAAGCTTTGGTACAATCTTAATCTGTCTGGTTATCATTTACTAAAGGGGCGATTTCCACACGCCCTATCATCTTTATCGCCCCACCATCTTTTCCCGTCACTTGAAGAGGTAAAATCTTCCCTAACAGTGACAGATAAGCAGCTGGGCATTTAAGCGCTTGCTTTTCGAGGTAAGAGATCAAACCATCATCGCCATATCTCTCCCCCGCTCTCTCAGCAGCTTTAATCACCGCTTCTTTAAGAATACGCGTTGTCTTATTCGGAACACCTTTTACCCGCCCTTGACCAGCCTTGGGGGGTTTTCTTTTTGCGGGTTGTTCAATCGTTGTTTGCATGGATATTTCCTTTTGTGAAAAGGATAACAAAAAACCCCGCAAATGCAGGGCTTCAACAATAAAAAATACGTCAATTTCTAAAAAGGAGTATAGGTTCGCTGCAATTTTAGACACAATTATACTAGTACAGCGACGTCATTAAATACGATCTTTAAAATCATGTCAACACAAAAAATCTAAATATTGTATTTTTTATCTAGATTTAATTTTAAACAAAAGTTTATGTTTTCTTTTCATAAAATGGTTCTAATCTTCTAGAT
>NZ_JAYMZK010000009.1:0-15189 GCF_037070895.1 Bartonella vaga
ATTATTAAGTTAATGGTACCAAAAATTTGGACTTAATATAAAATTATAAAAAAGATATTTAGACAAAAATTAAATAAATTTAAAAAATCATCGATAATGCTATATTGAAAAACTCGTTACTGTACTATCACTGAACATGTACTTTTTTGCTCTTTAACGATATTTTATACAAAACAAAATAAATGATACATTCATGTAAATCTTTTAAAATGGATTAAGTTTTGGCAAGTAGTTTTTTCTCTTAATTTTAAGAAGCGGACATGCTAACATTCTATTGTATATCCGTAAAAAATTGAAGATTTTGTTTTATTCATATGCTTTTTCTGTAAATGCTTCATTAAAATTTGTGTTTACAAAGTTATTTGAAATGCTTAGATAATTTTAATCCCTGTGCTTGATAATGTGATCCGGCGTTGTGACCATAAAGTGTTAAAGGTCGATTAAGCATGTGTTCATACACTAGACGGCCAATAATTTGACCATGCTCTAAGATAAATGGGACTTCATGGCTTCGCACTTCTAGAACTGCTCTTGCTCCTTTTCCGCCAGCCTCCATATGTCCAAATCCTGGATCAAAAAAACCTGCATAATGCACTCTAAATTCACCAACTAAAGGGTCAAAAGGTGTCATTTCAGCTGCATAAAGTGGAGGAACATGGACAGTTTCTCGGGAAACTAAAATATAAAACTCATCTGGGTCAAGAACTAGTTCCCTTTTTCCACGATCAAAAAGAGGTTCCCAAAAATCTAGAATGTGGGCAGCAGCATGTTTATCAATATCAATAACACTTGTATGGTGTTTCCCACGATAGCCGATGAGTCCGCTTTCATCTCCCTTTAAATTAATAGAGAGTCCAATACCATCCTTGCTGATATTAGGAAGATCATCTGAAATCAACATTTGATCTGTATGCAAAGCATGTAGCTCAATTTCATTTAAATAGCTGTGTCCCTTACGAAATCGAAGTTGAGATAAACGTGAACCGGTTCGCACTAAAATCGGAAATGTACGTGGGCTAATTTCAAGATAAAGTGAACCATGATAACCGGCGCAAATTTTATCAAATTCTTGAGCATTATCAGTGATTATACGGGTAAAAATGTCTAATCGTCCAGTAGAACTTTTAGGATTTGCAACTGCTGATAAAATCTCTGGTAAAGCCAAACTTTCTAAAAGGGGAACAACATAAACGCAACCGGTTTCCAAAACTGCTCCGTTCTGCAAATCAAATTCGTGTAGTTTTAATTGTTCGAGTTTATTTAAAACTTTTACATTTGGTCCTGGCATAAAGGAGGCGCGTATACGATAAGCTTTGTGCCCTAAACGAAGATCAAGGCTTGCTGGCTGTATTTGGTCTGCGTCAAATGACCAAAGAGCCTTGAGAATGTCATTATGAATCAAAGTCTGTATATCATTATCTGCTAAAATACCGCTTACACGCTTCATAGTTTTGCTTTCCACTTTTACTTTGTTTCTTTTTGGGCTTATATGATTGATTGGTGCAAGCTGTTTTAAGGCTATAAAAACTATTCCTTTTGATTTTTCCAACCAATTTGCTATTATAATTCATAGCAGAATACTACAAACAATGAAATAGCGCTTGGTGCCACACCTTTTAAAAGTAAATAATAGTTATTTGAAAGTGATACTTTTCATACACTATCGTTCTTGAATATTAAACAAATAATGCTACTATGATTTAAGTTTGGTAGAGTTTGCAGAAATCTTGATAGAATTTTCCATGATCATACGTCATCTCAGCGAAAATATTATTAATCAAATTGCTGCCGGTGAAGTTATTGAACGGCCCGCAAATGTCGTCAAAGAACTTGTGGAAAATGCTATTGATGCTGGAGCAACTCGAATTGAAATTGTTACTGCAAACGGTGGCAAGAATTTTATCAAGGTGAGCGATAATGGTTGTGGAATTTCTGCAGATCAGTTAACTTTAGCAGTTTCTCGCCATTGTACATCCAAAATTACCGATGACGTGCACAATATATGCTTTCTTGGTTTTCGAGGAGAAGCTTTACCCTCTATTGGTTCTGTTGCTAAACTTAAATTAACTTCACGAACGCAAGGTGCTGATAGTGCTGCTGAAATTATTGTCACAGCAGGAAAAATTGTCGGACCAAAACCGGCTTCTGGAAATCTTGGAACCATCGTTGAAGTGCGTGATCTTTTCTTTATTACTCCTGCACGGTTAAAATTTATGAAAACTGATCGTGCTGAAACAAATGCTATTACCGATATGATTAAGCGAATCGCTATTGCGTTTCCGCACATTCGCTTTTCTCTTTCAGGTTCAGACAGAACTTCTCTGGAACTACCTGCCACAGAACATAATATCCAAGGACAATTACAACGCATTACACAAATTATGGGTGAGGAATTTGCTGCCAATAGTATCGCATTAAATGCTGAACGTGAATCCGTTCGTTTGACTGGATTTGCGTGTTTGCCATCCTTCAACCGTACTAATAGTCTTCATCAATTTGCTTATGTTAATGGGCGCCCAGTGCGCGATAAGTTTCTCTTGGGAGCCATTCGAGGGGCATATGCTGATGTTTTGGCTCGGGATCGTTATCCTGTATGTGTTCTTTTTATCGATCTTGCGCCTGCTTATGTTGATGTTAATGTCCACCCGACAAAAGCTGATGTACGATTCCGTGATCCGGGGTTAGTTCGTGGTTTAATTGTTGGAGCAATTCATGAAGCATTGCATAAGACTGGTGTTCGTCCTACTTCAACGCACTCTGAAGCAATGCTTTCTGCATTTCAAACATCGCAATCATTAGGAAGTTTTAAAAACAATTACAAACCTTTTTCTGGAAGCTCACAGTCCAATAGTTTTGCAACAGGAGCTGCAGCAATGATTCATAGGCCATTAGATCCTATAAGCACTTTTGGTTTCAAAGAAGATGCTACTCCTATTATGGAAGGCTTAGATATGCCAAGCGGTGATGCTTACATTCCAAGTACTACACTTTCATCAGAAGAATTGCGTTATCCACTAGGGGCGGCCAGAGCACAAATCCACAAAAATTATATTATTGCTCAAACACAGGAAAGTTTGGTAATTGTCGATCAACATGCAGCTCATGAAAGAATTATTTATGAATCACTCAAGAGCGCACTCTATTCCAAACCGCTGGCTTCACAATTGTTGCTTATCCCTGAAATTGTAGAACTCTCTGAAGAAGATGCAACATGCCTTTTAACACATAAAGATGCTTTGCAGAAATTTGGTTTGGGAATAGAACAATTTGGACCTGGAGCAATCATTGTGCGTGAAACACCTTCTATGTTAGGAGAGATCAATGTACAAGCTCTCATTAAGGATCTTGCTGATGAAACCGCTGAATATGATACGACAGATAATTTAAAAGGAATGCTTGATTATGTTGCAGCAACTATGGCTTGCCATGGCTCGATCCGGTCAGGACGTCTTTTACGTCCTGAAGAAATGAATGCATTATTACGACAAATAGAAGAAACACCTAATACAGGTACATGTAATCATGGGCGTCCTACTTATATTGAGCTTAAATTAGCTGACATAGAGAAACTTTTTGGTAGAAGATAAGTTGTCATTCACCGTTTTGGAAAGAAAAAATATTTTTTAACTCTCGACTTTATAAGGTATCTTATGGCACTTTGCTTGAGTCATCATTTCGCATACAAACAAGAAGGGATTGTCAAGAATGTTTTTCAGTGATGAACGTGAAGCAAAAATTCATTATTCCAATAATGGATATAAAATCATAGAATATGGAACCTATACTCTTTGTGCGGTTAGTGGACAAAAAATCCCTATAGATGATTTAAAATATTGGAATCATCACCGCCAAGAAGCATATGCCAGTTGTGAAATTTCTTATCACCGTGAGCTTGAATGCAATCCGTATCTCAGCAAATTGTTAAAAGCACAGAAAAAATAACAAGTTGAAAACTATACGTGCAGTCCATTTTTTCAAAAATACAAATTAAATAAGGTGTTTGCGTTCTTTAAAACGATTCATAACTTCTTCAAGTAGTATACGGCAAAAGCTTTCTTGAGCGAAGTCGATTTTAACATCAAATACAATAAGATTTTTAAAGTTTTTTTGCTTACTGCTTGTTTGTATACGCGTGTAATCCTTAGCAGTTGTAGCTAGATATAAGTTATGTATTTTAGCCTTCTGTACAAGATTTTTTAAATCTTTATCGGTAAAAAAATAATGATCCGGATAGGAGTAAGTTTGCACAATATGACCAGATAATTCTTTAATCGATTGGAAAAATTTATCTGGATTTCCAATACCAGAAAATGCCAAAAATGATTTTCCTGCAACATTATCAGATGTGAATGGTTTAAGGTAAGCGTGATGCAAAGGTTTTCCAGTATGAGTGACAAGACAAGCAATATTCTCACTTGCATCCGAATGACCAATCAATAAAACACTATCCATCAAAGAAAACTGTGTTTTTAATGGTACACGCAAAGGTCCCGCTGGGAAAACAGCTCCATTCCCAAAACCACGCATGGCGTCTACAACGAGCAATGCATAATCCATATAGAGACGGCGGCTTTGAAATCCGTCGTCCATTAAAATAAGATTACATCCTTCTTCTTTGAGCCGTTGTGCTGCTGCATATCGATCAGCCGATACAGCAACAAAAGCATGGCGTGCAAGTAAAAGTGCTTCATCTCCCACATTGTGAGCATTATCACACTCTGCATTTACAAGGTGTACTCCCTTAACTATTCCACCATAACCACGTGATACAACACCAGGTATAAATCCAAGCTCTTTAGCTGCTTTAGAAAAAGCAATAACAACAGGCGTTTTACCAGAACCACCACATGTAAAATTACCAATACATAAAACTGGAAGATCAATAACGGGAGGTTGTTTTGTCATACGGTGATTTGCAAAATAACCATATACCAAGGAAATTGGAGCTAATAAAAAATGCAAAAAGCTTTTATCTTTCCACCAAAAACGGGGTGCACTAATATACATATCTATCCTGATGCTGACTTAAACCCGTTTGTATCACGAGGGGTTGCAAAAATGGATCAAGAACCTTTAATGTACGCTCAAGTGCGCCGGCCATACTTGTTGCTACTTCATAGGCTTTATCGACCATTTCTTTCCGTAGTATTTCATTCGTTAAAAGTTTATACACTTGAATAGCAAGCTGTTTTGTATCTTGTACTATATACGCTGCATCATGCGTTAAAAATTGTTCAAATATCTCTTGAAAATTTGAAACATGAGGCCCTGTCAAAATAGCTGAACCAAACAAAGCTAACTCCAATGGATTATGTCCACCGTCTCCACGTAGTGATTTACCAATAAAAGCAACTTTTGATAAACGAAGGAAAAGCCCCATTTCTCCAATTGTATCTCCCCACAAAATGTCCGTATTCACATCTGGAATAACATTGCTGCTTCTACGAATAAAACGCAAATCTTTATTGTTATATTTTTTGATAAGCTTTTCTGAACGTTCAGGGTGGCGAGGTACAATGATTGTCAACAAATCTGGCAAATAATTTTTAAGTATTTCATGCACTTCAAGAGCAATTTGCTCTTCTCCTTCATGAGTTGAAACAGCTGCCCAGACGGGGCGGTTTCCGATAGCGTTACGGTAACGCGCACATAAATCTTGATCTTCAATTAGAAAAACATCAGCTTTGAGATTACCAGAAAATACAACAGATTTTACTCCAAGTGTGTGATAATAGGCAACATCTTGTTTATTCTGACCAATAGCCATGTCAATATGTTTAAAAATATATCTAGCAAGAGCGCGCCGCTTGTACCAAGCCTTAAAAGAACGTTCAGACATATGGGCATTAACCAAAATTTGTGGAATGCGCATTTTAGCAAGTTCCTTAATACGTAGAGGCCAAATTTCTGATTCACAAATCAATACTAAATCAGGCTTCCAGTGGTTGACAAAACGGCGTACTGCCAAGTCTAAATCTAACGGGGCATATTGATGAATTAATCGATTACCAAAATACTTTTTCACGAGGGAGGAAGATGCTACAGTTCCAGTTGTCAGTAATACATTGATTTTCAAGGATAAAATATAATTAATGAGCGACACAAGAGCAAGTGTTTCTCCAACACTAGATGCATGCAACCAAATTAATGGACTTGGAGGACGTGCTTTATGACTTTTCCCTAAACGTTCTTTTTGACGACTGCGCTCTTCTTCTCCACGTATAGAGCGGAGAAATAAATAAAAAGGTATGACAGGACGTAAGAAAAAACCAATCATTCGATAGATTAAAAGAGCAGTACGTGCCTTTAGTTCCACCATTTAACTTACCTCATTCACCTATTTTGCAATGCTTTTGTAATCTATTTCTATTAATACTTCTTTTATAGGGATGATTGTACAGGAAGTGATACAATTTCACTCTACGCTTTTTCAAAAATCTTTTCCAATGAACGTGCATAGATATAAAATATGATAGGGAGCAGGTAAATAAGTTAGCCACTGAAATAATCTTTTTCCACATGACATATTCGCAATTATAGCATCTTTTACCAGATTTAAGTGCATGTTAAGCGTTAATAACATCCATCGCTATTCTTATTAACCAATGCATTTTCTCTTATCTCTCTAAATCATAAGTAAATTTAAACTTCCACTTTAATTTGCAAATTGCGTATCTACTTATGCATTCGCAGAACACAAAAATATAGCAATAACTTCTTCACATTGAGAACAAAGAAAAGGTTCTATGGTATGCTAATCATGCAAAAAAGTGATAATAAATTAATTATAAGTTCTCTGTGCTTTCATTACATTATCTGAACTTTGTAAATGTAGATTTGTCCAACAAAGAAAACGCTATATAAACCATAGCTTTATAATAAATGCTTCTTTTGCTAAAAGTGCTTTAAAATACATTCCTTTTTTCTGAATTATTCAATTCATCTTGATAGTGAATTTAGAAAATTCAGTTTCGCTGCTCTGACATAACTATACAAACAGCGATCAAATATTCAAATTCTACTCTGCATCATCTGTCTCAGGATCAAGAAGCCGATGCAAATCTACGATGTAATAACGTTGTAATGCGTTATCTACGCTGCTTTGCGCTTTTGCTTGCCACGCTTCTTGAGCAGACTGGTAATCTGGAAAAATACCAACCATATCTAAATCATCAAGATTCTTAAATTGGTTGCTATTAAGGTTTTTTAATTCCCCACCAAATACAAAGTGCAAGTATTGTTTTTTTTGGTTGATTTTATTCATGTGTATTTCCGTATAGATTAGAGATTTTAGTGTTTTTTTATGTGATTAGACTAACTTTGCCTGACGAACAATATTTATCATATCTTGACAGCAATTATTTTTACCAGCAATTAATAGTTTACATTGATAAGGTTCAATTCCGTAAAATATATGATCTGCATCAAGTGATATAAGACATCCTCCGCATTCCTGCAAAATAAGATCAGCAGCAGCAATATCCCATTCATGACAATTTGGACGCACCAACACTATATCGATTTCACCTTGGGCAACAAGAGCAATACGATAAGCAAGAGAGGGAATATGATGGTAAAAACTAACTTTATCACAAAAGCCATTCGGTAATTTTTTAGTGAACGATTTATCAAACAAAACTTTATATTTTCTATTCACCACAGATGTTAAAAGGGGAAGCTCTATGCCATTTCGTGTTGCTCCTCCACCAGCAATAGCTGCGTAAACATCCCCTTGAGCTGGACATTGCAAAACACCTACAATAGGGCGCCCATTCTCAATAATAGCAATAGACACACACCAATAGGTGCTACCTGACAGAAAACCACGAGTGCCATCAATAGGATCGACCACAAAGTAGCGTTCGTAAATCCTTTGTTCTCGATCATCTTTTGTTTCTTCTGAAATCCATCCATAATTTGGGCGCGCTCTAAGAAGCTTTTCCTTCAAAAAGCGGTCAACTGCAAAATCTGCTTCACTGACTGGTGAATTGCCATCTTTGAACCAAACGTCCACTGCACATCCAAAATACTTCATTGTTAAGTCTCCTGCCTGTTTACAAACATCAAGCAGAAGATTTAGCTCAGAAGAATGATGCATGTTATTTTCCTGCAAGTGTCATCCCTTCGATTAATAATGTAGGAGCAGTTATACCGTAACGCCTATCAACATCATTTGCGGGTGTTAAATGCGCTAACATATAAAGTAAATCAGAACTCAGAGTTACTTCGTTCACTGGATAAGCAATTTCACCATTTTCAATCCAAAAACCTGAAGCACCACGACTGTAGTGCCCCGTAACAAAATCAATGCCATGTCCGAATAGCTCTGTAACATAAAAACCATTTCGTAAATTTTTTATCATATCTTGAGGTGATATTAGACTTGGTTCAATAGCAAAATTGGTACTTGCTGGTTGAACCGATGATGCCGAACGTACGCCATGACCATTGGTTTCAAGCCCCAATTCACGTGCTGAAGACGATGAAAGAAGCCAATTTTTTAAAACACCATTTTCAATAATATTCAATGTTTGCCCCTCGACTCCCTCTCCATCGAAAGGACGAGAAGCATTCCCACGCAACCGCAAAGGTTGATCTGTCACATTAACATCCGGTTTCATAACTAATTTTCCGAAGAGATTTTGTAAAAGACTTGTTTTGCGAGCAACCGATGCTCCATTAACCATAGATGCGATATGTCCAGCAATTCCGCGAGCCGTACGTGGGGAAAAAATAACATCCACAACTTTTGTAGTAGCGCAAACTGCTCCCAAGCGTTGAACTGCTCTAATTCCTGCATTTCTTCCTACAGTTTCTGCGGCTTCCAAATCAGAAAAATGTAAGGCAGTTGTATAATCATAATCCCTTTCCATTGTGCTATTCTCACCAGCAAGAGCACTGCAAGAACGTGAAAAACAACTGGAATGATAAGTTTTACAAAAACCATCACTAGTCACAAGAATAAACCTACTATGGCCATAAGCGGCTGTTGCTCCTGCAGAATTGCTTACTCCTTTAACATCAAGAGCTGCGGCTTCTGTTTTCAAAGCATCTTCTGTCAGAAGATGACTGTGCGGAACAAAATCATCAAAAAGATCAAGATCTTTAGGATCTGTAACCAAATGCTTTTTATCTGCTAAACCTTCAAATAAACTATCAGGAGAAGCTTTCGCCATAGCAACGGCGCGTTCTGCTAATTCTTGCGGATAAGTCGCTAAATTGGCAGAAACACTTGCGACTTTCTTGCCAACGAAAACTCTTAATGTAGAATCATTGCTTTCTGAAGTTTCTGTTGATTCAACTTTTCCCAAACGAACCGATACACTGGTAGAATGTGCACGAACAACAACAACGTCAGCAGCATTTGCCCCAGAACGCTTCGCCGCTTCAATCAATAAAGTGGCTTTCTCAATCTGGTTTTTGTCAGTCATCATAGGCTCCCTAAAATATTGATGATTTACATTGATAAGAAATCTGACAAACTTATACCAATGATAATGCAACTTTTGTATATTTATCAGTAAAAGTTGTATAGCATTAATGCATTATTTTTCTTTAAACAAATCAAGAAGTTTCCCTTTTTGGTTTTTTGAAAAAAGGTAATATATTGTAAAATTCCTTTAACTTTAAGCTTAAAAACTGTAAAATAAATCGCATACCTCTTCATTATTGAGCGCTAAACTATCTATGTTATATTTTCTATAGCGCTCTTTAAATTTCAAGCAATCATAGAGCAATGTCCCATTATAATATATTTCTTGTGTTTATGAATTCTTTATCGCAAACATAACAATCCTATGAATGAAACAAGCATAAAGGTAGCACAAAGATACTTCTTTTCTTGCGATTTCACCGAACAGTCATAAAATTTTTTCTGTATTTCCGGATATAAATTGATATTATTTTTTCTTATACGTAAATAATTAATCAGCTATTTTTTTAAGTGGATAAGCCTTCCCGTAGTAGACTTGAAAAAGCCAAGTTCAATCGCAAGATGTTTGTGAGCTCGATAAATTATAGCTATCCAATGTCTTAATTTATGCTGGCTTTTTCACAAAGTATGCAATACTTTATACATTACGTGAAAATCTCTTTTGAAGTTATCCAATAATGAAGGTGGGGTCTTAAGAAAAAAGAAATTTTCCAAATACTGCATCAGAATATTTTATAATGAATAATATCACATAAATAATTGTTGATTTAAAAGAAGATTTTAGTCTTCCTAGACTTTTCTAAATAAACTACTCTTTAAGGCACAACTTTCTAAGAGCAGCACGTTTTATTGTGATAATCATTTATTTTCCCTATATTTTGCGCCTTGAAAGTATATGACATAAAAAGTTTTATGTGAGAAACAAAAGTACACGAGAAAATAATTTTACCTAGCATTAAAGCTTTTAATGAAATATAAAGTTTTCAACATCTTGTGACAATAAAAATATATCTTATATGCTACATAAATTAGATGGTGATATATACATAAAAACCATAAACTATTTAAATGATAGTTTATAAAATCCCTATTGAACAAGCATTTTTTTTCTATTGAAGTTTTGAGTTGCATGTACTTGAAATTACGGTGTGATAAATCTGCAAAATATATGCATTTTCAATAACGTGATAAAAGGTGAATTATTGGATGGATTTAAAAGAAAAAAATAATAACCTATTGATTATATTATTTAAAGATAAACGGTGCCGCATGCCGGGTTCGAACCAGCGACCCCATCATTACGAATGATGTGCTCTACCAACTGAGCTAATGCGGCATAAACTTGTACATTAACTAGACAAAAGTAGGCATAAAAGCAAGTATCCATTTTTACAATAACTCATAAGGTGAGGCAATGATTGAGGTAAAGGGAAGTAGTGGGGGAGCAAAGGTTAAGAGCAGAATGGTATTTTTTGATCTTTATACTGTAAAATGCTTTCCAAATTATGATTTTTTTCAAACTTAGAAGTTCGTATGAAAAGCGCCTCTTTTTTGTGGGAAATATTGTCAATATATTTTCGTAAAGATAGAAATATCCGCTGCTTCTATGGAAAAGAAGAAATTTGTTAAACACGTGATTGGAGGGGATAAAAGATCTCAGTAACCTTTATGATGGACAGATAATGCTAGTGGAATTGGTAGAAAAGTTACGCCTCATTTTTACAGGGGATGGGGATAGAAGCGGTGATTTAATAACATTAAATACATGTTTCTGTTTAAAATAAGGGAATAACCAAATCGGATAAAAGTTAGTTGATAGCACTAGAAACCAAGCTAGCTTACAAAGAAATTTATTGACTGGCTTTTTTACGTGGCAACTGATTGATGGGAAAGTTTTGATGGAACATTTAAAAAGTTTGATGCTTTAACGGAGCAATTTTCTGGTTTATAATACAAAGTGTTTCTGAAACTCTTGTTTTAGGATTTTATTATCATGAATAATTTCAGATACTTTTTTGCAGTTTTCAAGTTTTTTCCAATAATAGCCTCTTGAATTTTTTCAGATAGATAGCAGGTTGGAATGGTATGAAGCTTTTTTCAGCACAACCAAATGTTTTTACTGTTAAGTTTTTTATTTAAGCGCGTGGAGCGACTTGATATAAGATTGAGAATTTTTCTCATATTATTAAGGAATATTTTCTGTATACAGTTCATGATGCTGAAAAATAAAGAAAACCTTTTTGAGGGGATAAATTAGCGATCGCAAGTAATTTTAGTTATTTCAACATACTAGTGTTCCCTGTACCGACTTTTCTTATAGGTGAAATTAGAGGTTAAATTCAGCAGCTAATTGACTTTAATTTATGAAAATTAGTTGATATTATAATTACCTATATCAATCATGAAGCAATATATATGTTTATAATAAGACGCTTTTAATCTGTTCTTAGTTAATAAAATAACTTTCAGTTATCTTGATAATATGAATTCTCCAAGATGTATCGGTTGTGTGTGGTACGATAGATTTAAGAAGAAGTTTTAAAAGGTTAGACGTATTTTTCATTGTGTATACGAAATTTTCTGAAAAGGTTTTTGTTTTTCGTGATTTAAGATACATAGCGCGACTGCTAAAGCACCGAAGATAGACCATGCTGGTAAACAAGTGATAGTAATGCAAATTGAGGACAGGAAAGTTGGAATTGTACTACGTATAGACTGATTAAGGCTGTAGATATCTGTTTGCAGAAAGTTTGCTAACATTTCATTTAAGGGGATTGTTGTCCAGCTTGATATGTTCACAGAGTGTGTGCCATCAATGACTAACAGTATAATTGTTAGTGTAATGAAAATGAAAGCCATTAATTTTAGTAAAGGACGGAGCATATTTCTTCCTGTAACTTTAGTAGAACAGGTGCATAATGCACAGACAAATAAGTAGTTTCATTGTGCCAGAAAAATAAGTTTACGTTCGTTTTGTATTTTTGAAAAAGATGCATAAAAACCACGATTATTTTATTTCTATAAAAGTTTAGGTTGAATTCAACAAAGGCAATGAGGAATGATGTTTGAGAAAAAGCACAATGAGTTGAAGCGTAACCTTAAAAGTCGTCACGTTCAAATGATTGCTCTAGGAGGAGTTATTGGCACAGGTCTTTTTTATGGGTCAACAGAATCTATAAAATTGGCTGGTCCTTCAACCATTTTAGCTTATCTTTTTGGAGGGCTTATTATCTATTTTATTATGCGTATGCTTGGTGAAATGTCTGTAGAAGAACCTACTTCAGGTGCTTTTAGTTTCTTTGCTTATAAATATTGGGGATGTCTTGCCGGTTTTATAACAGGTTGGAATTATTGGTTTCTTTATATTCTTGTGGGCGTGACTGAACTTACGGTGATCGGATTTTACCTTGATTACTGGATTTTGATTGACCATTGGAAGTCATCATTTGTCGTTCTTTTGTTCGTTACATTAGCTAATTTATTGAATGTTCGTTTTTATGGAGAACTTGAATTTAGTTGTGCTTTGATTAAAGTTTCTGCCGTTATTGGGATGATTATTTTGGGAACTTTTCTTATTGCGACTGGAACCAATGGTGCAAGTGTTCGGCATCTTTGGGATCATGGCGGTTTTTTTCCTTATGGGATCATGGGCGTTATATTGGCTATTTCTGTAGTGATGTTTTCTTTTGGTGGAACAGAACTGATTAGCATTGCTGCTGGAGAGGCATCTAGTCCACAAAGAACAATTCCAAGGGCTATTAGTCAGGTTATGTGGAGAATTGTAATTTTTTATATTGGTTCTATTAGTGTTATTATGATGATAAGCCCATGGAATATGATTGGAAAAAATGGTAGTCCTTTTGTTACAGTTTTTGAGACCGTAGGAATTTCTGCTGCTGATCATATTTTAAATTTTGTGGTTATTATGGCTGCAATCTCTGTTTATAATAGTTGTGTTTATTCCAATAGTCGTATGCTTTATAGTTTAGCTGTGCAAAAAAGTGCACCACATATTTTTAGTAAACTAAGCTCTGCTTATGTTCCTTATGTTGCTATCCTTTTTTCATCATTCTGTACTGCAGTGATTGTCATTATTAATGTTTTTATTCCAGATAATAGTTTTATGCGGATTATGGCGATTACGACCGCAGCAGTTGTTATTATTTGGGCTATGATTGTTATTGTTCATTTGAAATTTAGAAAGGCACATAAGGATAGAAAAGGGCTGTTTATTTATGAATTTAGTTTATATCCTTATGCTAATTATCTGTGTCTTTTATTTCTTTCTTTATTGCTTTGTGTTATGTTTGTAAGTGGCTTTGGGAAAAATGGGTTAATGGCTCAATTTTTCAGTATGATAGGAATTCGTCTGTCCTTTATTGAAGCGTATATTCCTGCGGAAATGCCTGATATGAGTTTGGCGGTTATTATTGTTCCTATATGGTGTCTACTTTTGCTTTTTAGCTATAAACTTAAGCGATAAGCGGTAGGTAGGGTAATAAAATAGATCGATTGGAATAATTTTTGGGAATTATAAAGTTTGATAAAGTAACACAAGTCTTTGGTGATTTATGTGTTTTAAGGGATGTTACTGTAGAGCTTACTGAAAAACGAGTTGCCGTTATTGGTGCAAATGGTTCTGGAAAAAGCACATTCGCTCGTCTTATTAATGGGCTGCAATTGCCATCAAAGGGTTCTGTGAGTGTTGATGGTCTTGATACAAGGCGTGATGCTAAGGCAGTAAAGCGTAAAATAGGATTTGTTTTTCAAAATCCTGATAATCAAATTGTTTTGCCATTAGTAGAAGAAGATTTATCTTTTGGCCTCAAAAATTTAAAACTTGGTAAGGATGAAATTAAAGAACGTGTGGATGAAATTTTAGAGCGCTATGATCTTCAAAATTTCAGAAATCATGCAGTTCATTTATTGAGTGGTGGACAAAAACAATTGCTTGCCATTTCGAGTGTGGTAGTCATGAATCCAGACTATATTATTTTTGATGAGCCAACAACATTACTTGATTTGCTAAATAAGCGTCGTATTACGCAAGTTATAGAAGAATTATCACAAACGGCGATTGTTGTATCGCATGATCTTGAATTTCTGAAAAAGTTTGATAGAGTTCTGGTTTTTGATAAGGGGGAGATAGTGGTTGATGAGATACCTCGTATCGCGATCAAAGAATATATCAGGAAAATGTCGTGATTGGTCTATATCTTCATAAGGATACATTTATACATAGACTTAGACCGGGTGTTAAGTTGTTATTCCTCATTGTATGTACAACAACTTTGTTTGTTGTGTCATCGATAATTATCCTTTTACTTTTTTTATTGTTTGTAGCTTTACTGTATAGATTTTCTAAAGTTCCCCTTAACAATATTTTAAAAAAGCTTAAGCAGATGGGGCTATTTTTAGCTCTTATATTTGTTTTTCAAGTTGTTTTTGAAAGCTGGCTTGCGGGGTTTGAAGTCATTTTGCGTCTTATTTCTCTTGTTTTTTTGGCATCACTTGTTTCTTTAACGACTAAAGTTTCAGATATGGTGAGTGCAATTGAAGCATGGCTTCAGCCATTTCGATTTTTGGGTATAAATCCATCAAAATGTAGTATGGTTTTATCTATGGCAATTAGATTTATTCCTGTTATGATCGGAAAGTTTAGTGAGGTGCGTGAAGCACAGCAAGCGCGTGGATTAGATAAGAACGTTTTTGTTTTTGCAATGCCATTGATTATACGGACGATAAGAATGGCTTCA
>NZ_JAYMZK010000009.1:15289-44438 GCF_037070895.1 Bartonella vaga
ATCTTTTATCGCACTTACAGTGAAAAAAACTACCCCTCTCATTTCAATAAGACAAGAGTAGTTCTTACTTTGAATGATTTTTTGTGTTGTTATATCTTTTCAAGAAAAGTGAAGAGAAAATAGCAGCTAGATTTATTCCTGTTATGATCGGAAAGTTTAGTGAGGTGCGTGAAGCACAGCAAGCGCGTGGATTAGATAAGAACGTTTTTGTTTTTGCAATGCCATTGATTATACGGACGATAAGAATGGCTTCAGAGGTTGCTGAAGCCTTAGATGCGCGTTCTTACGACGCTGATGATAAGATGTAATGATTGTAAAGTATTTACCAAGAAAGGGCGGTCAATGAATACAAAAGATTTAACCTATATTGCTTTATTTGCAGCTATTCATGCAATTTTGGGACTTTTTCCTCCCATATTTTTATCTATTTTTTTCGGTCTACCTATTACAGCTCAGTCTATGGGTCCAATGTTAGCAGGATCTATACTGGGAGCAAAAAGAGGAGCTTTAGCATCGATCCTTTTTCTAGTGCTTGTTGCTGTTGGATTGCCTTTATTATCTGGTGGGCGTGGGGGGCTTGGAGCTCTTTTAGGAATTGGAGGGGGCTATATGCTTGCTTATCCAGTTGCTGCATTTTTTATTGGTTCTATGGTTGAATTGTTTTGGCAGCGGTTAAATTTTCTTAAATTATTTGCAATAAATGCTGCGGGTGGTATTGGGATTGTCTATTTCTTTGGAATAGTATGGACAGCGTATGTTTTGCATATTCCTTTGTTGCTAGCTTTAATAAGTGCATTAGGTTTTTTGATTGGTGGCTTTTTAAAAGTATTGATCGCATCTTTTATCGCACTTACAGTGAAAAAAACTACCCCTCTCATTTCAATAAGACAAGAGTAGTTCTTACTTTGAATGATTTTTTGTGTTGTTATATCTTTTCAAGAAAAGTGAAGAGAAAATAGCAGCATTATGAGATTTTATATTTATTTTATAATTTAATGAATGCATATGTAAAATGAAATATGTTGTTATTGAGAATAATATTATTATTTAGAATCCAAACGAAAAATTAAAAGTCGTGCTAGAATCAGGGCGCATATTTGTTTTCGTCTAAAGGAATTCAGTCTACATGCTCACATCATTCTGTAAAAAGCATACTTTATAAGGATATGTTCGAAAATCTTATTCCCTCACCTTTATTTATGTATCCTTCATCTTAAAAAAGCATAAATAAAATCAATAAGTTGTACGTGATAAAAGAAGGAGTGGTGCCCAGACGCGGATTCGAACCACGGACACGCGGATTTTCAGTCCGCTGCTCTACCAACTGAGCTATCTGGGCACGCTTCACAAAACATGTTAAACGTGTGCGGTTATAACATTAAAATTTTCTCTGTCCAGCCATCTAAAGAAAAATAATTGATTTTTTTGTAAGTTTATTTTCGTATTCTAGGCAACTACAGTTACCCTTTACATAAAATAAACTTAATAAGTGTATCATGGTACGTTAGTGTATGGTTATAAGAATGTGGTTTTGTCACTGTGATGAAGCAAGAAAATATTTTTAGAGAATCAATCTGCAAACGTAATTAAAAAAGATATTTTAATGAGATTTCTGAGTATTTTAGACTTATGAAATAAATAGAAAGCACTGCTTGTTTTATTTAAGGGAACTATTGGAATGATTTTTTAATAATTGTTTTTCTTTAAAATGAAGATAAGTCATCCAAAAGGGGATAAATAATCATGTTAGAACAACCAAGTCATCGTCCAAAAAATCCTAATTTTTCTTCAGGGCCTTGTAGTAAGCGACCTGGCTGGACTTTTGAAGTTCTTAACAATGCCTTAGTTGGGCGTTCGCATCGATCTAGAGTAGCAGAATTAAGACTCGCTGAGGTTGTTAATTTAACCCGTGAGATTCTTGAAGTGCCTTCTGATTACCGGATAGGTATTGTTCCTGCTTCAGATACTGGTGCTGTGGAGATGTCTCTATGGTCTTTATTAGGTGAACGTGGCGTTGATATGGCAGCGTGGGAGAGTTTTGGTTCAGGATGGATTACAGATGTTGTTGAGCAATTAAAGCTTACTGATGTGCGTCGTTTTGAAGCTCCTTATGGTGAACTTCCGAATTTAACACAACTGGACTTTGATCGCGATGTTGTTTTTACATGGAATGGAACAACTTCTGGTGTGCGCATTCCTAATGCAGATTTTATTCCAGATAAGCGAGCAGGATTGACAATTTGTGATGCAACATCAGCAGCTTTTGCTCAAAATCTTGATTTTTTAAAATTAGATGTTGTTACTTTTTCATGGCAAAAAGTTTTAGGAGGAGAGGCGGCACATGGTATGTTGATTTTAAGTCCTCGTGCTGTCGAACGGCTTGAGAATTATGTTCCTGCTTGGCCTATACCCAAAATTTTCTGCATGACAAAAGATAGAAAATTGAATGAAAATATTTTTAAAGGGGTAACAATCAATACACCTTCTCTAATATGTGTGGAAGATTTTCTCGATGGATTAAAGTGGGCAAAGTCGCAGGGTGGTTTGCATGCATTAAGAGCGCGAGTTGAGAAAAACTTCGCTGTACTTGATGCTTTTGTCAATAAAACACCTTGGTTAGAATATTTGGCAAAAGATCCTCAAGTACGTTCTAATACATCTGTTTGTTTAGATATTGTAGATCCAGTTGTTGCTGCTTTGGATATTGAAAAGCGGGCATCTTTTATAAAAGCGATGGTAGATCGGCTTGATGAAGAAGGAGTTGCTTATGATATTGGTTCATATCGAGATGCTCCTCCAGGGCTTCGGATTTGGACAGGGATAACAATTGAAGCCTCTGATCTTGAAATTTTAACGCAATGGCTTGAATGGGCGTTTCAATTTGAAAAAGCTCGACTTTAAATAAATCTTTGTGCTTTTCATAAGGCATTTTTTCAGAAATAAAGAATACAGGGAGATTATGATGATCTTTCGTATTTTTGTATAAACAAAGAAAGCTTCACATGGCTTACAAATCGCAAAAGATCACCAAGGAAGAGGAATTATTTGTTAGGTGTTTGCTAATGCAATAATAAAAAGTTTTATATTTTTCTAGTTTTTGTAACAAAAATGACTGATTTAGAATGAAGATATATTTTATATGTTGGTATTTGTTTGCCTTTATTATCATTAATCTGCAAATTGAAAAAAAGCTGAAATGAAGAGTCGCACTTATTCTAAGGTTTCGTTATAAAGAAGCGTTTGTTTTTGGATGCGATTTTATTTGAGCAAATACACGGAGAAAGTTATGACCAATGTAGTAGTTGTTGGCACTCAATGGGGAGATGAAGGAAAAGGTAAAATTGTAGATTGGTTGTCTGAGCGGGCAGATATCGTGGTGAGATATCAGGGTGGTCATAATGCAGGTCATACATTGGTTATTGATGGGGTTAGTTATAAATTATCGCTTTTACCGTCTGGTTTAGTTCGTGAAAAATTATCAATTATTGGCAATGGTGTTGTCGTTGATCCTCATCACTTTGTGGCAGAATTAAAAAAATTACGTGATCAAGGTGTGAAAATTACACCAGAAACTTTACGTATTGCTGAAAATGCTCCATTGATTCTTTCTTTGCATCGCGATCTTGATGCAACTCGGGAAAGTGGTTTATCAGGCTTAAAAATTGGTACAACAAAGCGCGGTATCGGTCCGGCTTATGAAGATAAAGTGGGACGTCGGGCTATTCGAGTGATGGATTTGGCGGAACCTGATACACTTATGGCCAAGATTGAACGACTTCTAGGGCATCATAATGCTTTGCGTCGTGGGATGGGGGTTGCAGAGATTGATCCTCAAATGCTTTATGATGAGTTGATGCAAGTAGCGGGTGAAATTCTACCCTTTATGGATTGTACGTGGCGTCTTTTAGATGAAAGTTATCGGATAGGAAAGCACATTCTTTTTGAAGGTGCACAAGGTGCTTTACTAGATAATGATTTTGGAACTTATCCTTATGTGACGTCGTCCAATACAGTTGCTGGGCAGGCATGCACTGGTTCAGGTATGGGACCTGGTTCAATTCATTATGTTTTGGGTATTGCGAAAGCATATACAACCCGTGTTGGAGAAGGGCCATTCCCGACAGAGCAGATAAATGAGATTGGCAACTTTATTGGAATGCGTGGCAAAGAATTTGGCGTTGTCACTGGTCGTAAACGTCGATGTGGTTGGTTTGATGCTGTCCTAGTACGTCAAATGGTAACGATTTGTGGCGTTCAAGGTATAGCATTGACAAAGCTTGATGTTTTGGATGGTTTAGATGAAGTTAAAATCTGCATTGGCTATGAGATAGATGGAAAAAGAATTGATTATTTACCTTCTTCTGTAGGAGCTCAAGCTCGTGCAAAGCCTATTTATGAGACATTAGAAGGTTGGAAGGAAAAAACAGCACGTGCGTTGAACTGGGAAGATTTACCTATACAGGCTATCAAATACATACGCTACATTGAAGAACTGATCAATACACGAGTGGCTTTATTATCCACTAGTCCTGAGCGTGAGGATACTATCCTGATTACTGATCCTTTTGCAAATTAAGCAGTATTTGTAGATTTTTTTTGAAGAGCAACGTATAAGAGTGAGTGAGAAAAAGGCGCAGAATAGCATTGTTTATTTCTTATATTCATTTTAAATTATTATGATAGTTGTATCAAATACATGACAATCAATTTAGAAGGCTAAAGTAAAGGCGTTTTTAGCCTTACGACTGAGATTTCTTTTCTTAATTTGAGAAATAGAGGATATGATAGATTTCATTGGAATCTTAAAAAAAGCAATCAATGCCCAAAGCAATGCTACACCACAGATGCGTAAGCGGATTTATAAACGAGCTATTGAAACACTAGAACATCAGTTTGTAACGGCAACAATACCTCTAGCAGTGGCGGATGAGCAAAGAAAGATTTTGCAAAGTGCTATTGCGACTGTTGAAGAAGAATACTTGGTGGTTGAAAAGAAGTTACTTTCTTCAGTTATTGGATGGAAACATACAAGTATAGCTGAAGATAACAGGCTAACGCAAAGTTCTGTATTGCCTAGAGGTAATGAATTCTCTGTGGTGGAAATGGGAGAAAGACAAAATTTTGCTACCACTTCAGAGGATAACAAGGTATTTGGTGAGCCCTGTGTAACAGTTTTTCCAGACGCAGAGGCCATCAATATGGAAGCTCATTTTGTTTCTCAGCGTGCTGATGACAATATTTTAAAAGCCTCTGCTTCAGATTCTTCTTCACAAGTAGATAATCCGCATATTGTTTCGCATATTTTTTCTCAGGCTTTGCGTCGTGCTAATCGAACATCGATGCAAAGGCGTATTCTGGTAAATGTTGCTGTTGTTGCTAGTTTTATCATTTTAGTTGTCGGTATTTGTTTTGTTGGTGGACGTGTGTTTGTTTCAAATGATAGTCAGTTGTCTTGGGAAAACCTTCAAGCTTCTCATGTGTTACCAAAAGCACTTTCTGTTAACCGAAAGTTAACACAGCGTTTGTTAGAGAATGGGAGTGAAGTTGATGTCGGTTTAGATCAAATGGAAGATTCTTCTCATGAAGAAGGAATCTCAACAGTTACTGCCAACGATTTGCAGCCACTTGAGCAATCAGGTGAAGCTGTTTTTTATCAAGCACGTACAAATTATGCTGCGGAAAAAGTAGCAACGGGGAGTGCTCGCTGGAAGTTGATAAAAGAGTCGCGTGTAAAGGGCGCTTTAGAAGAATCGGCTATACAAGGTGATATAACGATTCCAGATGAAGGGTTATCATTACGGTTAACTTTACGTCGTAATACCGATCCGTCTTTTCCTGCTGCATATATGATGGACCTTATTTTTACTCTTTCTGATAAATTTTCAGGTAAAGCTATAAGCAATGTTCAGGCATTAACTTTTAAAGCAAGTGAACAATCTGTTGGGCAAGCTTTAACACGAACTGTTACAGCAAAAATTGCTGATGATTTTTTTCTCGTTGCTTTGAGTGGAAATCATCCATTCCTTGACAGAAATTTACAATTGATGCGGGAGTTAGATTGGATACGTTTGGTGTTAACTGATAAAAACGGACGTATAAACGAATTAACCTTTACAAAAGGTTCAACTGGCGAATCTATTTTTAATAAGATTATTGGGCAATGGCTTGCGCAACCAGATAAGCTAACAGTTCTCCGACAGAGGCAATAAAATGCTAAGAAGAACGAGGTAAAAGGTCGGAAAAAAACCTCCATCGCCAAAAAGGCTCTTGTAGACTAATTCAGGAGTTTAAAATTAATTGTACGTATTTTAATTTCCTCTTAGGAACGTGTTAACAATTAATTTTATATCTAGCTTTGGGATAAAGAAAAAAGCCTGATAGAATCCTGTACTTTTTCAAATGCACGCATTTCAATTTGCCTCACACGCTCCCGACTTATGTTGAATTCACTTGAGAGCTCTTCTAGTGTTAATGGTTTATCGCTTAAACGACGTGCTTTGAATATACGCTTTTCACGTTCGTTTAGATTGTTCATGGCATTTATTAGCATTGAACGGCGGTTTTCCAATTCATTTTGTTCAATCAAAATCTGTTCCTGATTGTGAGAGTCATCAACCAACCAGTCTTGCCATTCGCTGTTTTCACCTTCCTTTGTGCGAAGGGGTGCATTGAGTGAAGTGTCACCCCCGAGTCGACGGTTCATCGAGACAACTTCATCCTCTGTGACATTTAATTGGGTTGCGATTTCTTTTACTTGCTCTGCGTTAAGATCGCCACCGTCAAGCGCTTGAAGCCTACTTTTTAATTTACGAAGATTAAAAAACAGGCGCTTCTGATTGGCGGTTGTCCCCATTTTTACCAAACTCCAAGACCGCAATACATACTCCTGAATCGATGCTTTAATCCACCATATCGCATAGGTCGCAAGACGGAAACCACGTTCTGGTTCGAACCGCTTAACAGCCTGCATAAGTCCAACATTACCCTCTGAGATGACTTCTCCCATGGGCAGTCCGTAACCTCGATACCCCATTGCAATTTTTGCTACAAGACGTAAGTGGCTAGTTACCAACCTATGCGCAGCCTTCAGATCATTATGTTCACGGTAACGCTGAGCTAGCATGTACTCTTCTTTTGGCTCGAGCATTGGAAAACGACGTACTTCTTCTAGATAACGATTTAATCCTCCGTCACCCGTTGCCACTGATAGCAGATTCATATGGGCCATATAGCACCCTCCTTTTGCATGAATTCCCTAATAAGGCGAACTCTATTTTTAGACATTATAAATATCTCTCCAGCTTCATCTTAGCATAATTTTCAATTTTGTTCAAAAAGAGATGTTTTATTATGAAAGCCCGAAAAAGCTAAAAGTTTCAATTTATTTTTTAAACTTCTTGATAAGTTCAGCCATATCTTGAGGAAGCGGTACAGAAAAAGACATAATTTTACCTGTAGCAGGATGTTCAAAAGTAAGACTGATGGCATGGAGTGCTTGTCGGTTGAGTTTATCGATCGCATTTTTAATCATAGGATCAAGCGTATTTGATTTTGTTTTAAAAGCATTTCCGTAGACAGCATCACCTATAAGCGGGTGTCCAATATGAGCCATATGTACACGAATTTGGTGGGTACGTCCAGTTTCTAGACGGCATTCCAGAAGACTGGCACACGATGTTGTATTTGCACAGGTTCGATATTTTTCAAGTAAACAAAAATGTGTAACAGCGTGGCGGGCATGAGGACTTTGATTATGGATGACAGCTTGCTTTGTTCGGTTATGGGGAGAACGGCCAAGAGCTGCATCAATTTTCCAAATATTCCGATTTGGAATGCCCCAAATTAAAGCGTGATATCGCCGATCTAATGCACTTGTTCTTCCATGGTCAGAAAATTGGGCACTGAGGCTTTTATGAGCAAGGTCATTTTTGGCCACAACCATAACACCACTTGTATTTTTATCGAGACGATGGACAATACCAGGGCGCTTAACACCGCCGATACCAGATAAGCTATTTCCACAGTGATAGATAAGAGCGTTGACTAACGTTCCTGTCCAATTGCCATTGCCGGGATGAACAACAAGACCAGCCGGTTTATTAATGACAATGACATGATCATCTTCAAAAAGAATGTCCAATGCAATGGCTTCACCGCTAGGTTCTGCATCACGAAGAACAGGCATTGTCAATTCGATTATTTGGTTGGGTTTTAGTTTTGTTTTTGGCTCCTTTATTAATTGACCGTCAACTTTAAGATAGCCTTCACGAATGAGAGTTTGCATACGTGAACGTGACAATATACTATGATATTGTTTAGCAAGCCACTGATCTATCCTTTGCCCAAGAGCACTTTCATCCGTTATTTGCTGTGTTATCATACAATTCCTATGATGCTTTTAATAAGATTTTTTACCAGTATGAAATTGCTTTGCTATCAAGAAATTCTTTAATTCCCCAGTGTCCACCTTCTCGAGCGCGTCCAGAAAATTTTACGCCTCCAAAGTAACTACCATCGGGTAAACTGTGTCCGTTAACCTCTACCATACCAGATTTTACTTGTGCAGCAATACGACGACATTTGTTGCGATCTTGCGACTGTATATAGTTTGTGAGTCCGTACTTGGTGTCATTGGCTAAGGTTACAGCTTCATCTTCTGTGTTAAAAGTAACAATCGAGAGGACTGGACCAAAGATTTCTTCTCGGAAAATACGCATATTAGGCTTTACATCTGCAAAGACTGTTGGTCGTACATAATAACCGCGTTCCATCCCCATCGGTAAACCAGTTCCACCCGCTACAAGTGTTGCACCTTCATCAATTCCAGATTGAATAAGTTCTTGAATTTTTTTATATTGCTGCTTTGAAACTACAGGACCAATATGATTTCCTAGTTGGTGGCTTGGGCCTACTCTTGTTTTTTCTGCAACATCTTTGGCTATTTCGATGGCTTTGTCATAGATAGATTTTTCCACCAACATACGTGTTGGTGCGTTACAGCTTTGCCCACTGTTATAAAAGCACTGATTTACGCCACGTTGAATAGCATCTGCATCTGCATCAGCAAATATGATATTAGCTCCTTTACCTCCAAGCTCGAGAGAGACTCGCTTTAAAGTGCTGCTGGCATTTTTGGAAATATCTTTTCCTGCTCTAGTTGATCCAGTAAAGCTAATCATTTCCACATCTGGATGAGAAGAGAGGTAAGAACCAACGTTAGCGCCATCACCGTTAATTAAATTAAAAACGCCTGCTGGAAGGGCAGCTTCATCTAAAATTTCAGAAAAGAGCATAGCAGAAAGAGGTGCAATTTCAGAGGGTTTTAAGACCATGGTACAACCAGCTAAGAGAGCAGGAATAACTTTAAGAGTTACTTGATTCATGGGCCAATTCCATGGAGTAATCAACCCTACGATTCCAATAGGGTCATAATGAAGAATGGCTTGCTCATTTCCCTCTATTAAAATGTCTTGAAATGCAAACTCTTTGTAAGCTTTTATAAAGTTGCGAATATGAAAACTACCGCTTGCAGTTTGTGCATTGAGCGCCATATCAATAGGCGCTCCCATTTCCATTGAAATAGTTTTTGCCATATCTTCTGAGCGTTTTTCGTAGATTTCTAAAATTTTTTCAACAAAGCCAAGACGTTCACTAGGCAGGGTTGTTTTCCAAGTTTGAAAAGCTTTTTTAGCAGCATTAATTGCTTTATCTACGTCTTTTATGCTACTAAGGCTAATGACAGCGCAAGCTTCTTCTGTTGAAGGATTTATAACATGTAAATCGTGCGGAGTGCTTGGATCATCCCATAAACCATTGATATAAAATTTTCGCTTATCCAGCATGATTCACTCCCTATTTTTGTGTTATTAGATTTTGTTATATTTGAGCCTTTTAAAACAAGAATAGCAAGAATAATCTCATAAACGATAAGGAGATTTTTTTGTTTTATGGCGATGTAATGCGGAGAACTGAAGGAGCATTTCTTGTACTAACAGTTTTATCATTTTTACTAATCATTTGTATGAAATGAATAGGCAAGAAAATAATTAGCAATTTTTCTATAATCTTTTAGCGTAGAGTTTTCTTTAAAGTGTATGAAATACAGTTGTACGATACCGTAGATTTTACAATTTACTCAATATGCATAAAGAAAGTTTCATTAAAAGGAATAATGACATTATTTTTTTTGTTTAAAATGATAGCTAGCAAAAGGTTATTAACCTTCGTATCATAGTATCTATGCATTCTTTTTGAAGAGGTAGTCGTCCTCATTGCTATAAGTTTGTTGGGTATCATGCATAATTCGAAAACAAAATCCATTTCTACATCTTCTTTTTCTGATGACAGTGCATCAGAAGGGAATTCATCTGTTAAGATTGCTGAGGTATATCCTTATCCAGAGGTATGGAAAAAGGCATTCACTCTCGGACAAAATGTACGTTTTACGCGAACGCCTGAAGTTGAGATTTTGCGTCGTCGTATAGAAACAGACCCAGCTTTTGCAAAACAGTTTAAAGTTTTTACGAAGCAGGAGAAAAAAAATCTTACAAACATTATACACAGTAACAAGAAAACAAAGGATCCTGCATCAATAAAAAAAGTAATTAATCCTCAATTGCTCGAGAATAAAGCATCAATTTGTTATTCAACGGTTTTGAAGTACGTGTCACAGCAAAATATCAATATATCGCTTGAGGATGATACAGGAGAGCATAAATTAGAAGCAGAAAATGCGGTAAAAAAAGTAAAGCCTGGTTTTCATCTTTCCGATAACGCATTTTTTGAGTGTGAACCTTTTATTTTAGAACAAGTTGATGTTAAAATGTTAGAAGAGAATGTAACATCGGTTAATTTCAACAGTAATGAGACAGCATCTGATGTTTGTTCAGCCTTTGATGAGTCAATTACTGCTCTTTACCGTATTCTTGAATACCGTTTTCCACAGTTTTACGATTCTATTACATCAGAATCTGCAGGGGAAGAGATTCAGAAAATTGAACAAACGGCGGATTTAATGCACGTAAAGGATGATGCTGTTAAAGAAGCTAAAATGTGTCATTCTGAGTTTGTTGTTGAGAATTCTGCCGATACACTAAGAGATGTTGAAGCTGCTATAGAAACTCAAGATGGCGATAATATTGTTAATTGTATAACAGAAGATGTTGCAAAGAATTCAGAAGATTTTTCTGTAACAGAACCAAAAAATAAAACATTGCGCTCTACAAGTACATCGCTAGGCAATTACGATTCTTCTCTTACATTAAATATTCAATCTCTTGATTATGGTAATTATGAATTTCCTCCGGTCAATTTATTACAGGAACCTGTTTTTCATGAAGGTGCAATGATTCCGCAGGAAACATTGGAGCGCAGTGCTGGACTTTTGGAAAGTATTTTGGAGGACTTTGGAATTAAGGGTGAAATTATCCATGTCCATCCAGGACCAGTGGTAACAATGTACGAATTTGAGCCTGCAGCTGGGGTAAAGTCATCGCGTGTCATTAATCTTTCTGATGATATTGCTCGTTCTATGTCTGCTATTTCAGCTCGTGTTGCTGTGATTCCTGGACGTAATGTTATTGGAATTGAGTTGCCAAATGTGGTTCGTGAAACTGTTTATTTACGGGAATTAATCCAATCAAATTCTTTTCGCAAAAGCCAATTTAAGTTAACTCTTGCTTTGGGGAAGGGGATTAATGGTGAACCTATAATTGCAGAATTAGCGAAAATGCCTCATTTATTGGTCGCGGGAACAACCGGATCGGGAAAATCTGTTGCGATTAATACAATGATTTTGTCGATTCTTTATAGAATGACACCAAAGCAGTGCCGTTTGATCATGGTTGATCCTAAAATGTTAGAACTCTCTGTTTATGATGGTATTCCACATCTTTTAACACCTGTTGTAACTGATCCAAAGAAGGCTGTAACAGCTTTAAAATGGGCTGTTCGAGAAATGGAAGAGCGTTATCGCAAAATGGCTAAGTTAGGTGTACGTAATATCGATGGTTTTAACGCAAGGGTTGCGCTTGCAGCGCAAAAAGGTGAAACAATCATGTGTACTGTACAATCGGGTTTTGATAAGGAAAGTGGGGAGATGCTTTATCATGAGGAAGCAATGGATTTAACACAGCTTCCTTATATTGTTGTGATTGTCGATGAAATGGCCGATCTCATGATGGTAGCTGGTAAGGAAATTGAGAACGCTATTCAGCGTTTATCACAAATGGCTCGTGCAGCAGGTATCCACCTTATTATGGCTACTCAGCGTCCTTCTGTTGATGTTATCACTGGTACAATTAAAGCGAATTTTCCTACCCGTATTTCTTTTCAGGTAACATCAAAAATAGATAGTCGTACAATTTTAGGAGAGCAAGGTGCGGAAACACTTTTGGGCCAGGGAGATATGCTTCATATGGCAGGTGGTGGACGCATTGTACGTATTCATGGACCTTTTGTTACTGACGAAGAAGTTGAATCTGTAGTTGCGCATCTTAAAGTACAGGGAAAACCTGATTATTTAGCAACGGTAACGAATAGTGAAGACGATAATAAAGATAATGAGTCTGGCGATTCAGTTGCTAAAATTTCTACGGAAAAAAATCTTGTTGATGATGGTGAGGAACTTTATATGCAAGCTGTAAAGATTGTTATGCGTGATAAAAAATGTTCGACATCTTATATTCAGCGCCGGCTTGCTATCGGTTATAATAAAGCAGCTTCTCTTGTTGAGCGCATGGAAGAACAAGGTGTTGTAGGAGCAGCTAATCATGTTGGAAAGCGTGAAATTTTGCTTGATGAGTACAATCAATAAGAAAGGCAATTTAAAAAAAAGCGCTACTTTAAATACCTGACGATTTTTATTTTAGTTGTTAATACGCGCTTTATTCTATGGAAGTCTGTTTTGTTTCCTGCTTGTTTTTTAACTGTGAAATAGTGGAAATATTGAATGGTTAGTTACACAACAAAAGTGATGTCTTGTATTCAGTATAATGGGGTGTAGTATAGGGTGATCAAAGCAGGAGGAAGAGATGTCTTTAGATTAAGCTAGAATGGAAAGAAAATTAAACAGACTTTCATATGATGGCAGGTGACTTTTATTTTATCTTCTGATTGGAGAAATATTTTTTGTCGTCGGTTTGGATGAGACAACAATGTTTGTTGCCGTAATTGGCGAGTGTATAATGATGCCGGATGCTTCATCTCATTTTTATTTTGTTGATGAAGTTCTCGGAATTCTGCTACAAGCGATTGATAATAAAATGCTAGTCAAAACCGTTTTTTCATAGCATGTGTTAGTACATGGGTTGTATTTCCTTGGAAGTGAACCAGGTTAATTTGTGGTTTTATCTGTGCTATTAAGGTCGGATGAGTTGAAGAGTAACCAAGAAGCTTTTTTCTTTTACGTTAAAACTTTTTCTACAACGGTTCACTTAAAGAATGGATAGAAATGGATGATTTTGCTATATTTAAAAAGAGTTAGCTGAAATTCTTGGATCTATATCTTTCTTTATTTCAGAATCTAGTTTTTATGAACTTACTAATGAATTTAATGATGAGTGGTAGCAAGTAGTTAGCGACTTTATTGAAGTAGCTTTATCATGAAAAAACAGGCTATTCAATGATTGGTTGATGGTTATTCAAAATAGGTTGATATTAAATTTTCTGCTTTGCTAGTTTTTGAAGTTACACAGTGCGTTAAGGAGCTTCGTGGTTTTGGTGTTGTGAAGATGCAGGAAAAAGGAAAAGAGAAAAAAGACGAAAAGCCAGATACAAAAATATTAAGCCTTTCAGAGATAGAGCGCTCAGCTTTTCGTGAAATTGCAGAACAATTGCGTGGAGAGCTGCATTCATCTTTAGATGCCGAGCGTTTTGTTGAAGAAACGGCGGTTCAGTTTCCTGGTGCACAGGCATTTCCGGAAAATGCTGTAGAACAAACTCTCATAAAAGAACCAGCAGTGGTCTTATCATTGTTAGAAACCGTGGCTGATGGTGTTTTTTGGTTGGATGGACAGGGTCTTATTCAATCAGTTAGTAGTGCTGCTTTGGAATTGACTGGATATGAAATAAATGAATTATTGGCACAACCATTGTCATCATTATTTACTTTGCAAAGTCGGTTTTTGGTTAAAAAATATTTTGAGTTGATTCGGATTAAGAAAAAAAAACAAATTTTTAATAGCGGTGAAATAGTTGATTTAGTTACGAAAAATAAAAATACTATATCGCTTTCTATGACGATTGTAACTTTGATACGACAAGACAGTTATGCTGTTATGTTGCATAGTATGACAAGAACAGCTCTATCCTTAAATAAAAAAGTAGAAGAGAATAAAATAATTGGAGTTGTTCATGAAATGCGGACACCTTTGAATGCTCTTATTGGTTTTGCAGAAATTATGAGAGATGGCCGTTTTGGTGCGATAGACAATGAGCGTTATCGTGGATATTTACGCGATATCATTTCATCTGGAAAACATATATTATCGCTGGTTAATCAATTACTAGAACATTCGAAAGCAAATTATTTTGGTTCAAATAGTAAGACCCGTACATCCCTTATAGCTGAAACATTTGATGTCATATCTTGTTTGCGTTCTAGTATGGCTTTTCTAGAAACGCAGGCTAATCACAATGGCATTATTATGCGTATTGTTGCTCCAGACCATGTACCATTGATTCGGGTATCACAACAAGTATTTCGGCAAATTATGTGGAATCTTCTTTCCAACGCTATTCGTTTTACACCATCGGGTGGGCAAATTATTGTTCATGTTTCTTACAAAAGAAAAGAGTACGTTAAGATTTCCGTAAGTGATAACGGTATTGGGATGGACGATGAAGAAATTGTACAGGCATTGCAGCCTTATGGTCAGGTAGAGCGCAAAGATGGCCGATCTGGCGATAGCGCTTTTATTGGAACTGGTTTGGGGCTTCCGATGTGTAAGGAGATGGTGGAAGAAAGTGGCGGCAAATTTTTGTTATTTTCAAAACGCAATCACGGAACAACCGTGGAAATGTTTTTTCCTTTTCTCCCTGAAGAAGTCTCCACATAACTTCATTTTTTATTAGCTAATAAGTCTCGGATTTCTTTTAGAAGCTGCTCTTCCAGAGACATTTTTGGGAGTTTTTTTTCTTCTTCTTGTTTACGGCGTATTTTATTCATACCTTTCACAAGTAGGAAAAGAATCCAAGCAATAATGAGAAAATTAATAAGTAAAGTTATAAAGTTGCCGTAACTAATGGTCGCTCCAGCTGCTTTAGCGGCATTCAATGTAGTCTGTTTTTCACCAGCGAGCTGAATAAACATGTTGGAAAAGTCAATCCCACCTGTAATGAGGCCAATGATTGGCATAAAAATATCATTAACAATGGAATTGACTAAGCCACCAAAAGCTCCCCCTATAATCACGCCGATAGCGAGATCAATCATATTGCCTTTGAGGGCAAATTCTTTGAATTCTTTAAACATCGCATTTTCCCCTTTATGTAAAAACTATACGGTAATTTTAACTATCGCTTTTGAGGAAAAAGGAAAGGGCGGTTTTTATTTTATTGTGGTGTCAGATTACAAAGTACTAAATTTTTTTAAGAATATCATAACATCTTAAAAACCTTAGCGAAGAGTGCTGTTTAACTTTATACAGGAATATCTCGTAGAGTTTAGAGCAGCGGAAAGCTTTTAAATAAACACTGTATCTGCCGTACATATAAAAAAAGAAAACAGTATTTACTTTAGAAATTGTTACAAAGTCTTTATGATAAGATATTGAAAAAAGGCTATTTTATAGAGTATTTGTTGCTCTTGTTTGCAGGTAATTTCAATTTTTAATTTCTGAACAGTTGCGAAAAGATGCAGAAAGTTTTTTCAAGATCAAAAGGTTCTTTTTCTATACAGTGTTCGTAAAGATAAGTGTAAATGGCGGTTATAAAATGATGAACTTTGTTGTAATTATATTATGATCTTTCCTTTAGGTGGTGGCGCTCTTAATTTTTGTGATGTACTATCTTTATGGGCGATCTTTTGTGTTAAAAGATTAGCGTGATGGGCAGTGGATCAGTTTTATGCTTGGAGAAGGATTAATGAGTTTTTTTCGTTGTATTGGTCATTCTGCTTTGTTTATGTTGGATCCAGAGCATGCGCACCGTCTAGCGATTATTGGACTAAAAAGTGGGCTGAAAAGTTGTCGAAATGTTGTTGATAAACGTTTAGGTGTGACTGTTGCGGGACTTGAGTTTGAAAATTTTGTCGGTCTTGCTGCGGGTTTTGATAAAAATGCAGAAGTTATCGATGCTATTTTTCGTTTAGGATTTGGCTTTACTGAAATTGGTACAGTTACGCCAGCACCTCAGGTTGGAAATCCTAAACCACGGCTCTTTCGTTTAAAGGAAGATAGAGCGATTATTAATAGAATGGGTTTTAATAATGATGGGCACAAAATTGTTTACAGTAGGCTTCGTGCGTGTAAACACCCTGGCATTGTTGGAATCAATATTGGTGCCAATAAGGATACGGTTGACAAGATTGATGATTATGCCACTGGTATTGCTTGTTTTTATGATGTTGCTGATTATTTTACTGTTAATATTTCTTCTCCTAATACACCGGGTTTACGGGATTTACAGGCTCGTGATAGCTTGCATTGTTTGATTAATACGGTTTCGCAAGTACGGAATGAGCAGAAGAAAAAACATGGATTCTCCGTTCCAATTTTTTTAAAAATTGCACCGGATTTATCGGAGAAGGCATTGGACGATGTGGCTGAAGAAATAAAATTTTCTGATTTGGATGGTTTAATTATTTCTAATACCACTCTTTTGCGCCAAGGTCTTATAAATGGTGCATTGAGTGCTGAGAAAGGAGGGCTTTCTGGGCATCCACTTTTCGAGCTTTCTACTATTGTGCTTGCAAAAATGCGTCAGAAATTAGGTAAGGAGATTGTAATCATCGGTGCTGGAGGTGTAAATAATGCACAAACAGCCTTGGAAAAAGTTAAAGCCGGAGCTGATCTGATACAATTATATACTGGAATGGTTTATGAAGGTCCAGATCTTGCCATAACTATTTTAGAAGGGATTTTGCAGTTTATGCAGAAAGATGGTGTTGACACTATAAGAACTTATCGTGATCATCACGTCGAATATTGGGCAAAACGGACGCTTCCGTTGTGACAAAACTGTTTTTTCTTTATAAAAAGTGCGAGATTTTTTTTTAGGGGCTTGCAAACTCTTCTGATCTTCCTTATGTCACACAAACAAAGAATAAGTATTTTGAAATATTGAACAGTTATTATACGTTTGCTTCTTATGCGGTTGTAGCTCAGTTGGTTAGAGCGCTGGTTTGTGGCACCAGAGGTCGTAGGTTCAAATCCCACCAACCGTACCAATTTTCTCACTGTGATTTGATGTGATAAATAGCTTATAATTATTTAAAGGTATATTATACCTTGATGGAAGTTGTAGCATTCTTTAAAATTAAATTGGTAAAGCGTTTTCGTGATGTTTATGCATGGGATAATATCATAATTGCAGTGTTTGATTGTTCTTTTTATGTAGTGTGTTACAGCTATGGAAAATGGTATATGAATGGAAAGCACGGATTCTAAATCTATTTCTGGTTTTCTCAATAGTTTACGCGGTGTAACCAATTGGGAGGAAGTATCCCAGTGGCTTGCTTTCCGTAAAGTAGAAGATATTGAATGTATTACACCTGATCAAGCGGGTGTGGCGCGCGGCAAGATGATGCTCTCTAAAAAATTTATATCGGAAACATCATTGGCATTGCCTTCAGCTGTTTTTATGACAACAATTTCAGGAGATTATCCGGAAGATGGTCATGGTTTTGAATATCCAAAAACAGATGGTGATTTACGGCTTGAGCCTGATCTTTCTACGTTAAGCATTGTGCCATGGGAAGATGATCCTACTGCACAAGTAATTTGTGATCTTGTGTATCAAGATGGGCAAGTTGTGGACTATACGCCACGAAATGTTTTACGAAAGGTGATTGATTTTTACACGCAAATGGGTTTAGAGGCAATCGTTTCACCAGAAATTGAGTTTTATTTAGTACAGAAAAATCCCGATCCTGATTATCCGTTAGTTCCTCCAGTTGGTCGTTCTGGACGTTCAATTGGTGGGGGGCAGGGTTATTCGATCGCTGGTGTAAATGAATTTGATGATTTGATTGATGATATTTATCATTTTTCGGAAGCGCAAGGATTGGAAATTGATACACTCATTCATGAAGAAGGGGCAGGTCAGTTTGAAATCAATTTACGTCATGGCGATCCGATTGAATTGGCTGATCAAGTTTTTATGTTTAAACGAACAATTCGTGAAGCGGCGCTTAAGCATAATATGTATGCAACTTTTATGGCTAAGCCTATTCAAGGGCAGCCGGGTTCTGCTATGCATATTCACCAATCTGTTGTTGATAAGAAGACGGGCAGGAACATTTTTACAGAGAAGGGGGGGCAAGAAAGCGTCTGTTTTCGCCATTTTATTGGTGGCTTACAAAGACATATGGGGGGGGTTTTGGTAATGCTTGCTCCCTATGTAAATTCTTATCGGCGTCTTGTGCCTGATATTTCAGCACCCGTTAATTTGCGATGGGGATATGATGACCGTACTGCAGCTTTTCGTGTGCCACGCTCTGCTCCACAGGGACGGCGTGTTGAGAATAGGCTTCCTTCCTCAGATGCTAACCCTTATTTAGCTCTTGCAGCTTCTTTGGCTTGCGGTCTCATTGGTTTGCAGCAAAAGATCGAGCCTGATGAGCCAACAACAAGTAATGTGAATGCTGATAACATTGAATTACCACGTGGACTCATTGAAGCAGTCAACCTATTTGAGCAAGATGTAGCGATCCGTTCTGTTCTAGGAGATGTATTTGTAAGTACTTATGCTGCAATCAAACGACAAGAGTTTGAAACCTTTATGGAAGTGATTAGCCCGTGGGAGCGTGAATATCTCTTGCTTAATGTTTGAGGTTTATTACGATGATTGAGTCTAATCCGATTTCTCCAGGTATTTCTTGGTATGAAGATACTTTAAAAGAACGCCCCTCTTATCCATTTTGTAGCGAAAGTATACAATGTGATGTTGTTATTATTGGCGGTGGATTTACTGGGCTCTCAGCAGCTTATCATTTAGCTAATGCTGGAGTGAATGTTGTTTTGTTTGAGGCTTCACGTTTTGGTGATGGTGCTTCAGGGCGCAATGGTGGGCAATTGGGAACGGGGCAAAGACAATGGGCGGAAACATTAGAGAAAAAGTATGGTTTTGAGCGAAGTAAGGCACTTTTCGATTTAGCAGAAGAAGCTAAAAGGGATATTTTATCTTGGTGTGCTATGCCTGATTGTCAGTGTGACTTTATGGAAGGACAGCTTTCTGTGATCCATAAAAGACGTGAGGTTTTATCTTATCAACGACATATTGAGACGATGCAGCGTTATGGTTATTACGGTCTTACTTTTATGGACAGAGATGAAACAGCTAAACGGCTCGGGTCTCCTTTTTATTATGGTGGTATTTATGATGCAGGCACTGGCCATATAAATCCTTTAAAATTGATCGTTTGGTTGGCAAAAAAAGCAAAAAACGCCGGTGCTAAACTTTATGAGATGACAAAAGTAACCACTATAAATCGTAACGGGAGCCATTGTATAGTACTAACAGAACAAGGCAATATAAAAGCTGAGCATGTTTTATTGGCGACTAATGCATATCAGCTTGGACTTCAGTGTTTTGTTGAGAAAAGTGTTTTTTCAATGCGCTCTTATATTGGAGCAACTGAACCCTTGTCAAAAGACAGTCCGATTCTTCTAGGAGGTGAATCGGTAGATGATTCTCGTTTTATGGTTCGTTATTTTCGTAAAAGCATTGATAATCGCTTATTATTTGGCGGAGTGGAAAGTTACGATAACCAATATCCTGCAAATTTAGACGAGCGTATACGACGGCAGATTGCCGAAATTTATCCTAATCTACAGTCTATAAATCTAACTCATCATTGGGGTGCGACGGTTGCTATCACGGTTGAACGTATGCCTTATGTTCGCCAAATTTGCTCGGGTATAACTTATTGTGGTGGTTATTCGGGGCATGGAGTTATGCTTGCTCCTTTTATGGGAAAATTATATGCTGAATGGTTGATGGGAAAGCGTGAGCGTTTTGCGCTTTTTCAAGACTTAAAAATTTCGTCTTTTCCAGGTGGCAAGCTTTTTCGTTATCCGCTTGTATGTTTGGCAATGCGTTGGTTTTCATTTATGGATCATTTTTAACTGGAGATTGTTTGAAATGAAGAAAATTAATGGCAGTATCTATCTGCTTTAATGATTGTAGCTTCTATAAATTGTTTAGGCTTTTAAAATTGAATGGAAAGATAGACAAGTTTATGGTGAATAAAATTATTCCATTCTCTTCTTTTGATTTTATTGTTTTTGGTGCTAACGGTGACTTAACATCACGCAAACTTATGCCTGCTTTATATTACTGTCAGTGTGCTGGGCAGTTGAGTGAGCTGACACGTATTATTGGGGTTTCCAGCTCTTTATTGAGTAGTGAAGAGTATAAAAATTTTGTTCGTGCTGCTCTGGAAAAATATGTTCATCCCAAAGATCGCAATCAAGTTAAAATTGATCGTTTTCTTGCACGTTTAACCTATGTTTCTGTTGATGTCACATCAAACTTGGGATGGGGGGAGCTAGCTCTACTACTATCGAAAGATCCATCTAATATTCGGGCTTTCTATTTAGCGTTTAATTCACCGCTTTATGGCGAGACCGCGATGAGGTTAGGCCAGAATGGCTTGGTGACTCAGAAAACACGGATTATTATTGAAAAACCCATTGGTTGTGATGTAGAAACAGCAGTTAAACTCAATAATATATTTGCGGCATTATTTAGTGAAAATCAAATCTTCCGGATTGATCATTATCTTGGCAAGGAAATAGTTCAAAATTTGATGACATTACGGTTTGCTAATACGTTCTATGAGCCGTTATGGAATTCCAATTATGTTGACCATGTTCAGATAACTGTTGCGGAGTCTTTAGGATTAGAGGGTCGTGCGGAATATTACGACAGTACAGGTGCGCTACGCGATATGGTACAGAACCATATGCTACAATTACTTTGCTTGGTTGCTATGGAAATACCATTTACCAATAGTGCAAATGCTGTACGTAACGAAAAGCTTAAAGTTTTGCATTCTTTAACGCCTCTTGATGTTCATAATGTTAGGCAATCCACTGTGCGTGGACAGTATCTTTCTGGTATATTAGATGGTGTTTCCGTAAGCTCTTATCTTGATGATGTGGGAAAAAAGCTCAGTAAAAGAGAAACATTTGTAGCACTTAAGGTTAAAATTGATAATTGGCGCTGGGCAAATACACCTTTTTATCTGCGAACTGGTAAGCGCATGCCCAGGCGTATGTCTGAAATTGTTGTTGTTTTCAAACCTATTCCTCATAACATTTTTGATGTGGGTTCGAATAAGATTTTTTCTAATCGGCTAGTTATTCGTTTACAGCCTGATGAAGGCATAAAACAATGGCTTATGATTAAAGATCCAGGTTCTAGTAAGATGCGGTTTCGTCATATTCCATTAGATATGAGTTTTGCGTCTATGTTTTCTGAACGTAGTCCTGATGCTTATGAACGATTGTTGATGGATGTTATCCGCGGAGATCAAACACTGTTTATGCGGCATGATGAAGTTGAAGCTGCATGGCATTGGATTGATCCAATCCTTAAAGGGTGGCAAGCCATAAAGCAGCCTGTTTTGGGGTACAGCGCTGGTTCATGGGGGCCATATGCTTCAAAGGCATTGATGGAACGTGATGGGCGTGTATGGAACAACTTTGTTTAGAGAAATAATAATGAATAGAATGAATATCGACCGTTTAAATTTTGAAACACCTGCTGCTTTAGCTTTAGCATTGGCAGATCGAGTCGCGGCAGAGCTTAGTGTATCTGTTCTTGAGCGTAAACGAGCAATTCTAGCAGTTTCTGGTGGTAAAACACCAGAACTGTTTTTTCATTACTTATCAAAAGTTGATATTGATTGGCAAAATATCATCATTACTTTGGTAGATGAACGTTTTGTACCTGCTAATCATGAACGTTCAAATGAATATATTGTTCGGCGCTATTTATTACAAAATTTTGCAGCTAAAGCACGTTTTGTAGGGCTTTATCATAAAGCAATTACTGCTGAGCTTGCAGCTTTTTCGGCAGCTAATCGTATAAATACGTTGCCTAGACCATTTGATGTGGTTGTTTTGGGAATGGGTGTTGATGGACATACTGCTTCCTTTTTTCCTGATGCCGATCGTTTGAAGCAGGCGCTTGATCTTCAAACTCAGGCAATTGTTTTACCTATTCATGCGAAGAGTGCTGTTGAGCCAAGGCTTACGCTGACTTTGCCAGTGATAATGCAATCTCGTTTCATTGTTCTCCATTTTGAAGGTTTTCAGAAACGTGATTGTTTTGAAGAGGTTTGTCGGGGAGAATCTGAAACCGAAATGCCTGTTCGAGCGGTTTTGCGTAATGCCCATCATTTTGTTCAAGTTTATTGGTCACCTGCTGAAAATGAAATAGGTGAAGCAGAACCTGATACAAGTGCAGGAAACAATCTATCTTTCTTTGGCAAAGGAAATTGCATATAAATCAATGAAGAATGATCCTTATCAAGAATAATTGCTAAGGTCATAAAATAGTGTCTAAGCGTTCTCTAGCAGCGCAGAAAATTTATTGCAAAGATGCAAAAAAAATCGTCTTAAGCGAAGTTTTTTCGAATACGCTGCTAATCAAAACCTATAGTGTTTTGTCTGTATTTCAATAGACAAAGAACATTTAAAATGTAATGTTACTTGGGGATATTAGTGCTATTTCTGCATATAATGATACACTGTAAGCATCTTGAGCCTTTAAGGTTTTTTTTTACTTTAATTAAAGAAATTGTTCATCTCCGTCTGTTGGTAATGTAATATACGTGGCTGGTGATCTGCTTGCAGTGGTGATGGCTATAAGCTTACTATACAAATTGGCTTACTAACATTTGCCTTTTTGAAATTTTGTTCTCCTAGGGTTTAATGACAAACAGTCAAGGGAGTAATGAAAAAGTAAAACTACATCAGCCCTACCTAGAAAATAAGATAAATAGATAGATATGTTTAAAATTGGAAGCACATTTTATTACGACGTAGGAGCATGTTCATTTTCTGGAGGTGCTAACTAAAATCAGCTTATGATAAGCATGATAGGACTACATATAATTGGAGTTTCTTTTATAGATGATAAGATACATTTGCATAATTCTGTAAAATAGGAAATTAATCAAACATGTATTTGAAATTGTAACTCTTAATAGCTTGTGATTATAGGCATGTTTATCTGATAATCGATACGTACTTTTTTATGAACGCTATTGTAGGATTCAGCAACAAGAGTTGTTATAAATTAGGCAATACGTTATTATTGCTATGGTTGTGGTTTACCATATTTGATTGACGCAGTATGATATTGTAGAAGTTTTGTCACTTTTTTTCCTTTTAGCATGGATTTATCCTAATTCTTCTGAAGAAATTAAATTATTCTCATGCAATTTGAGAAAATTTTTGTATTTAATAATTAAAAGAGATTGTAAAAAGCTTTTAAGGTCTTGAGTGTTGAATGATAAAGGTTTTATTGCTGTCATTCTTCGTAAATACCTAAAAACAAATGCTATGCTAGAGTTTCATAAAATTAAAGACAAATTTGATGTTTTTAAAAATCAGAGTCAAAAATCATGTTGATAACGGGCGGTCATATATAAGGTGCGTCAGGAAAAATTTTCACCGCAATCCATGTGATACCAGAATCTTTGTATAATAATTTTTTGTACATTTTCAGGATGGATCTCATTTGTTTTGGTACCTTTATGTAGGTAAAATAACATTGGGAAGGTTTGATAAAATTTAATGCGAGAACAATCATACCTTCTGTTTTTTCAAATAGTGAATATGGTGTTTAGTGTGAATTTTTTCTTTTTTTACAAATAAGTTAATCTTGGAGATCAAGGGGTATATAACTATGATGTGAGTAAAGTGAGAAAAGAACTAAAGTGATGTTTGAGCAATGTATATTGCGTAAAATTTTTTAAAATTTCGGTACGGGTAAATTGTGTGCTCGAGCGGTTGCTTTGAGTGTATTAACCATGAGCATGGCAATTGTCATAGGTCCAACACCGCCTGGAACAGGAGTAATTGCAGCTGCTTTCCCTTTCACTTTTTCAAAATCAACATCACCGACAAGACGTGTTTCTCCTATACCTTTTTCTGGTGCTGCAATGCGGTTAATGCCAACATCAATAATAATGGCACCATTTTTAACCCAGTCTTTTTTAATCATTTTAGGGCGACCTACAGCTGCTACTAAAATATCAGCGCTTCGACACACGTCATCAAGGTCACGAGTGCGACTGTGAGCGATCGTTACAGTGGCATTGGCTGCAGTTAAGAGAGCAGACATAGGTTTGCCAACAATATTAGAGCGACCAACGACGACGGCATCAAGACCGGATAAATCTCGTCCGCATTGTTTTTCAATCATAATCATGGCACCAGCTGGTGTGCAAGGAATGATAGCGTCTTCCAGTGCATTGGCTGTAAGTTTTCCTATGTTGATATAATGAAAACCATCAACATCTTTTTGGAACGCAATGGCTTGCGTTATGCGGTTTGTATTAATGTGGGGAGGGAGGGGGAGTTGCACCAAAATACCATGAATTTTAGGATCAGAATTTAATGCTGCAATGAGTTCAAGAAGCTCTTGTTCTTTTGTTTCTTTTGAAATCATATGTTTAATTGAAAAAAAACCACATTCTTCAGCTTTTTTGCTCTTTGATGTAGCATATACTTGACTTGCAGGGTCATCTCCGACAATGACAACAGCTATACCAGGTTGTATATTATAGTTGTTGCGGAGTTTTGTTGTTTCAGCCTTAACTTTCACAATAATTTCTTCAGCGAGCTTTTTTCCATCAATAATATTATTCATGAGAGAGATCCTTTCGGTAGAGCTGTTTATTTTTGTAAAGCATTTGCTGACAGTACAATAGAGTTTGCTAATAATATTTATATGAGAACGGTAAGAATGGTTTGACCGTGTTATGTATTTTATAATTTTTAAGAGACCGTAAAATAATTGCTTTGTAAAGAAGTGGCAACCTTGCTGTTTTAATAAACTTTGGATAAGAACAAGAATAATTAAGTTTTTAAATGAGATAAGGTGAATTTTCGGACCATAAAAAGCTTTTTGACAATTACTTAGATTCGTTTTTACCTTTTTTAAAAATAAAAAATTTTTTAAATAAATTTTGATGCCTTTCTGACTGCTTTTGAGCCTTAAAATATTCAAAAAAGCTTTTCATATGGTACGTAAAAGAAATAATATCGTCGATACTGACTATGGATTAGAGCTTTCCACTTTGAGGAATAATTGCACCTTTTATCATACGAGATTAGCGGCATAAACTTACATTGCAAGCACAATTGCGAAAAAGTCATTGCTCAGAAATTTTATGGAGAAATATTCTATGCACTTCTAACCGTCTTGCGTAGCCTTTAATTTTTCCTCTTAGCTTTAAGGGATGAAATTATAGCAATTTTTTTACTAGGGCATAGACGTGGACTCATTGCTACTTTTCGTTATCTGCATTGGCAAAAGTTTTAGAAAATACTAAAAAACATTCTTTTAATATAAAACCTTAGGAATAAGTTTTGTTAATGCTTATTTAATCTCAGAGGAAATACCATAACCATCTTTGGTAATTATACGCTTTCCATCTGCTCCGACAGAGCCAATTCCTACAGTAATAAAAATAAAAGCTAAGAGAGTAATAGTAGTAATAATTGTGGCTTTTTTAGCAGACATATCTTCCCTTTAATCGCGTTACCAATGTCGGAATGCAATGGCAAATAGTATGTTTTTATAAATTATATGAAAACAGAATCACTTAATGTTCAATTTGTTCCAAGAATTATCTCATAAATCTAAAAAACTCTATAGTTCTATGGATATAATTTTTGCTTTTTGTTATATATTTCTTTTCATTTTCTATGATGATTGTAGTTAGCTTTGACACGGTTTTTTATGCGTATAAATTATAAACTGAAAAGATTATTTATCCGACAGTCGCTTGCTTTAAATGAAGAAATAATGATAGAGGGAGCGCAGGCTGCTTATCTTGTACATGTTTTGCGAATGAAAGAAGGAGCTGAAATCTTACTTTTTAATGGACAGGATGGTGAGTGGCTTGCTAAACTTATTTCCATCAAGAAGAAGTTTGTTGTAGTCCAGCTTATCCGTCAAGAAAGATTGCAAACAAATCATTCGAATATTATTTATTGCTTTGCTCCACTTAAAAATGCGCGTTTGGATTATATGGTGCAGAAAGCTGTTGAAATGGGGGTATTGATTTTGCAGCCTGTTATAACGCATCACACGCAAGTTACGCGTATCAATATGATGCGTATGGAGGCTAATGTTGTCGAAGCTTCTGAACAGTGTGGCATTTTATCTCTGCCTAAATGCATGCCTGCTGTCTCGTTAGAAAAATTGTTAGCACGTTGGGATAAGACACAGCCTTTGTTCTTTTGTGATGAGGTGTGCAAATCGTATAATCCATTACATATTTTAAAGAAGTACAAAGTTACTACGCCTGGTGTTCTTATTGGACCAGAAGGTGGGTTTAGTGAAAAAGAACGGAACTTTTTACAGAAACATTCTTTTGTAATTCCGATATCTTTAGGATCACGTATTTTACGTGCTGACACTGCTGCTGTTGCTGCTCTGGCTCTTCTTAATGTTGCCCTAGGAGATTGGTCAATTGATTGAGACGTTCGTAAAATCATTCTAAACGATTCATTTAAAATGATGGAATTGATGATAGGATACAATGAGTTATGGCGCTTGATATAAATGATAAAAGTGAAATTTATAACTTAGATTCCTTGGTTAATTACTTCCAAGGGGGGTGTAAAGCAGAGCGTGATTGGCGGATTGGTACAGAACATGAAAAATTTCCGTTCTATATAGATGGTTTTCGTTCCGTTCCATATGAAGGCTCAAGAGGAATCCGTGCCCTTCTAGAGGGCATGCAAGAAGCTTTAGGGTGGCAGCCTATTTTAGATAAGGAGAATATTATCGGGCTTGTTGGGTCAGTTAATCAAGGTGCTATTTCTTTGGAACCTGGAGGACAATTTGAATTATCTGGTGCACCACTGAAAACGGTTGGTCATACTTATTGCGAGGTTATGGAGCATTTAGCTCTCCTCAAAAAAATTTCAGAGCCATTAGGTATTGGTTTTCTCGGTATGGGTGCTAGTCCAAAGTGGAGTTTAGCTGAAACCCCACGAATGCCTAAATCACGTTATCAGATTATGACTGATTATATGCCAAAAGTTGGCCATAATGGTCTTGATATGATGTATCGTACGTCGACTGTTCAGGTTAATCTTGATTTTTCATCTGAAACTGATATGCGGCGAAAAATGCAGGTATCAATGAAGTTACAATCCATTGCGACAGCATTATTTGCCAGTTCACCTTTTACGGAGGGAAAGCCAAATGGTTTTTTATCCTGGCGTTCTGAAGTTTGGCGTCATACTGATAATCAGAGGTGTGGAGTCCTCCCCTTTATATTCTCTGAGCGTTTTGGGTTTGCGGATTATGTTGAATGGGCACTTAATGTACCAATGTATTTTGTCGTGCGCGATGGTCGTTATTATGATTGTACACATATAACTTTTCGCCAATTTATGAATGGGGCGTTAAGAGGAAAGATCGCAAATTCAGTGCCCAACATGGGAGATTGGATTAATCATCTGTCGACCTTGTTTCCCGAAGTGCGCTTAAAACGATTTTTAGAAATGCGGGGTGCTGATTGTGGTTCTTGGAGACGCATCTGTGCATTGTCAGCTTTTTGGGTTGGGCTTCTTTATGACAGTGAAGCGCTTAATGAAGCAGAGGCTTTGACCAAAGATTGGTGTTTTGAAGAGGTTTTGGATATGCGTGAACGTGTTCCAAAAGAAGGGCTCAAAACGCCTTTTCGTCAGACAATAATTTTAGAAATAGCTCGTCAGGCTGTTGCTATTTCACGGAAGGGTTTAAAAAATCGTCGACGGTATGATGTGGACGGTTTTGATGAGACAAATTTTCTGACTCCCTTAGAAGAGGTGATTGCAATGGGACAAACAGATGCTGATAAGTTTTTGTCTCTTTATCATTCTATTTGGAATGGGACTGTAGAACCTGTATTTTCAGAATGTGCTTATTAAATTTTGAAGGCAAAAAAATTCCCTGCACTTTCGGAGGGGTGATAGCATTATTGTTAATCATTCACACAACTTATCTTTAAAGAAAAATCTCATCTTACAGTGCCATTTATGAAGGGGATGAGGCAAAATTTATTGGACATCATGATATTTATCCTACCTCAATTGTGTATCTACTTTTGTGCTAAGGTAGGTTCATAAAATGCGTCTTGACCCTTTCTTCATTAAATGGTTTTTACCTACACACCTATTCTTCTTGTGATGTGCAAATAAATGAATTTGCAATTCGCTATAAGAGGGGTCCGAAATAAGAAAATTTTAATGTATTTAGGGCTTTTTTCAAGCTTTGAAAGTATGAATTGTTGTTATGGAAATAATTTTCAAACTATCTTTTTAAGATTAAAGTTTATTCTGTTATTTAATTATTTAAATTGCCTTATAATTATTTTTTATTCTCTTGTTACAAATTGGTAATTTTTCAAAAAAGAACAAGCATAATATGATAATGATTTAGAATATAAAATTCTGGAGAATCCATTCGCAACTTTGTTAAATATCTAAAAAATCATCCATTATCATATTCTGTAGATATGACAGAGCATATATCTTCGTTGAATGTTTGCTATATCGTTTTACTATTTTACTGTATGCTGGATTTTTATAATCATTATTTAGTTACGTTTGATATAGCTTATTGTAGTGATTTAGATTGCTCATATTAATATAGGAGCTAAAACTATAAATATTACAGAATACATTAGAAATATAGCTGTTGTGTTAATAAATAGAAGAATTTTGCATGCAATTATTACTGCAATGAACATATC
>NZ_JAYMZK010000010.1:0-42348 GCF_037070895.1 Bartonella vaga
ATGCGATATAGTATAAAACAATATTATGTTTTAATAGGTAAAAATTTTGTTCTCCCCACTGAATTTTATGACAAAAAGTGGGTATTTATTTGATTTTTTTATGTTTTTGCAATTTTATAGAATAATTGAATTGACAAAAAAGATTTTTGTACAATATGAAATCTATGTGCATGAGATCTCTGTATTATGAGTATATATGCCATATCTCGATTTTAAATTAAAGGAAACAAGAATGGAACATCATCCAGTCTTAGAGACTGAAAGCAATTTAGTTATTACATTGGTTGCTGATATTGTCGCTGCCTACGTGAGTAATAATTCTATCCGACCGACTGAAGTGCCAAGTTTGATTGCTGATGTTCATGCCGCTTTTCGTAAAGCGGGGAATGTGGAGTTAACAGAAGCCGAAGTTGAGAAGCAAAGGCCTGCCGTTAACCCAAAACGTTCAGTCTTTCCAGATTATCTTATCTGCCTTGAAGATGGAAAAAAATTTAAATCTTTAAAACGTCATCTCATGACACATTATGGAATGTTGCCAGAAGAGTATCGTGAAAAATGGCAGCTGGATAGTTCTTATCCTATGGTAGCACCTAATTATGCAAAGGCACGTTCAGCCTTGGCGAAAGAAATGGGGCTTGGGCGCAGAAGCAAACGGAAGAAAATAAAGTAATCGCTTTTTTAAAAAGTGCGCAACTCTAATATACTGAAATGCTTTGCAGTAAGTACATTTTTTATTGAAGTCTTGTGTATTTTTTTTAGAATCAGCTAGTTTTGCATACAACTTTCATTACGGATCTGTTCAATCATTGATTTCAGACCATTTGACCTTTGGGGTGTCAGGTTTTCATTTAAACCAAGCGTTTCAAAGAGTCCTTCAGCATCAGCATTACAAATTTCAGAAGCCTTTTTTCCTGAATAAAAAGCAATAAGGATGTAGATAAGCCCACGCACAATATGAGCATCAGAATCACCTTGAAACGTTAATGTTGGATTTTCTGAATTATCACGTGAAGATAAAAGCCATACTTGACTAATGCAACCAGGAACTTTATGAGCGTCATTGCGAGCATTTTCAGGAAAAGGTGGCAATTCGTAGCCAAGTTCAATCACATAACGATAACGATCTTCCCAATTATCCAAAAGAGAAAAGTTTTCTATAATATTATCGATCGCTTCTGTCATAATCTTAGTCCTATATTGTTTTATTATCATGTTGAATGCAGTTTATGGACAGATAAATACTTATTCTTCTTTGCATAATGCAAAAAACAAACGTTAAAAATTTCTATTTCAAGGTGACATCATACGTTTCTGTTTTGGTGTAGACTCGTATATCTCCTCCTTAGGAGGAGCATTTTGGGAATACGCTGTATTTTTGTCATTCAATATATATCCCCAATACTCATAAGCTGCTTTTGCACCATAATATGCACGCTCGCCAAGTGAACTTAAAAAGGACTTGCCAACTTGGCAAGCTTTTATATTACGATCACAGAATGTTCCCAAATCATTTAAAGCTTCTTTAAAAGCCACGATTACATCGCTCGTTGTTGCCTCATTATTTTTTGGGGTAGAGAGATGATTACTGCTCGGCTTCGCTACAAAAAATGAAATGACGACAAAAACAAAAAACAAAAAAAATAATAATTTGATCGAAAAACGTATCATAGGCAACCAATGTACTGCAATTTTACATGAAACAAAAGCTGTAATCTATATTCTTCCTCTTTATAGAAAATTTATAAAATCATTATTTTATTAGTTCTATATCATTAATTATGCCACAATAATATATGCTATAAACGGATAAAAATGAGATGCATTATCTTTTAGTTAAAAATTAGCGTCAAAATTGATACAGTAAAATAAGAACATTGAAGATATGCAAGCTCGCACTTTTATCACATATAGTTAAGAAAAAATGTACTGCAATAAAAAAACTACGAGTAACGGTTATGGCAATTCATGAAGGTGACGATATTATACAGCATATTACAATTTTTTTATAAAAAAGTACAATAAACTTACAAAGGTTAAATAAGTATCCTATTCTCTGATAAATGTTGTAAAAATTACTACCATTAATAATTATGCTCATCATACTGTGGTAAGAGAATGCAAACCTAAATACGTAGAAGATATTTGAAAGAGATACACACCGTTGTCAAATCTGCAGCATAATAAGAAAATATTTTTCAGCTTTGGTTTCAAACACTATTCAATAGATGCGATATGCAAAAAAACAATGAGGCAATAATATTGCACTTTTTAATTACGTTATAATATGTGACAAGGTGACCTTCAATCGCAAAAAATGGTGTCGCATAGTTAAAAGCTCTTTTGATACGTAACAAAAATGCTATAGAATACTAAAGCACAAAAAGTAGATGAGAGCTGTTACTGATTTCTTAGCTTATAGATTTATATAATACACTTATTCATTTTAGAAATTTGAAAAGAGAGAGAAATGACACAGATGCACCTCTCCCTGAAAGTAAAAATAACTTATGTACGTTTCTATTGAAGAAACAATTGCAATTAAAAATAAGAATTAAGAATAATGATAAACAAAAAAAAGATGCGAAAAACAAAAACCGAAAAAAAGCGTAAAAATCATAGTAGTATTGTTATATTAATCATTCTTATAAGTGGCTCTTTACTTTTTTGGATAGCAAAAACACTTTATTTTTATACACGAAAAAATACTCTATTTTTTGTTGGATCTCTTCTTTTTGCCATTAGTTTTGGCTTTATTTCATTTAATGCTTTATTTTCACAAATAACAACGTATCAGGATGGTTTTACTAAATTAAAATTCACATTCTCTCCAGATATAGAGAAAAACTCTACTTTTCCTAAAAAAGAAAAAAAATCTCATGCAGCTTCTCAGGTCACGTCTGTACCTTTTCCAAACCATCTGCACAAAAATTCATCTTCAAATTCTTTATCAGAAAACACACTAAAAATGCAAAAGGAGCTGGCAAGTCTAGGACTTTACGATGGTCCTTTAGATGGATTAAAGGGACCAAAAATGCGTCGTGCCATAACACTGTGGAAGCAACAAAACTTTCACGGAATACAAAATAATTTACCCAACTCCACAGTAGATGAAATTGTGCGATTAATTAAGCAGAGCGAAATGAAAACAGACAACAGGATAACAAAGACAAAAGATATGCCGCATTCAAAAGAAACAGTTTTACTTCCACCTGCTGCAGATATTATACAAGTGCAAAAAGCTTTACGTATTTTTGGTCACCATGAAATTATTGTCACAGGTATAGAAGATCAAAAAACAACAGAAGCCTTAAAACAGTTTCAAAAACTTTTTGATCTTCCCACAACTGGTAAGATTGATCAAACAGTTTTGATGAAAATGCATGAAGTTGGTTTGTTGAATTAAAAGTAATTATCTGTTTTGTAGTTTCTCTTATAAGTACGTCAAGGACACACTTTCCTTTTTACTAACACATAAATCTCATAGAGGATCTTAGAAATTTTCTTTTTCCTCTCAAAGAAAAAGATAAGTATAAGTTATTGTGCGTACTGCAACCGTCACACAATAAAAAAATCTCAAAAAACCTTTATGTCTTTTTTGCAATTGCCGACTGTGCTGCTGCTAGACGTGCAATTGGCACCCGAAAAGGAGAACATGAAACATAATCCAGGTTATTTTCTTCACATAAAGTAATAGAGGAAGGATCACCGCCGTGCTCACCACAAATTCCCAGTTTAATTTTTCCACGCTGTGAACGACCACGCTGTGCAGCAATCGCAATCAATTCTCCTACTCCATCACGGTCAATAGATACGAAAGGATCTTGTTCTAAAAGACCTTTTTGAAAATATGTCTCCAAAAAAGGAGCGGCATCATCACGTGAAATTCCAAAAGTAGTTTGCGTCAAATCGTTTGTTCCAAACGAAAAAAATTCGGCAGTTTCTGCAATTTCATCTGCCCGAAGAGCTGCCCTTGGAAGCTCAATCATCGTCCCTACCATGTACTGAATATTGCTTCCCTTCTCCTTCATCACTTCAGAAGCTACCTGATCAATACGAGATTTTACAAAATCAAGTTCAGATTTAAGTGCAACAAGCGGCACCATAATTTCAAGCATAACAGAAGATTCAGATTTTTGAGTAGATTCTGCTGCTGCTTCAAAAATAGCCCGCGCCTGCATTTCTGCAATTTCTGGATAAGTAATAGCTAAACGACATCCCCGTAATCCAAGCATAGGATTAAATTCGTGCAATTCCTGCACACGTTTAGCAAGCATTTCCGTAGAAACTCCCATAGCCTTTGCAACACAAAGAATTTCTTCATCTGTTTTTGGCAAAAATTCATGTAATGGCGGATCTAGTAAGCGAATAGTAACAGGCAAACCAGACATAATTTCAAATAATTCTTTAAAATCTAAGCGCTGCATTGGCAAAAGTTTATTCAATGCTTTACGGCGTCCACTCTCATCACTACTTAAAATCATTTCACGCATAGCAACAAGACGTTCACCAGAAAAAAACATATGTTCCGTACGGCAAAGTCCAATACCTTCAGCCCCAAAAGAACGCCCCATACGTGCATCAGAGGGTGTTTCAGCATTAACGCGAACTCTTATACGTCTCAGTTTATCAGCCCACTCCATCAATTTTGCAAAATCACCACAAAGCTCAGGTTGCAACATCGCAACCTCTCCTTTGAAAATTTCTCCACTTCCCCCATCAATCGTAATAACATCACCTTTTTTAAAGCTTTGCCCTGAAGCCAACATTGTACCTGTTTTATAATCAATCTGCACACTGCCAGCACCAGAAATACACGGCTTTCCCATACCACGCGCCACAACAGCAGCATGACTCGTCATACCTCCACGCGTTGTTAAAATCCCTTCTGCAGCGTGCATACCATGGATATCTTCTGGACTTGTTTCTATACGTACCAAAATAACTTTACGATCTTCTTCCCAGGCAGTTTCTGCTTCTTCCGAAGTAAAAACAATTTCACCAGTAGCAGCTCCTGGAGAAGCAGGCAAACCACGTGCAATAACAAAACGTTCTGCTTTTGGATCAAGCGTCGGATGTAAAAGTTGGTCAAGCGATTGTGCATCAATGCGCATTACCGCCTCTTCACTGCTTATCAAGCCCTCCTCAACCATCTCAATCGCCATCTTTAAAGCGGCACGTGTCGTTCGTTTTCCTGAACGAGTCTGCAATATCCACAATTTCCCTTTTTCAATTGTAAACTCAATGTCTTGCATATCGTGATAATGCTGCTCAAGCTTCCGCGCAATCTGGCACAGATTCAAAAAAGCCTCTGGCATAATCTTTTCCAAAGATGGCTTATTTGAAGCTGCAATGATACGCGCATCTTCTGTGATATTTTGAGGAGTTCGAATACCCGCCACAACATCTTCACCCTGCGCATCCACTAAAAATTCCCCGTAAAGCTCTTTTTTCCCTGTCGATGGATTACGTGTAAACACAACGCCTGTTGCCGAATCTTCACCCATGTTGCCAAAAACCATGGCTTGCACATTAACTGCTGTTCCCCAATTTTCAGGAATACTATGTAGACGACGATAAGTGATTGCACGTGCCGTCATCCAACTTGAAAAAACTGCTCCAATTGCCTCCCACAATTGTTGTTCAGGATCTTGCGGAAAAGGCTTTCCCAACGTTTCCTCAACATACGCTTTATAAGAAACAATAATATCTTTCCAATCATCCGCTGTCATTTCTGTATCAGAAACATAACCATTGCGAAGTTTTGATTCATCAAGAATCTTTTCAAAACACGAATGCTCTAATCCCAGAACAACGCTAGAATACATTTGAATAAAACGACGATAACTGTCACAGGCAAAACGTTCATTGTTAGCTTGTAAAGCAATTGCTTTTACAGTTTCATCATTCATACCAAGGTTAAGCACTGTGTCCATCATCCCTGGCATAGAAGCTCGAGCACCTGAACGAACAGAGAGTAAAAGTGGCTTTTTTTTATTACCAAATTCACGCCCTGTTTGTTCACCCACGCGCTTAAGCGCTTGCTTAACAAGTTCCCTTAATTCTTTTGGATATGATTTGTCGTGAGCATAATAAAAATTGCAAACTTCTGTTGTAAGGGTAAATCCAGGAGGAACAGGCAAACCAAGATTACTCATTTCTGCCAAATTAGCTCCCTTGCCGCCGAGGAGACCGACCTTGCTCACACTTCCCTCTGCACTGCCATCCCCAAAACTATAAACCCATTTTGCCATCACACAAGTCCTCTCATATCAGCAAAAACATTATTTGATCCGGGCTAATCATCAAAAATAATGATTTATTTCAAAGTTAAACCGAACAAAAGAAAACACCGCTCCATAAATGCACAAAACTAACCTTCAAAAAAAGGAAATGAGCACATGTACCAATATCTATTTTCTGTAAGAAAAACTTAATTTTTTAGAAAATTGTCAAGCACCGAAGAAAAAGCTTCTACTGACATAGCACCTTCATACTTATTACCATTAATAAAGAAAGTAGGCGTTGCTGTAACACCAAGCTCTCTGCCCCGCTCAAAAGATGCATTTACTTCATCTAAAATACTCTGATTTTGCAGACACGCATTAAAACTTTCATCTGTCAATCCTGCCATTAATCCCATTTTCTTCAATGGGGTCAAAGCATCTTTTTTCCAGGCCCACTCATTTTGTTTTTGAAATAAAACTTCTATCAAAGGAAAATAGCGATCTTCTGGAACACATCGTGCCAACATAAAACCTGCCGTTGCACGAGGATCAAAAGCATATTCCCGGAAAATAAGTTTTACTTTTCCCTTTTTGATGTATTCTTTACGAATTGTAGGAAATACATCACTATAAAAACTCCTACAATGGACACACGTTAACGAAGCATATTCAACAATCGTCACCGGTGCATTCACATCACCCTCAAACCGATCCTTCACTTTCCTCTGTTGAAGAATCTCAGCCATGTTGACAGTTGCAACTGGCTTAACACTACGAGCTAAAGCAATAGCTACGTTCATTTGTACAGTTGCCGCTAAAAGAAAAATTGTTCCGAAAGATAAGAAAGAACGACATTTGATCATAAATAATACTTTTCTGCTGCTATTAAACAAATTGAGAATCCATCATTTTTCCATATGCTAAAAAAATACATAAGATAGCTTGCTGATTATTATTTTTTTTCTGCAAAAATGCAACAGCCAAGTTTATAAAGTGATTGGCGTAAACTCTCCTCCTCAACGTCCTCAAGCATTTTTTCCATACGCTTTTTATCTTCTTCTTTCAGGACTGAGTTTACTGGTAAGTGATTTGTCGGAGCAGATAAACACCTTTGCTCAATCTTGATGCGATCAACAACAAAATAGCCAAAAAAAACATTAATTCTATGAAGCAATTCGTCTATTTCATGCGCCAATTTTAATACAGCAAACCCTTCACACGCCACAACAAGTGTTGCAGGTTGGAAAACTTCATCTTGAACCGCACGACGTTTCCAAATAATTTTAAGCGGTATTGTATGTTCGCCTATCTCGTAACCAACGATCTGTGGCCAATGCTCTATAAGCGCGGTATTAAGCCCTGTCCGTTTACATAAAGCCGGATCAAGTATTTTGGATACTGCTTCTGAAAGAGAATAAAAATAACGCTTTTTAAACTTTTTGTTCATTTTCCAGACCATCGTCCAATTCATCTAAAAGTTATACTAAAAAGCTTCCTTAGATATCCACGAATCTCATTCTCATGTAACCAGAGTCTCTTACTTAATTAGAGACACAATAAACTATGAATTGCAAAACAAAAACTTTTTCTTTTGCATTTTATATCTCCTTGTGCTTGAAAGCAATCATGCATGAAATTTCTTCGCACCTCCTTTCTTGGTACGATAAAAAACACCGCCATTTACCATGGCGTATTACCCCTGAAAAACAAATACAAGGCATCCGCCCTGACCCTTACCAAGTTTGGATTTCTGAAATCATGCTTCAACAAACAACTGTCGAAGCCGTTAAACCTTATTTTAAAAAATTTTTGAAACTCTGGCCTGATCTCTCTTCTTTAGCAAAAGCCTCTCAAGATGATATCATGAAAGCATGGGCTGGCCTTGGTTATTATTCACGTGCACGAAACCTTAAACATTGCGCCCAACAGCTTATTGAAAACTACGGAGGACAATTTCCACAATCCGTAAAAACATTGCGTACCTTACCTGGCATTGGAGACTACACAGCCGCAGCCATTGCCGCAATTGCTTTTAACCATCCTGTAGCAGTTGTTGATAGCAATGTTGAACGCGTAGTAACCCGCTTATTCGCTATCACCTCAACATTGCCAAAAGCAAAAACTGAAATTAAAGAAAAAACACAAAAGATCACCGCTTTAAATCGCCCTGGAGACTTTGCCCAAGCGATGATGGATCTGGGAGCAACTATTTGTACACCGCGCAAACCATCTTGTTCACTTTGTCCCCTTCAAAGTTTTTGTAAAGCAGAAAAGATGCAGATAACAGAGTCTTTTCCTGTCAAAGTCCCTAAAAAAGAACGCCCCTTAAGAACCGGAGCTGCCTTTGTTATACTTAATGAAAATAGACAAATTTATTTAGAAAAACGACAAGGAAAAAAATTACTCAATGGAATGACTCAAGTTCCCAACAATATCGGAGTAAACGAAGAGAACGGACCCTACAATACTCCCTTTGCTGCCGATTGGCAATTCAAAGGGCAAGTTACGCATATTTTTACCCACTTTTCTCTGAAACTTAACGTTTACTATACCGATAGCATTCGCGAAATGAAGAGCAAAAATGGCTGGTGGTGCGACATTTATCACCTTTCCGAAGAAGCTCTCCCTACTGTTATGAAAAAAGCCATTTCCGTAGCGATCCCCAATTCCTTTAAATTAAAATAATTCCCCATTTAAAAATAAATCTTGTGCTTCAGCACGCACTCATCCATTTTTTATAAAACAGCAGTTTTTAACATCTGTGAACGTATCATCATTCTTAATTTATCTATTGACTTCAACCGTCCATTTTCCTCATAATACCAAAAGAGCCAACCGTTACAGCTTTGTGAATCTTGGGCCTTTCGCCCCATTGTATGAATAGAACCAGCTTCACCACCATGCATAACCGTACCGTCAGCTCTTATAATAGCGGATACTTGTTTCTTCCGATCATAAAGAACTTCTCCGGGATGAAGTAATCCAGCTTCCAGTAAACTGTTGAATGCTACACGCGGTTCTGCTCTTTTTCTATCCAAAATTGCTAATTCTGGTTTCTCCAAAGGTTTAACTGCAGCAATCCTCTCGCATGCTGCGTCAATGTAACGTTGCTCACGTTCAATACCCACAAAATCTCGCCTTAAAAGTTTAGCAACAGCCCCTGTCGTTCCCGAACCAAAAAACGGATCAAGAATAACATCACCAGGCTTACTAGAAGCCATAATAATACGAGCTAATAATGCTTGTGGTTTTTGTGTTGGATGTAATTTACGTCCTGCCTCATCTTTTAAACGTTCAGCACCAGTGCAGAGAGGAAAAAGCCAATCTGAACGCATTTGTAAATCTTCATTCGCAGCTTTTAAAGCATCATAATTAAATGTATATTTTTTATCTTTTTGATCTCGAACAGCCCAAATAAGCGTCTCATGGGCATTTTGAAAGCGACGTCCCCGAAAATTAGGCATAGGGTTATTTTTGCGCCAAATGATATCATTAAGTATCCAAAAACCTAAATCTTGTAATGCCGTACCAACCCGAAAAATATTATGGTAAGATCCGATAACCCAAAGTGTCCCGTTAGGTTTCAAAACACGGCGACAAGCAAGCAACCATGCACGCGTAAAAGTATCATAAGCAGCAAAACTCTCAAACTGATCCCATGCATCGTCAACCGCATCAACAAGGGAATCATCTGGACGATATAAAGCACCGTCTAACTGCAAATTATAAGGAGGATCTGCAAAAATCATATCAACTGAATGTTTTGGAAGTTTTTCCAATACCGCAACACAATCCCCTTTGAAAATTTTATTGCGCCATAGCGCCTGTGAGGGAGTACGAACGAAATCTTTTTGAAGCCGAATAACTGTCATGAAAAACCCAACGAAATGAACTGAATTTGCCCTATAATCAATCAAAATGGTTTGTAAGCCCGCACCATCAGTTCATATTTACAAAATAGAGTAAATGTATCGTTAAACTTTTGCAAAATTGATCTTCGTTTTTGCTATTTCAAGGAAAATAAATAAATTGTATACTGATAAATTCTTATTTTACTTTTCTTCAACACACTGTTCACATATTATTCTTCACATCAAATGAACAAGAATCATTGTCGAAGCAAATTGTTATACAATAAAGTCTTCTCAATATATTCTTCGTGCTAATTCTGGCACCATAAACAACAAAAAAAGGAATATCTTATGCCTCAAATAGATCTCGTTATTTTTGATTGTGATGGAGTTTTAGTAGACTCCGAATATCTCGCAGCAAAAATTGGATCTCAATTACTTAAACAGGCAGGATATGAAATATCACCTGAAGAATTGAGCAGGCATTATGCAGGAATGGTCTTTATTGATATCCTAAAAAAAATTGAACAGGAAACAGAAAAACCTATTTCAGTTCACCTAGTAGATCAAATGTCAAATCTTTTTCGAGCACAAATAAAAACTGAATTACATGCTATAGATGGTATAAAAAAAGTGCTAGAAAAAATTCAAAGTCTCTGCCCTTATTGTATTTGTTCTAATGCAGCAAGCGCAGAGCTTAAAGAGATGCTTACCACTGTTGATCTTTACGATTTTTTTGATAATCAAGATATAATATTTTCTGCTCCTGAAGTTGGAACAAAAAAGACTAAACCAGCTCCAGATGTTTTTCTTTTTGCTGCACACAAATTACACGCAGAACCTAAAAACACTATTGTTATCGAAGATTCTATCTATGGCGTACATGCCGCAACAGCGGCAGGTATGCGTGTTATCGGCTTTACTGGTGGATCACATAGTTATCTTGGCCATTCTAATGCACTTGCAGACGCTGGAGCTGAAACGGTTATCGCTAAACATGCTCATTTACTGGAAGCTTTAGAGGCAATGGCAGTATGGAGAGACTTATCATAAAAACATCTCTGGAACACAGATCAATTTACAAACTCTCTCAATAACACTTTTGCTTTTATCTCAATAAAGCATACTTTAAAAATAAACATACAACTACATCGGCTGCCTACGGTTATAAATAACTGGTATATATCATTGTCATAATACACAAAAACTACATATTTACTCAATTTGGATTTTGCTTATTGTAAAAAAACTATGTATTTTTCTGTATGCTCATACAAAAAACAAATTGATGTAAATCAGAACACAACTTAAAAAAACAGTTTTATAGTTAGTAATGAAGTTTTTTATTATTCGCTAGTACTTTTTTAATACTAAACTTGGCTTATATTATACAACGCACGAGATCTTTATTTAGGCCCTATAAAAAACAACACCAAAAGCCTCTTTCTTACTTGATAATTCATCTCTCTTTCATAAATTTAGCCAATTATCGCTTTTAAAACCGGAATTTTTATGTAAATTATATCTTTTTCAATGCATAATTTTAGTAAGTTTTTAATATAATTTAAATAAATAAAATACATAATGAATATGTTTTCTTATTGACTATAGCTCCATAACGAATTATACTGCAATGTACTGTGTAGTAAATAACTACATATTGTATCTACTTTTATATACTCAATAAGTATCTATAGATACACTTAATCTGTTATATATTAGTAAAGTAAATAATATGTGAGGTGAAAATTATGGTCAAAATATTTAAAGTTTACGTGTTAAACATTTTTATAGCAGCGGCTTTTTTTCTTTCACAAACTTTTGGTGCTAATGCAAATCATTTAAAAAGCACCCCAAAAAAAGAGAATGTTGCTGATTACATAATGAAGCACGCAGGAAATACAATATCTCAAACAGTTGGCGTGGATTCTTCCCATGTTCAAGCTTTAAGTTACGAAACGAAAAATGAAGCTGCCGTTGAAGAAAAAATTGAAGAGGTAGTTGAACCACTCACGATAGGAGTGGGGTTAGCTATCGCTGGGTATGTATTCAGTCTCATAGGAACAGTAATAGGATGGATAAAGGACATAGCATTAATAGCGAAAACATAATACTAATGTTCAAAAAGTCCGTGCAATTTAAAGCATAAAGTAACAAATTCATTATAAAATATAATTATAATTGATAAAATACAGAAATAACAATATTTCTATTTCTGTGAATATAAGTAATGTGTCCTTAATTTTAAAAGGGAATATTGCTAATTATCTAATGAAAAAGAAAATAGAGTGCTCAGTACTGTGATTTTCCGTGTTACAAATTTAAATTATCGGACAGAAAAAAGCTATAGAAATAACTTTAAGCTTTGGCCTCCCCACTGAGTCTATTATATAGCCATATTTAGTATAATAGTTAGGTGGGAAATAGGTAAAATTAAATACTCAAAGTTATTCGGTTACTTTTTCTATCTTAAAAGTAATGTTTAAATTTCAGTCTGCCTTACATAATTGGGCAGGCTGTTTTTTTCTTTCTATGTATAACTTGCTCATTAACCAATAATATTGTTCAGTACAAATATAAGGCTAAAAGGAAACGCAATAATTCAAGCTGAAAAAATATTAATCTATATGCATAGTCTATATCTATATATGAAGTGTTGTAAAATTACCTTATAAGCTATTCACCGTGATTTATGACGTGCCATTTCGTGCTATTAATATCCATATAAATTTTTCTTCTAAAAACAGAGCGAAAAATAACTTCACCAATCATCATTTAATGCATTAAGGACACTCCCCAGTCAATTCTATACGACAATTGCTTAAATCATTCTTTGACGTCTTGTGAGCAACGAAATTGAATATACCTCTTTTAAAATATGATGACTGAATCTTATACTTTCTTTCATTATCTAATGATCTATCCATAACTGCAAACTGGAGCGAATGAATTTATTCGTGAGCTTTTTACGGCTCTACTTTAGCATTTAAAGCTATCGCAATGGTGATTTCTTTCTCGGTTTATGGAGTATATTCTAACTAAAAAATAAACACATAACAATTATCTACTACTATATCTAATGATACAGGTAATTCTGCAATAGAAGCATTTTTGAGAAGAGAATACTCAGGTGTTTTTTCCTAAAAGATGCATATCACAAATTTAGCAACGCCAAATAACCATAAATCAAAATACAAATGCCCATGCCGCAACTATTGAAGAAACTTCTTATAATTTCCAAATACTTATCGCAATATTTAATAACCGTAACTTCCTTCAAAAAAACACTTTTGAGAGTTGATTTTATAAATTTAATGCATCTCATATAAAAATCATGCACCATTTCTTATCTGCAGTTTTCTTAGATTCTTCTTATTGGTCTTTTTCATTTACTGCTACTACTAAAAATTTCAGTGATATTGTTGCAAATGATGTTGCATCCGTCTGGAATTGCCCCTTGCACAACTGACTATCATAATGGATGACAATGACATCCTCGCACACATATCAAGCAACAGTACTTACAACGCACAGCTGATACCCCACACAACATCACTCTTGATAGATATTCAAGCCTCTTCTAATGTTAAACGTTTTCTGTTTAAAAATGATAATCGTAAGTCAATATGGATTCGAAGTGCGATGGAAAATTTAAAAAAATCAAGATATTTTGATCTTAACAAAAAACAACTCAAGAGTGTTCATTACCTATTTTCTTTTAGAACTTCTTGCAAAAACAAGAAGCTACCTTTTTCAATAATTGCCATCTTTACCACCGCTCATCCTGCAAAGCTGCCTGATGCCATCAAGAGCGTCTGCAGACTTAATCCTCCACGGACTTTTTGTCTCAAAAATTTAATGAAACACAAAGATTATTTTATAGGTCTTGCTAATAATGCAAAAAATAGTAAAAGATTACATTTCCTTAAAGTTACATGCATCTTATTAAATTTAGTTGCATTATTTCAAATAAAAAATATTCCAATGCCCTTATAATAAGGTAATTGGCCTGTTTAATGGAGTCGTAAATACATGGGTGTAGATATCAGTCGCCTCAGTAATGGTTTGACGATCGCCACACATACAATGCAACAAATTGACAGTGTAGCACTCGGAGTATGGATTAAAGTTGGTTCACGCAATGAAACCTTCACACAGCATGGCACCGCCCATCTTCTTGAGCATATGGCTTTCAAAGGAACGGAAAACCGTACAGCTTTTCAAATTGCAACCGATATTGAAGATGTTGGTGGTGAACTCAATGCCACAACAAGTACTGAAACAACTGCCTATTTTGCGCGCGTACTTAAAAACGATATCCCACTTGCTATTGACATTCTAGCCGATATTTTGATGTATTCTAAATTTGATGAAGATGAACTAGAACGAGAAAAGCAAGTAATTCTTCAAGAAATTGGTGCCGCTCACGATGTTCCTGATGATATTGTTTTTGATTACTTTACGGAAACAGCCTTTCGTCACCAGTCGCTTGGCCGCTCTATTTTAGGGACACCCAAAACAATTCAATCATTTACCTCTTCTGATCTGCATAATTTTATGAATAAACAATACAGTGCAGACCGGATGATCGTAGTTGCGGCAGGAGCTGTACAACACGAAACTTTCCTGCAAGAAATTGAAAGCCGTTTTAGCAATTTTCGCTCCCATTCAACAGCACCTATCCCCAACCTTGCAAATTATGTCGGTGGCGATTTTCGTGAGTATCGCAATTTAATGGATACACAAGTTGTTCTTGGTTTTGAAGGGCGCGCTTATCATGCACATGACTTTTACGTTGCACAAATTCTTTCAATTATTCTTGGCGGAGGTATGTCATCACGCCTCTTTCAAGAAGTGAGAGAAAAACGTGGACTATGCTATTCTATTTATGCTTTTCATTGGGGATTTTCAGATATTGGGCTCTTTGGAGTCCATGCCGCTACCGGAGAAAAAGGACTAAAAGAACTGCTTCCCGTGATTCTTGATGAACTTTCTAAGGCAAGTAAAAATATTCATGTTAATGAACTTCAACGAGCACAAGCACAATATCGTGCTAACCTGACAATGTCACAAGAAAATCCATTGAGTCAAGCGCATCTCATTGCCCGCCAAATGCTTCTTTACGGTCGAGCAATTCCAATCTCTGAAACAATTGAACACATAGATCTCATTACTCCTGCAAAATTAACGGACTTGGCTCAAAGCCTTTTTATTAATTCTACTCCAACATTAGCTGCTGTCGGACCTATTGGTTCCCTCATGAATTTTGATGATTTGACATCAACTCTTTCATAAAAAATTAAATAAGATTAAACAAAATTTGCCAAAAATGCTTTTGTAAAGACTGGAGACATAAAAAATTTCTTTAAAAAAAAATAGTATAATAACACTGCACAGGTTTCATGATAAAGTTTACTACAAAATTTCTTCTCGTAAAATAAATTTAGGAAATATTTATCAAAGAGGTATACAAAACTATCCAACTCCCTCTTCATGTGATAAAGTGTTTCATAAGCAAAGGTATATCTATGAAAACTGGAAACCCATGGTTTAAATTTTCCCTACAAAAATGTAAAACTCTATCAGCTTCACACTTCATTGAAGAAAGTACGGGTTTAATCTATTTTTTGGTAAAATCGTACAACTTTCAAAGGAAATGATAACCATTTGTTATATAAAAAAATTAAATAAACATTTTTTCTTAAAGTTCTAAATTAGAATTAAATACCCTAAAGTACTGAAAGTGCGATATTGTGAAAAGTTTGCGTAAAATAATTGACATAATCTTTATCGTAGCTGTCAGTTTTTTTGTTCACCTTACGTCAGCACAAGCAATTGAGCCAGTTAAAATTTCTTCTCAAGATGCAGCTCTTGACCTTTCAAAAGCAATTAAAATTTACCACACAAACAACCCTATCTTTCAAACAAGTACAGCACCAGGACCAGACGGTATTGTATGGCGCATTGAAGTGCAGGCCAAGAATGAAAAATTTTCTGGAAACTGGGCAGTATTTTCTCTTGCAAACCCAACAGACGAACAAGTTGACCGTCTTATTGTTGCCCCCCATTATCGCATGGCTCATTCAGGTTTCATTTGGCCAGATCTTGGATCATCCCGGATTCAATCTATAACTCCAAGTGAAGGTTTTTCTCTCGATCGTCAAGCTAGTGCAAACTCTGATATTTTTCGGATTACACTTAACCCAAGAGCTGTCGTTACGTTTATTGCCGAACTTAACTCTGAAAATCTACCACAAATTTATTTATGGCAGCCTGAAGCTTATAAGAGTGCAATCAATTCTTATACGCTTTATCATGGTATTCTTCTGGGTATATCAGGTCTTTTAGCACTCCTTTTAACTGTTCTCTTCGTTGTTCGTGGGACAGGCCTTTTTCCTGCAACAGCAGCTGTCGCTTGGGCGGTGCTCTTTTATATTGGCATCGACTTTAACTTTTTAAATAAATTCTTTGCAGTTACTTTAACAACACAACCGATCTGGCGTGCTAGTACAGAAGTAGCGCTTGCCGCTACACTCTTCATTTTCCTTTTTACATATCTGTGCCTTAACCGTTGGCACTATCACTTCAGTTATGGTGCAATTGTATGGAGCATCGCTCTTTGCGCTCTGGGAACGTTTGCTATTTACGACCCAACTAAAGCAGCCGGAATTGCTCGCCTGTCATTTGGTCTTACGGCTATTCTTGGTATAATTTTAATTAGCTATTTTGCGATCCGAAACTATGATCGCGCAATCATGCTTATCCCAACATGGTTACTCATTAGCTTCTGGTGTGTTGGCGCCTATGCCTGTATAGAAGGGTATTTAAACAATGACATTATACAGCCAGCATTAGCAGGAGGATTGGTGCTCATTGTCCTTCTTATCAGCTTTACTGTTATGCAACAAACCTTTTCTAATGACGCTTTTCATGAAGGAATATTTTCTGACCTTGAACAACAAGTACTTGCAGCAAAGGGAGCTGGAAACATTATTTGGGACTGGAATATCGAACGTGATCGTATTGTTGTACATCCAAACATGTCAACCCTCTTTGGCACGGAAACCCACAAACTCAATGGTTCTATGCGCAATTGGATTTCAGCCTTGCACCATGATGATCGTGAGCGCTTTCAAGCCATATTGGATATTATTCTTAAAAATAAAAAAGGGCGTATCGATCAAATTTTCCGCTTGTCTTCCGGTGGTGGCTACTATCATTGGTTTTCGCTCCGCGCACGCCCAGCTATGCAAAAAGATGGAAAAATTACGCGTGTTATTGGAACCATTGTCAATATTACTAATCACAAAAAGGCTGAAGAACGCTTATTACATGATGCAATTCATGACAGCTTAACAGGTCTTCCTAACCAACAAATTTTTTTAGATAGATTACAGAACTATAGCTCTTTAGCTAAAGCAAATATTAAAATTAAACCAACTGTCTTTATGATTGATCTTGACAATTTCCGTCAAATTAATCGAAAATTAGGCATAGCTGTTGGTGACACTGTACTGCTCGTCATAGCACGCCGTTTGAGCCGCCTTATTAATTTTCAAGATACCTTATCGCGTCTTTCCGCAGATCGTTTTGCAATCATTTTACTTAGTGAGACCGCACCACAGAAAATTGCAGCATTTGCAGATTCTCTGCACAAAACAATTTCAGCACCTATTGCACTGACAGAAAAAAGAATAACGCTTTCAACATCAATTGGACTAGTTACATGGAGTGAAAGCAGATCGACCGCTAAGGATATTTTAAATGATAGTGAACTAGCAATGATCCACGCAAAACAAATGGGTGGCAACCACATTGAACCTTTTCGCCCAAATTTTCGCACTCTGGGCATTGAGCATAACACTATGGGGAAAGATATTCATTATGCCATAAAACGCAATGAAATTAAAATCCTCTACCATCCTATTCTTAATCTATCAGATGGGCAAATTATTGGCTTTGAAACAATTGTAGAATGGCATCATCCAAATTACGGAATTTTAAATGTCTCTGACTTTATAAAAATCGTAGAAAATGAAAAAATTGTTATGGAGTTGGCACAATTTATCATCGAAAATGCCATTATTGATTTTATAAATGTGCAAGAAAAATTTTCCCAACAATCTTTCTTTATTTCAATCAATTTACCAAGCGCGGAAATGATTAATCCCCACGTCATCAGTCAATTGCGCTCCACTTTACTCCGTAACCCACTCAATAAAGGGGAACTGATGATAGAAATATCTGAGTTTGTCTTAAGAAAAAATCCTGAACAATCAGCACACTTTCTTGAACAAATTAAAGCGCTTGGAATGAATCTCGCATTAGATAATTTTGGAACAGGTTATTCATCACTTACCTATCTTGTACGTTATCCATTTGACATAGTTAAATTGGATCGTTCTCTTATCTCAATCGACTCTCTCAAAAAAAAGCTTGTTCTCAAGTCCATTATAAATATGGCAACAGATCTTAATTTAAAAATTATCGCAGAAGGTGTTGAAAATGAAAAAGAAGCTATCTTTCTACGCCAAGAAGGCTGTAAATATGTGCAAAGCACACTCGTGACTAAGCCAATTACCATCGAAGAATTAATCACGCTCGTTCAAAACCACTTTCCTCATAAAATTAAAGCATAACAAATCAGGTATTTTAAAATCAAAAAATTCTGAAAATATTAAAACTTTAAGCGTGCCCCATTTCAGAAGTGAGATAAGTTAGATCTATCCCCATACGAATCAAGCTATAATAATATTGGCAATTTAAATCGTTTTCAAAAAGAAAACTAGGTAACGTTGAACTAATCAATCAGCCATTTGTAGATATTTCTGCCTCGAGTTGCCCCACTTTCCATCCAGCGTAACCTAATGCTATCAATGCATGTTGTGGGCCTTATTTACAGCTGATCGCTTTTAATATATCAATTGTTGCCGTAAAATAAATTCATTTGTAATAGAAACAGTTTCTTTACAAATATAATCATCCGAATGAAGCGTTTGTCACTCATTTCAGGCATTGCTGTGAGAAACTTTCTACTTAAAAAGCTATTACATTGCTTCATCAATCTATTATTCTTCGTAATTTACATGATAAAATCAATTAGTTGAGACAAAAGGAAAATATAGCTCCAATGAACAAAATCCAATCATTTAAAAAATTACAATATATGATAAATCTCTTTTATAAAAAGCTTTTAATGATTTTAAGTTTAACCTTCATAATTTTAGAATTACTTAACACCCCTGTCAGGGCTCAAACACAACAAAATTCATATCTTACTGCAACACCTTGGTATGAATCAGAGGGTGGCAATATCAGATTAGCCATTACCGAATTACCTCTTTCTGGAATAAGAGATGGTATTATTGAAATTACTCTTAAACCAGGATGGAAAACATACTGGCGTAATCCTGGAAACTCGGGTATGGCACCATTTTTTAACTTCAATCAACAGGTTTCTTATGAAATCTTTTATCCCACACCACAACTTTATGAAACAGAAAATGACTGGTCATTAGGTTATAAAGATAAAGTAATATTGCCTTTCACCGTTTCCGGTTCAAACAAAAATTTAAGTGGCTCTTTCACTCTTGCATTCTGTAATAAAATCTGTCTTCCATTTACTATTAACTTTGATTTTTCGTCACTCGCTCTCAAAAATAAACATCTTCCTGCATCCTTATTAAAAAAAGCCCAAACCGCTCTGCCAAATACAATAAATCATGCATTTAAAATAACTGCTGAAAAAGATACAAATAACCTTTTCATAAAAATACAGAATAACAACAAAATCGTACCTTCCGCTCTCTTTTTAGATGGAGGAGAAATGCAAATTGGACCAGCAAAAAAAATAAATGAAAATGCAGAGTATACACTCTTTAGCGCTCCAGTCTATTTCATACCAGATGAAACAAAACACAGAATTTTTTATACAGTTTCTTTCAAAGGCAATGCTTTAAGTGGAACACTCATACTCGATACACAACCAACGTCTCTTGCTAATCCATGAAAAAGAGAAGCGCTTCCTAAAGAAATATTACTTCGAAAAACATCCATTTTCGCGATATTCAATAATTGCTTTCCGAGCAAGCGCATCGGCACGCTCATTATCCGGATGGCCAGCGTGCCCTTTTACAAAATGCCACCTGATAGTGTGAAGAGAACAGGCGTCCTCAAGAGCTTTCCATAACTCCATATTTTTTACCGGCTTTTTCGATGCCGTAAGCCAATTATTTTTCTTCCAACCTTCAAGCCACTTACACATACCATCGCGCACATAAACTGAATCTGTATAAAGATCAACCAAGCAAACTTCTTTAAGTGCCTTTAATGCACAAATTGCTGCCGTTAATTCCATTTGGTTATTTGTCGTGTGCACTTGCCCACCATGAATCTCCCGTTCATGGCCATTCCAGCGTAGAATTGCCCCCCACCCTCCAACTCCAGGATTACCTGAGCAAGCACCATCTGTATAAATTTCAACGACTTTTTTCTGATTTAACATATAGTCAAAAATCTACCCCACTTAACGAACCTGCATCACTGAAGAAACAAAGCCTATACCAATATTCTCACGAATCTCTCTTAACTACAAAACTATCACAAGTGCATTGAATCAATCATAGAAACGTAAAAATACACTAAAATAATTCTATTCAATTCTAAAAGGAGAAATGGACTTATTTTTAACTTTCCAATAGTTTACACGCTTCGATAAGATTATAGGAATGATTATATTCAAAAAACCCAAAAAACAAAGCTTAAAAAAGTACATTAATTAGATAAATCTGCACGAATCATGCCTGTTGGTAAGTTTAACAGCCAATGCTATTGTAAAAAAAGCCAATTCCATATAAATTTCTACCCATACCTTTTTATCAACGCACCGTTATTCGTTTTTAGAAGTGCCCCCACAATAAATTCCAGCACATAACAAAAAAAGTATTTTACGGATAAATATAAAATCCTGTTCCGCTAAATAGCAATGACGCTAAACTAATTCTTACTTCTTCACAGTAACATATACTGTGCGAACAAATCCAAATTCCTTCCCGAAAATTAATAATAGCAAGAGAGTATCCTTATAATTCACCAACCATGGTTCCATAATTTTTGCACGATTGATCGAAGGTACAAAATCTCACATCATCTTAACTTCTACATAAGGCTACAAAAAAAATTATTTTTATGAACATTTGTATAAACGGTTATGTTTCTACTTTATTTTCAGCCTTTCATATACCATCATGTTTATCCGCGAACTTCTCGACTTAACCATTAACAAAAGCCATATCTTCAGGAGCTAAAACGACATCGCGTAATTCACGATTAACTAAAAATATCTCTGTTTCTACTGCAGTTTCAGTTAATTCTATTTTAACGTCGTAACGCTTCCGAAAAGCTGTAATAATTTCATTAACAACAATTTCAGGAGCGGATGCTCCAGCCGATATACTTACAACCAAAAGAGCTCCAAGGCAGTCAAAATCGATATCATTAACCCCTTGCACCAACATAGCCTTCCCTGCTCCAGATCTCTCAGCAACCTCCACCAAACGTTGTGAATTAGAAGAGTTTGGTGCTCCAATAATCAAAAACAGATCACTCCCCGGCGCTGCCGCTTTAACAGCATTTTGGCGATTAGTGGTAGCATAACAAATTGATTCAGCAGCTGGTGCTTCCAATGCAGGAAAACGCTTTTGTAATATATCAAGAATCCCTGCTGTATCTTGAACAGAAAGTGTTGTTTGCGTCACAAATCCTAATTTATCTGGATCATCTGGCTGATAATGCAGAGCATCTTCGATCGTTTCAATCAACGTAACAGCCTTTTTTTCAAGTTGTCCCATTGTTCCTATCACCTCAGGATGACCAGAATGACCAATCAATATAACATGACGACCATAACGTTGATGTCGTATAGCTTGTTTATGAACCTTAGAAACCAAAGGGCACGTAGCATCAAGATAAAATAAATTATAATGACGCACTTCTTCTAATACAGATTTTGGCACACCATGGGCAGAAAATACAACCGGTTGGCTACGATGTTCTTCTGGAATTTCACTAAGTTCTTCAACAAAAATGGCTCCCCGTTGTCGTAATCCCTCAACAACATAACGGTTGTGCACAATTTCATGACGAACATACACTGGAGCTCCATATTTTTTTAATGCTAGTAGAACAATCTGAATAGCACGATCAACCCCAGCACAAAATCCACGAGGACTACAAAGACGCATTGTTAAAAGGGGAAGTACAGACATAAACCATCCTTAATATCTATAACTCTTACCACAATTTAAAAAAGATTATCGTTATACTCACACAAGTAGCGTAAAGAGAAAACTAGAAATCTTATTTTTTATGCAATAAAATTATATGTCCGACATTTTTCTATGCAAAGCTACTTTAAATTTTACTGTCCTGGAAAATAGATAAAGTATCCCACAAGCCATTCAATCAAAAGAATTCCAAATACAGCAGCTAAATAAAATAATGAAAAGAAAAACGTTTTTTTTGCCATACAAATAGTCGCATCATGTGTATCAGTTTTCCACAAACGATAAGAGAAAGAAATAAAGATAACACTTAAAATTGTCGAGAAAATACCATAAAGAAACCCTGCAAAACCAGTAATATACGGTCCAGCAGCACATAATGCCATAAGGATAGTATAAAATAAAATTTGTTTTTTTGTTGAGTGCTCACCTCGCACATTAGGCATCATAGGAATATCCGCTGCATCATAATCAAGGGATGAAAACAAAGAAAGAGACCAAAAATGTGGTGGGGTCCACATAAAAATGATTAAAAATAATAAAAAACTTTCAAGACTTACTGTACCAGTTGTTACAGCCCATCCAATCATTGGCGGGAAGGCTCCTGCTGCACCACCAATCACAATATTTTGCGGCGTTAAACGTTTTAGCCAAATTGTATAGATAACGACATAAAAGAAAATTGTAAAAGCAAGCAAAAGTGCTGCAAACCAATTAACTAAGCCACCCATAACCAATACAGAAAACACAGAAAGAATCATGCCAAAAACAAACGCCTTCTTAGGGCTTATTTTACCAGTAGGAATAGGGCGATTTTTAGTACGTCTCATCACTGCATCAATATCAGCATCATACCACATATTTAGTGCTCCTGCACCACCGCCACCGATAGCAATGCACAAAATTGCTACAAAACCATAAAATGGACTAATAGAAACAGGTGACACCACTAATCCAACTAAAGCTGTAAATACAGCAAGTGACATAACCCGTGGTTTTAATAACGTGATATAATCACCAATCCTAGATTTTAGCGGAACTAATTTATCACTTGCAGTCGATAATTCTCCTGAAACAGACATTCCACTCAAAGACCTTTTTCATTTTTGTCATTCACAAATAAATAATCCATGGCATATAGGAATGATCAATTAATACAACATATTTTGAGAACATACAGGATATCTCTCTTATACGTACCCCTAAAACCAAACGGAAGTATTTTGCAACTAAAATACATTTCTTTTAGCATATACTATTTTTTGTACTATTAAACCTACCATAAAAATACATCACACAAAACATTGTAACACAAAGCTAAAAACTTTGTCTTCTGTAATATATTTCTTTATATTTTGTGCATATAGCTTAATATGTTTGGGTAAATAATGGTTTTGTGTTATAATTTCTTTCTAAAATTTTATTTTTTATGCAGAGCTATGCATAGCAATTGTAGTGTTGGTTTGGTTAGGGCGTTCTGTGGTATTTTGTAATTTGCTAAAAAAAATTTTCTTTGTTGGTATTGTTATTTATACACTTTGTAATGCTTCTGCCAATCGTGCTACCGCACAAACGCCCCATGTGCAAAATGTTCCTGCTCCACAGACATATGGTGCGTGGACAAAAGTTTGTTCTTTGCCACCGGGTACACCTAATATGCAATGTGAAGCTGTACAAAATGTACACATAAAAAATCGCCACGACATTACGCTTCGCGTTACGTTTTATAAACTTCCTAAAAACCAAGGAGCTTTAATGCGTGTTTTTGTTCCGATCTACGTTGAGTTACGCCCTGGTGTTGGACTTAAAATTGACGATAAAAATATGGGAAAAGTAGAATATCGCCGTTGTCTTGGTGATAATTGTGTTGCTGAAGCTTTTCTTAAAGAAGATGTACTACAGCTCTTTTTAAAAGGTAAAATAGCAACCTTCTTTATTTTTACAACTTCAGAACAAGCAGTTGGAGGCCTCATTGATCTCCATGGTCTTAGGGATGCTTATGCAACCTTACCAACATGATAAAATTTCTGCACATCGGATAATTAAAACTCCATAGTACATTTCACAGCTTCTTAAAAAAGACACATGGAAATAGGATAACCACTATGAAATCACTGATTGACTGTTTTGATATTGCTCCATCCAAGGTGCAATCACTTGTACAAGAAACACTTCATCATGCTGATGATGGTGAACTTTACCTAGAGTATACAGAAAGCGAAGCACTTTTATTTGATAATGGACAGCTTAAAAACGGTTCATTTCATCAAGATATGGGATTTGGTCTGCGCGTTGTTGCTGAAGAATCTACGGGATATGCACACTCTAGTGAATTATCTGCTGCTGCACTCAAGCGTGCCAGCGAAGCAGCAAAAGCAGTTACTTATAATAATCATGCCGGGCCTTATAACGCAGCACCTCAAAGAACAAACAAAAGAATTTATCAACCACTTAACCCTCTTGATGATCCATCATTTGAAGAAAAAAGTGCACTTTTACAAAAAATTGATGCCTATTTACGTGCAAAAAGTGATAAATTGCATCAAGTTACTGTTTCTCTTTCCGGCTCATTACAGCATGTTGAAATTTTACGCGCAGATGGGCATCTGGTTCGTGACATTCGTCCTCTTGTACGACTTGCTATATCCGTGGTTGCAGCTGAGGGAAATCGGCGCGAAAATGGATTCTATGGATGTGGTGGACGACAAGCATTTAGTCAATTCATTAGTGAAGAAAATTGGAAAAAGGCTGCTGATGAAGCCTTGCGTATGGCTTTAATAAACTTAAAAGCAGAAGCAGCACCAGCAGGAACATTCGATGTTGTTTTGGGCAATGGATGGCCTGGTATTATGCTTCATGAAGCCGTAGGCCATGGTTTAGAAGGTGACTTTAATCGCAAAAAAACCTCTGCTTTTTCTGAACTTTTGGGTCAACAAATTGCTGCAAAAGGTGTTACAATCGTTGATGATGGTACAATTCCTTACTGCCGTGGCTCACTCACTATCGATGATGAAGGAACCCCGTCAGGATATAACGTTCTTATCGAAGATGGAAAACTTATTGGTTTTATGCAAGACAGGTTAAATGCTCGGCTTATGGGGGTTAAGCCAACTGGAAATGGACGGCGTGAATCCTATGCACATGCGCCAATACCGCGAATGACAAATACGGTTATGCTAGGAGGAGATAAAACACCTGAAGAAATTCTATCTTCATTAAAAAATGGTATCTATGCTGTCTCTTTTGGCGGAGGACAAGTTGATATTACTTCTGGAAAATTCGTCTTTGAATGTACCGAAGCTTACAGAGTAAAAAACGGTAAAATTATAGCACCAATTAAGGGTGCGACTCTTATCGGAAACGGGCCAGATGCCATGAAACGCATTACAATGATTGGGAATGACAGTAAACTTGATAATGGTGTTGGTATGTGCGGAAAAGCCGGACAAAACGTTCCTGTCGGTGTTGGACAACCTCATCTACGAATTAATAATATGATAATTGGTGGAACAGCACTTTCATAAAAGATACTAAATCAATTTGATTAAAAAATTTGTCCATTTTTATTAAAGCTTCCAGCTTTTTTTTGTTTTTCGTTTGCTCAAAACAGCAACAATTTCAACATGTGGTGACCATAAAAATTGATCAATCGGTATAATTTGTTCTACCTTATAATTACCTGCAACAAGAAGAGATAAATCACGGGCAAATGTGGTGGGATTGCATGAAATAGCCACTACAAGTGGTATTGCTGCTTTAGCCAATTCACGTACTTGTTCTTCTGCACCAGCACGTGGAGGATCGAAAACAACACTATCAAAACACTCAAGCTCTTTCGTTGACAATGGACGGCGAAAAAGATCACGCTTCTCACAAGTTACTGTTTTTAAACCAGTTGCAAAACGTGTTGCCAAATGTAAATTTGCTAAGGCTACCTCGTTATTTTCAACCGCATGAACATTTACCTTTTTAGCCATGCGCAATGCAAAGGTTCCAACTCCTGAAAACAAATCAGCAGCATTTTTTGCTTTTTTTAAATGATTCAAAATAATATTGCCTATGATATTTTCAGCTTCATAAGTTGCTTGGAGAAATCCACCAGGCGGAAATTCAACACAAACATCCCCGAAGCAAACAAAGGGTCTTTCTTGTTCAACCAAAACTTCACCTTCAATAGACAACCGTTTAATTCCGTATGAAAGGGCTGCAGATACTATTTTCTGGCGAGTCGACTCATGGCGTATAACGCAACCACTTACAGCAACATCTAAACCATTTTCAACGTGTGTTATCGTAACATGAAACCGCTTTACATGATTGCTTAGAAAAAAACATAGCATTCTTATATTATTCAATTGAGATGTAAGCTCTGAACAACTTACTGGACACTCCTCAAGAGCTACAATCTCATGAGAGAAATGACGGTTAAAACCGACTCTAGGACCTTGTGGTGTTATGGATGCTGTTAAAGTCATTCGCCGACGGCTATAGAGCTTACATTCAATTAAAGGTGAAACAATAAGATCAAGTCCATACTTTTTAAGCGCATCAACAACTAATTGCCGTTTCCAAGTACGATAAGCATCGGCACGCCAATGCTGAAGCGTACACCCTCCACAATTCTCAAAATGTTTGCAAATAGCATCAATGCGTTCTGAAGATTTCTTTTCTAAAGTAATAAGTTTTCCATATTTTTCATGAAGAGTAATTGTAGCAATCTCTCCTGGTAAAGTAAAAGGAACATAAACAGGACCATGCGGTGTATTGGCAAGACCATAACCATTCACTCCAATATGATCGATTGCAACCTCATTGCTCACTCTTTTTCTCCAAATAACAAATATTCTAAATTACCGTCACTACCTAAAATAGGTGAGGGAAATAAACCTTTTGCTGTCCATCCTATTTGTGTATTTAGCCAATCAAAAAGTTCTTCAGCAATTTTTTTTGCTACTGATACATTTCTCAAGACTCCCCCCTTACCAAGACCTTCTCGACCAATCTCAAATTGTGGTTTTACCAATAAAACCGCTTGAGCTCCATTTTTAGCTAAAGACAAAACAGAAGGCAATGCAAGCTTAAGCGAAATAAAACTGACATCAGATACTATAAGATCAATTTCCCGCCCATTTAAATGTTCTCGCTGAAAATCTCTAACATTTAACCCTTCTAATAAGGTGATCGCACTATTTTCAAACAAGCGGGTGTCAAATTGATGATGTCCAACATCAACAGCAATAACATGAGCCGCTCCACGTTCTAAGAGAACCTGTGTAAAACCACCTGTCGATGCACCGATATCAATGGCCGTAACATTATCCGTTACAACCGGAAATACATCAAGTGCACTGATCAACTTCAAAGCTGCACGTGAAACATAATTCTGCGCCGGATCACAAACTACGATTTCTGCATCATCGGAAATGATTTGCCCAGCTTTTAAAATTATTTTTCCGCCAACTTTAACAGTTCTACGTACAATAGCATCACGTGCTCGTGAGCGTGTCGCAAAAAAGTTTTTTTCAACTAAAAGAATATCGAGCCTTTTCCTAACGGTCATCTCACACTCGAATTTTTTGCACTCTCCGAATCTCGCGTCCCAAAGCACTCAAAACTGTATTTACAATACCGACAGCATCAAGCCCGATACGCGAAAGAACTTTCTCTGGTAGGCCATGGTTTAAATATTCATCAGGGAGTTTTAATGTACGAATTTTTAAACCATGTTCTAAGAGTCCTTCTTGCGCTAAAAATTGTAATAAATGCGCTCCAAATCCACCTATCGCACCTTCTTCTATTGTCACCAATACTTCATGCTCACGTGCTAAACGACCCATCAAATCCTTATCCAAAGGCTTTGCAAAGCGTGCATCCGCAACCGTTGTAGACAATCCCTCTGCCTCCAATTCATCAGCAGCAATCAACACTTCTGACATCCGCGTTCCAAAACAAACCAAAGCTATCCTATTTCCCTCACGCAGAACACGTCCTTTTCCAATCTCTAATAATTCACCGCGTTGCGGTAAATCTATACCAACCCCTTCACCACGCGGATAACGAAAAGAGAGTGGCCCCTGATCATAAGCTGCAGCAGTACGCACCATATGCATCAGTTCAACTTCATCGGAAGGCGCCATAACAACAAATTCAGGAAGAGTTGCCAAAAAAACAATATCAAAACTTCCAGCATGAGTTGCACCATCGGCACCCACAAAACCTGCCCGATCAATTGCAAAACGTACCGGTAATTTCTGAATCGACACATCATGAATAATTTGATCATAAGCCCGTTGTAAAAAAGTCGAATAAATCGCAACAAAAGGCTTATACCCTTCACAAGCAATACCCGCAGCAAAAGTTACGGCATGCTGCTCAGCAATACCAACATCAAACATTCTTTCAGGAAATTTTTCAGCAAAAGCATCAAGGCCTGTTCCTGTTGGCATTGCCGCAGTTATGCTAACAATCTGATCATCATGCCTAGCTTCTTCTATTAAAGCCTTAGAAAATACCTTGGTATAAGAAAGAGCAGTGCTTCGTGCTTGAACCTGTTTACCCGTTATAATATCAAAACGATTAACACCATGGTATTTATCATATGATGCTTCTGCAGGTGCATATCCCTTCCCTTTGTGCGTAACCACATGAACCAAAACAGGCCCATTAGGATATTCACGAACATTTTTCAAGACAGGCAATAAATGCTTTAAATTATGGCCATCTATTGGTCCAACATAATAAAAACCAAGCTCATCAAATAAGGTTCCACCAACCAAAAAACCACGTGCAAATTCCTCTGAACGACGTGCTTTATCTACAAAAAACTTGGGTAACTTTTCGCTTAGTAGCTTTACCTTTTCACGCAAACTACGGTAAGCGGGACGAGAAACTAATCGTGCAAGATGAGCACTCATGGCACCTGTAGGCGGTGCAATAGACATATCATTGTCATTAAGAATAACAATCAAACGCGCATCCAAAGCACCAGCATTGTTCATAGCTTCATAAGCCATCCCAGCAGACATAGCTCCATCACCAATTACAGCAACGATGTTCCGCCTTTCCTCTGCTTTTAAAGCACTAGCCACCGCCATACCAAGACCAGCTGAAATAGAAGTCGAAGAATGGCCTGCACCAAATGGGTCATATACACTTTCTGAACGCTTCGTAAAACCTGATAATCCACCCTCTTGACGTAATGTACGAATTTTATCTCTACGACCCGTTAAAATTTTGTGCGGATAAGCCTGATGACCTACATCCCAAATAATTTTATCCTCAGGTGTATTGAAAATGTAATGCAAAGCAATGGTGAGCTCAACAACACCAAGCCCCGCACCAAGATGGCCACCCGTTACAGAAACTGCATCAATTGTTTCCGCCCGTAACTCATTAGCTAACCTTACTAAATCAGTTTCAGGCAATGCTCGCAAATCACGTGGTAAATAAATACGATCAAGTAGTGGCGTCAATGTCTGAGACAAAAAAAGCTCCTTAACATTATATTATCAAAAGAATGAAACGATTTAAAATATACCTTCTCCCCTCTTCCATTTATACTTTTGCCTATTTTTACTGAAAAACGTCTTCTATTTATAAAAGTTTAGGCTTTTCTCATTAACTTATTTCATAAAAAAGAAACTTATAAAATCTGTTCCCTTAAACTAAATTACTGCACCTCCCACCCTGCAATAAACACCTTTAAATTACTGAAATATTATTCAGAATCAAGAAGCTCTGTACCTACCGGAGAACCTCCCTCTGAAAATTGAATTTTTTCAATTTTAGCTTCAGCCATTTTCAAGAGTTTTTCACAGTGCTTTTTAAGAGACTCACCGCGCTCATAAATATCAATTGATTGTTCCAAAGGAACATCTCCACGTTCTAAGTTTTCGACAATTACTTCAAGTTGCTTAAGAGCTTCCTCAAAACTTAGTGCTGTAATATCGCCTTTTTTTATCTCTTGTTTCATGCACACCTCACAAAATATGTGTTTTAAATACACGAATTCCAAAACCTTCTAAACCTGCGTAATGACGCTCTTTACAGGCATTAACAGAAACAGAACGAATTCCCAAATGTTTCAAAATTTGTGACCCTAAACCAATCTCACGCCATTCTGCTTCACGTTCAATTGCCTGCAGATGATTTTCTGAACCTTCTCTTGTAATTTCCTGAATGCCAAAAGCAGATTGTACAACAACAGATCCTTCACGCAAATAAACAAAAACACCACGCTTCTCTTTTTCAACCATACGCTGCATAATAGCTAGAATATTTGAAGATGGACAAAAAATATCGTTTACAATATTTTCACGATACAAACATACGGGAATATTTTCACCATCACAGATATCACCAAAAATAATTGCAATGTGTTGGACTGCGTCCCAAGGAACTTGATAACTTTTAACAACAGCTGGTCCTATCGATGTTTCGATAGACATTTCTCCAACATGCCTGATCAACATTTCCTTACGTTGGCGGTGCGCAATCAAATCCGCAACCGTTATGATATGCAATTGGTTATCTTGTGCAAATTTTGTAATTTCATCCCCACGCTTAACACTCCCATCATCATTAACTAACTCACCTATAACACCAACTGGCGACAAACCGGCTAATTTACATAAATCAACAGCTGCCTCCGTGTGCCCTGAACGCATAAGGACTCCTCCATCATGCGCAATCAAAGGAAAAATATGTCCTGGACGAATAAAGTCACCTGCATGAGCATTTGAATTAGCAAGATTACGCACCGCCAATGTACGGTCGTGCGCTGAAATCCCCGTTGTTATTCCATGTTTAAAATCAACACTAACAGTAAATTGAGTACGATGCGTGGAATTATTATCTGATACCATAGGAGCAAGATTAAATCGTTGCGCCTCTTCTTTTGGCATAGGTGCACAAACGATACCCGTTGTATAACGAATGATAAATGCCATCTTCTCTTCCGTACAATGAGCAGCAGCAACGATCAAATCACCTTCATTTTCACGATCATCATCGTCAGTAACAACAACAATTTCACCACTTCTAAAGGCTTGAAGTGCAGAAACAATTTTTTTTTCGTCATACACCATTATTCACCTTTTGGATCACCGACTTGACCGCGATGCCTGAGATAATGGTCAGCAATAGCACAAGCAACCATCGCTTCACCAACAGGAACTGCCCGAATCCCAACACATGGATCGTGACGTCCCTTCGTCGCAACATTTACCTCATGGCCATCAACATCAACTGAACGAAGAGGTGTTGAAATTGATGAAGTAGGCTTTACAGCAAAACGTGCAATAATTGGTTGCCCACTTGATATTCCTCCTAAAACACCGCCCGCGTGATTAGATAAAAAGATTGGTTTTCCATCACTTCCCATCCGTATTTCATCTGCATTTTCTTTTCCCGTTAGGCAAGCTGCCGCAAAGCCATCGCCTATTTCAACCCCCTTTACCGCATTAATAGACATAAGTAATGATGCAATGTCTTGATCAAGTTTTGCATAAATAGGTGCTCCTAAACCTGCAGGAACATTTTCTGCAACAACCTCAACAACAGCACCAACAGATGAACCATCTTTACGTACGTTGTCGATATAATCACTAAAAACTTGTACCATCTCTGCATCAGGCGTAAAAAAAGGGTTATTATCAACTTCTGACCAATTCCAACGATCGCGATTAATCGTATGAGAACCGATGGCAACGACAGCTCCCCGTACAATCAAACCAGGAACAATCTTACGCGCGAGAGCACCTGCAGCAACACGTGTTACTGTCTCCCGCGCTGAAGCACGTCCACCACCTCGAAAATCACGGATACCGTATTTAACATTATAAGTATAATCTGCATGACCAGGGCGATATTGATGCGCTATTGAACCATAATCCCTAGAACGGTGATCCATATTTCGCACCAACAGGGAAATTGGTGCACCCGTTGTCACCAAGGTCATCCCATCATCCTGAATGAGAACCCCTGAAAGCACCTCTACTTGATCTAACTCTTGACGCTGCGTTGTATATTTGGATTGTCCCGGTCTGCGTTTATCAAGATAATACTGAACATCTGAAAGAGTAAAAGTAACTCCTGGAGGGCAACCATCGACGACACACCCAAGAGCAGCTCCATGACTTTCTCCCCATGTCGTTACGCGAAATAAATGACCAAACGTATTATGCGACATAAAAAATGCCTCGTTTCTCTATCGAATAGACACAACAACAGCCCATGTAGAACTTATGCACAAGACTGCTTCCACCCTAGAATAGGATCTGGCTGTTTTAAATTCTGTTAAACAATCACTATCAAAGAAAAACTGATAAACCAAACTTCATTCTTTGATGACGGAAATGTCTGGTGCATCAACAGCCTTCATACCTATGATGTTATAACCTGAATCCACATGATGCACTTCACCGGTAACAGAACGCGACAAATCTGAAAGAAAGTAAAGAGCAGAATCACCCACCTCTTCAATTGTCACCGTACGACGCAAAGGAGCATTATATTCATTCCACTTTAGAATATAGCGGAAGTCACCAATACCAGAAGCAGCTAAAGTTTTTATTGGCCCAGCCGATATAGCATTAACACGAATGTGCTTAGGACCTAAATCCACCGCTAGATATTTTACGCTCGCTTCAAGAGCCGCTTTTGCAACTCCCATCACGTTATAATTTGGAACAACCTTTTCTGCACCATAATAACTCAATGTCAAAATTGAACCGCCATTTGGCATTAATTTTTCTGCACGCTTCGTAAGAGCCGTTAATGAATAAACAGAAATATTCATGGTCATCATGAAATTAGACTCACTAATATCAATAAAACGACCGCTTAATTCACCCTTATCAGAAAAACCAACCGCATGAACTAAAAAATCCAATTTGCCCCATTTTTGCTCTATTGCTTTAAAGACCGCATCTATAGAAACACTATCAGAAACATCACAATGACCACAAACAAATCCTTTTACTTCCTCAGCCAAAGGCTCAACACGCTTTTTCATCGCCTCACCCTGATAGGTGAAAGCAAGCTCTGCTCCTGCTGCACTCGCGGCTTTAGCGATTCCCCAAGCGATAGAACGATTATTGGCTAACCCTAAAATTAAGCCACGCTTTCCGTACAATAAACCATTACCTTTAGCCATCAGCACTGCCCTACTGCTCCTTGAAATTAATATTACTTATTTGCCTATGACATAGGTCAACTTTTTCTTCAAGTAATTGGTTTAAGATCGACCCAAAATTATGTTCTTCTATAACTTACAACTAAAAATTTAATCTTTCTGCATTCGCAAGAATTGTTCTAAGGCAGTATCTCCACCTTCCGGCAACATGATGCGAACATGCACATAAAGATCATCTCTTTTGCCATTTTTTAAACGAAGCCCTTTCTCTTTTAATCGTAAAACCCGATCAGAACTCGACCAAGCAGGAATAGTTAAGACAACACGCCCTTCCAAAGTTTCAACTTCTTCTTTGGCGCCCAGAACCGCATGTTTAAGGGGAACTGGCAAATCAAGATGGAGAGCCCTTCCTTCAACCCGTAAACGAGAATGTTTCTGAATGTGAATGGTTACCAATGCATCTCCCGCTTGCCCATAAGCTACCTCTTCTCCCTGCCCTTTTAAACGAATAGTTTGTCCATCTTCGACATAGTCTGGAAGCTTAATTTTTAACTTTTTTCCATTAGGAAAAACAGCTTCTACCTTTTCTGCACCAACCATCTGCTCCAACGTAATGGACAGATTGGCGCGAACATGCGCCCCTTGTTGAGCCCGATTAGATTGTGAAAAATTCGAAAAGCTCCCTCCTCTCCCAAATAGATCACGAAAAATATCACTCGCATCAAAACCTGCACTGCCTGAAGCACCAAATCCTTTTGCCCCTCCTGAAAAAGGATTGTGACTATTACTAAAATTTTCACCTGCACCATAAGCTTGATAAAGCGGTTTTCCTTCCATATCAATTTCACCGCGATCAAATTGTGCTTTTTTGTCTTTATCGCCTATAATCTCATAAGCCTGATTAATTTCAGAAAACTTTTCTTTAGCCTTTGCATCACCCATATTGTGGTCTGGATGATATTTCTTTGCTAACTTTCTGAATGCCGACTTAATCTCTTGTGGTTTTGCGGTACGTGCCACACCCAGGATCGTGTACGGATCACGCATGTTGCCCTCTTTCCAATTTTTTCATTTTCAAAATATCAACTGGTATGTTTCTCAACATTCCTCACAGCTTCATCAATCTATCTTATAGAACGGGTTCTTCTCCGTATAGGTTCCTTCTCTGTATATATGTCTATAAAGAAATTAAAATACCAGATAAAATAGACAATTTATTTAATATACTCATTAAATTCTATGCTAAAAACCAAAATAACTAAAACACCATGATGGTAGATGACGCCATTGGCTTTTTGCAAAGGATAAAAACAGCGTCTTATTGTCTTTATAACAAAGGACATTAAAGAGCTCCTCATGCATACTTAACTAACACTCGGGGATATTATGAACAATAAAGTACAAACAGACGACGATTTTATGCAAATACAAAAACCTTTTAAACTTTTTGCAAAGTGGCTTGAAGAGGCAACCGTAAGCGAAATAAACGACCCCAATGCTATGGCATTAGCAACAGTTGATGAAAATGGCTTTCCTAATGTTCGCATAGTTCTTCTAAAAGATTACAGCCTCAAAGGCTTCGTTTTCTATACCAACTATGAAAGCCGCAAAGGACAAGAAATTTTAAAATCAATGAAAGCTTCCTTAGCTTTTCATTGGAAATCACTCCACCGCCAAGTCAGAATTCGGGGAATTGTTGAAAAAGTTAGTGATCAAGAAGCAGACGCATATTTCCAATCGCGACCACGTGGGAGCCGAATTGGTGCATGGGCATCCAGACAATCGCAACCATTAGAAAACCGTTTCATCCTCAAAAAAGCAATTGCTCAATACACCAAACGTTATGCAATAGGGAATATCCCGCGCCCACCTTATTGGTCCGGTTTCCGCGTCAATCCCTTTTCGATCGAATTTTGGCGTGATCGCCCGTTTCGTTTACACGACCGCCTTCTCTTTACACGCGATTCTGTTGAACACAATGATTGGCAAAAGCAAAAGCTTTATCCCTAATTTCAAATTTTAAAATATAAAGCTTTATTTTTATAATGATTGGCGAACTCTATACAAAATAATATTAAAACTAGATCATTGAACTAGCTTAAACTAGAGAATTATATCTTTCTGCCGTCCCGCTAAGGTTACATTTACAAATACACCTCAGAAAAACGTTGTATCCTGGAAAATTAGTAAAATGATAAGCGGCATTAAAACAGAGCGTAAAAAGGTGAAATGGTCTCGCGTATTTCAAACCTAATAAGTAGAAAGTAGCCATTTGAGTTAACGGAAGAGTAATAAATTTAGGCATCCTCACTAATTTTTTTAGGTTATCCTAGAAATAATAATTTTTAACAAGATTATAATCTTGCATGAGTAAAGGGCTCAAGGGTTAGACTAAAAAAAGCTTAAGTTTCCATTTCTTTCACTTTCAACACCACGTAGCATATGTTTTTATTTTTTAAATTATTGTGAGTTAAGATGCAGAATAAATGATCATCCATACACCAGCGCATACTAAACCAGCAAAAACAACAAAACCAACAAATGAATTAGATTTGAAAAGCTTTAAGCATTGCGAACTATCATCTATATCAATAACTTTAATTTGAATAAACATGTGTATACTTGCCACAAAAAGCCCCAAAAAGCTGAGAATAGGGACTCGCGCAAAATAAAACGCTAAGCTAACAAATATTAAAAAACCACTATACAAAAATATCAAAGCACATTTTGTGCCTTTACCAAAGAGAAGCGCCGTAGAACCTACACCAACAGTAGCATCATCCTCTTTATCTTGATGCGCATAAATTGTGTCATACCCTATCGTCCACAAGATGGATCCCACATAAAGTAAAATTGGTGCCAGACTTAAACTTCCATACACAACAGCCCACCCCATTAACGCTCCCCAATTAAATGCAATACCTAAAAAAAACTGCGGCCAATATGTCACACGTTTCATAAAAGGATAAAAGGCAACCGCTACTAATGAAGAGATGCCTAGAAAAAAACTAAATTTATTAAACTGTGATAATACGACTAAACCAACCAAACATTGCACGAATATAAAAATTTTTGCTTGAAATCGACTTACATGGCCGGTCGGTAATGGACGAGAACGTGTCCTCTCCACCTGAGCATCAATTTTACAGTCAATAAGATCATTCCAAGTACATCCCGCACCCCGCATAGCTATGGAACCTAGAAAAAAAAGAAAAAGATACCAAAACCAGTGGAGTAACATTTGTAAAAAAGGCAATCGATGCATTTCATAAGAAAGAAATGCCATTGTTGCTGACCAAAAACAAGGCCACATCAATAACTGCCATCCGATAGGCCGATCCCAACGGGCCAATTGAGCATAAAACCACAACGAACAGGGAAGAAACTGGTAAACCCATTGCTTGGAGGATGCATCCACCACTCGTCCTTGATTTTCACGGGACTGAATATGTGTAATATTTTTATTTTTTTTCATCAAATAATTTTACCTTTAGTCTTGCGATAAGGGCATTTCATTCTTATGGTAAGAAAACCCATTTAATCACCTTGCGTAATAGGAGCAAGCAATGAACGTTCTTCTTATAGGCTCAGGCGGACGAGAACACGCGTTAGCGTGGAAAATAGCAGCCTCACCACTACTAAAAAAATTATATTGTGCTCCTGGAAATCCTGCAACAATGGAACTTGGTGAAAATATTGATTTGAATATTGATGACCATCTTCTTGTTATTGAGTTTTGTAAAACACATTTTATTGACCTCGTTGTTGTTGGACCAGAAACGCCTCTTGTGTCAGGTATAACAGACGCTCTTAATAATGCTAATATTTGTGTATTCGGACCCACTAAAAAAGCCGCTCAGCTAGAAGGTTCAAAAATTTTTACAAAAGATTTATGCCATAAAAATAACATTCCTACGGGAACTTACAAAAGCTTTAATGACGCTCGAAAAGCTAAAGCCTACATTCAGCAACAAGGTGTTCCAATTGTTATTAAAGCAGATGGCTTAGCTGCCGGTAAAGGCGTCGTTATTGCAACAACAATGGAAGAGGCATTTAACGCAGTTGATGCCTGCTTCAAAAATGCCTTTGGTGACGCAGGAAAAAAAATCGTTGTAGAATCTTTTCTTGAAGGTGAAGAAGCAAGCTTCTTCTGCCTTTGTGATGGTAAAATTGCTCTCCCTTTCGGATCTGCGCAAGATCATAAACGTGTAGGTGATGGTGATACTGGAGCAAATACCGGTGGCATGGGAGCTTATTCACCAGCTCCCATCATGACCGAGGAAATGGTTAATCGTACCCTCAAAGAAATTGTTGAGCCAACTTTGTACAACATGAACGCAATAGGAGCTCCCTTTAAAGGTATTCTCTTCGTTGGATTGATGATAACAAAAAAAGGACCTGAATTAATTGAATTTAACGTACGATTCGGAGATCCTGAATGTCAGGTTTTAATGATGCGTCTCAAAGATGATATTCTTCCAATTCTTCTTGCAGCCGCCCAAGGAAATCTTGAGCAAAAATCCCTTCAATGGTCTGAAAAAACTGCTTTGACTGTTGTTATGGCCGCCAAAGGCTACCCAAACTCTCCCCAAAAAGGTACTGTTATCCGCAATCTTGATAAAGCAAATGCTCTCCCTGATGTGAAAGTGTTTCAAGCTGGTACAGCATGGCAAAATGGAGAACTCATTGCCAATGGTGGACGAGTTTTAAATGTAACAGCAACAGGAGAAACCGTTATGCAAGCGCAAAAACGCGCCTATGAAGCTGTCAATTGTATTGACTGGCCTGAAGGCTTTGTTCGACGCGACATCGGATGGCGAGCTATTGCGCAAAAAAGTTAAATTCTTTGAACATTCTTTTTTCTGATTTAATAGTTTCACATGATAGCATAATGCGTAAATTTGCTAACTATTTTGTGTTTTTCGTAATTGTAAAAAAATATAAAATCTTCTTTTGACAAATAACGCTCTATAAATCTGACTAGTTTTACAAACAACTGTTTACTTATTAAGCTTTAAAAAAGTACTGGATACTATCATTGCATTTGCATAAAAAATCGTGCAATTTGTTCTATTGTAACTTACCAACATTTTAGTGATACTGCAGAATAAAAGCCTACATTCGCCAATAAGGTGCACCCCTTTTTATTAAAGCTGAATGTATAGGCCTTCTGGCAAAAAAGCATTTTTGTTATAAAAACAACAAAAAAACAGTTAACATAAATACCTACAGCAAAAGTATATTGACAAGCAAAACTATTAATTTATGAGCAATAAAATGTTAAATATAATAACAAAGAGACGCACATTATGACACAATAAAAAATGAACGACATTAATACTTCTGTAGAACAGCCCGATTTGCAATCACTAGATGTAAACCTAACGAATTTTTATAACGAAGTAAAAAACGTTTTTGTTTAGAATAGAGTGTCGTACAAAAAAAACGGCCTAAATCAGAACGGTCTTTGACAACCATAACTCGATTATCTTTATTTATCATAAGCATAGGAAGATCATAAGTATCCGCCCATAATCTCCAATCTAGAAGAACATTATTTAAATCTCTAGAAACAAAAAGCGGAACACAGGCTTCCTCATTTGCGTGAAACAACTCTAATGCAACAGCTCTCTCTCCTGAAAGAGTTTCTACAGTGCGTGCCATAATTCCTTTAAAGTGATAAGATGGCACTAAATATGATAAGCTTGAGGAAGTATCCGTTTTAAAAAAAACGCCGCGCTCACTTAACGAACAAATTATTTGACTACCTGTTTTGGGTGAAAAATACGCCGTTGTTTGTGGCAAATGGCACGGATCTAACCGAAATTCAAGCACCGCTTTTTGCTGATTAAAGCATTGATTAGCCATATACAATGTCCCAATTTATTTTAATAAGATATAACTTTAGCAGCTTTTCCTAATTGGATTATTAAAATATTGAATAAAAAACAACTGGTTTATTTTTTGGTTATTGAAATCTAAACAAAAACATATAGAAAATTTATATTTATTGAATTACAATATTTTCCCAGGATTCATAATCCCTAAAGGGTCGAGCATTTTCTTAATCTCTTGCATAATATCCAATGCAACAGGTGATTTGAAAGTGCGTAATTCTTTACGCTTAAGCTGGCCAATTCCATGCTCAGCAGAAAATGTACCTTGATAGCGCATCGCTAAACTATGAATATGATGATTCATTCGTGACCATAACTGTAAAAACACTGCAGGATCAGCTCCTACTGGCTGTGTAATATTATAATGCAAATTTCCATCCCCCATGTGTCCAAAACAAACTATCCGTGAGCCTGGAGCTATATCCTCAACAATACGTGCTGCTTCAGAAATAAAATCAGGAATAGAAGCAATAGGCACCGCAATATCGTGTTTTATGGATCCTCCCGCCAATTTTTGTGCAGATGATATACTTTCACGCAATTGCCAAAAAAAATCTTGCTGCTTTAATGATTGCGCAACGACTGCATCTTCTATCACAGCATCTTTTAAAGATTGTTCTAAAATAAAACTTAGCACTGACAATGCCTCATCAGCATCCTGCAATGATGAAATATTGATTAATATATACCATTCGTGCTTATGCTCAAAAGGAAAACTCTCACACCTCTTGTAATCTAAAGCCATCTGCAAGCTGAGACTTCCCATAAGCTCAAAACCAGTCAACATCCCCCTTCCATAAGATTGAGCAAGAGATAAAAACTCCAGAGCCTTAGACGGACTACGTAATCCCACTAATGCAACTGATGTTCCCTTAATCTTTGGAAAAAGCTTTAAAACTGCCGCTGTTATAACTCCTAAAGTGCCTTCTGCCCCAATAAAAAGGTTTTTCAAATCATAACCACTATTATCTTTTTTGACAAAACGCAAATCATCTAAAATACGGCCATCGGGTAAAACAACTTCCAAACCAAGACAAAGTTCACGCATATTGCCATAAGTTAAAACCCCTGTCCCTCCAGCATTAGATGAAAGATTCCCCCCTATTTGGCAGGAACCTTCTGAAGCCAAAGAAAGAGGGAAAAAACGACCTGATTCGTCTACTTTTTTCTGTAAATCCTGTAAAATAACACCAGCCTCCACCACAGCAAAATTACCTTCCAGATTAATACATCTAATCTTGTTTAATCTTTCCATAGATAAAAGAACGCTGTTGCCACTCTCATCTGGTTGTTGGCCACCTACGAGACCTGTATTCCCCCCATGAGGAACAATCGGCGTGTGTGTTTGGCTAGCTAACTGCATAATTGATGATACCTCTGTGGTAGAGGATGGCCGTAAAAGCAATGGTGTTTTTCCATGAAAAAGTTTGCGTTCTTCAAGCAAATACGGTGCAATCAATGTCTGATCCGTTACAGAATGTGCTGTACCAACGATTTTTCTAAATCTCTCAATTAACTCCTGTTCCATTTTATTTTTCCTTTTGAGCTGCAGCACGTATTAAACGATCATTAATAGCTTCACCTAACCCGTGTAACGGAATGGATTCTACTGCAATACATTTCACTCTGCATGAATCTAGTTCCCTTATGTATTGAAATAAATGAGAAGCAGCCTCTTCTAACTGCGCATTCTCGCTGAGATTTAAAATAGAAACGGCATTTTCAATACCCATGATGCGTTTAGGGCCAAATGCTAAAAGTGCTTCACCGGATTCTACCTTTTGCGCATCCAAACGAATCGTAGCATTAGGTGCATAATGCGATTTTAACATACCTGGCGCCTCAATCGCAGCACGCTGATCTATCCGTTTCAACGATTTCCCTATAACTTCTTCAATCTTTTCAGCCGCAAGCCCCCCAGGACGCAACAAATAAACATTTTTACCAAAAACCTTAATAATTGTTGATTCAAGCCCTATTTTAGAAGGTCCTCCGTCAAGTATTAAAGGAACAGATTCGCCTAACGATGCAAAAACAGCTTCAGCAGAAGTAGGACTAAGACGTCCTGATTGATTCGCACTAGGAGCAGCGAGAGGTCGACCAAAACATTGCACAATTTCTGCAAAACGACTATCTGGAAAACGAACGGCCAATGTATTCAAGCCGGAAGTAGCTAAAGGATGGATATTGTGCTGTACTTTCAAAGGTAAAACTAATGTTAAAGGCCCTGGCCAAAAAGCCTCCATCAATCGACGCGAAAGAAAATCAATTTCAACATAGCGTTCCGCCATGACAATACTACTTACATGAGCAATAAGAGGATTAAATTGTGGACGCCTCTTTGTAGAAAAAATAGAAGATACTGCCCTCCCATTGGTCGCATCACCCGCTAAACCATAGACAGTTTCTGTCGGCAGAGCTACGACCTTTCCCTGTTCAAGGAGTACAACTGCCTCCTTTATGGAAGCGTTATTGAGAGGCAAAATTGTCATGATACATCGTCCTTGTAACGCTCTTTGCGCGTATTATATTTTTTTCATTAATATATCTTATTGATTTAATTTATTTTTTTCAAGGTGCGAGATAACTAAATAAAGGTAAAGAAATAGGATTTTTGAACCTTTCTCTATCAACTACGTCCTTTTTTGCCACATTTTTCCATTAGCTTTCTAAGTTTTTCTAAGATATTTTACGAAAAACAATCAAAATTTTTAACAAACATTCTAAAAACTTCATAACTCAATGAATCAGAAAACCTCATTGTAAAACTCTTTTGGTAAACATCAGCTTCTTTTATTTTAAAAAGTAATGTCTTGATCTAAAGTGTAGAGTTCAAGGATTTTTCTTAACTATATAAATTCATAGTCAATTAGGTTCTTAAGCTTAGGTGAGAAAACCATCAATTCTACAGCTTTCCTTTTATTGCTTAAAGAATACCGTATATTGAATTCTATCTTAGGA
>NZ_JAYMZK010000011.1:0-37965 GCF_037070895.1 Bartonella vaga
GGTTCTAATCTTCTAGATACACCATTGCTAGAAAATTAGTTTGTTTTTACCAATATGTTCGCTTTAAAAAATCTTTCATTTTTAAGTTTTAACATTCTTTTTCAAAAAGATGTGGACTTTCAACAATAAGTTTTTTTCGTGCTTTTTGTAATTGTTTAATAACTTCATCAATTTTTGATGGAGAATAAAAAGGTTCTTGGGTATCTAATACATGCTGTCTCTTCTTACCCTCATAAAAATACTGTATCTGAGATTGAAGCATCCTAATCTCTTGAAAAAAAAGACGTCCACTTTCCTTGAAACCATTATTAAGTGAAAAAAGCTGATCTGAAATTGATACTAAAATTTGTTTTAAAAAGCGCTCATTTTCTTGGCGTTTGCGATACTCTAAAATAAGAGCATGACTTATCTCATCTAAGCGTTTTTGTGTAGAATCAATTTGACGCAATAAACTTGGTTTTTCCCCCATATTATCTTCTCTCACTTTCAAAAGCATAGTATGAATATCTAATAACTTAATCGCAGAATGAGATAAATAATCAACTGATGTAGGCGTATTGAAATAGCGTTTTCGTGCAAGCATCATAAACTCATTTAATAACTGGTTTTTACATTCATCCCGCTATTTATTTTTACATTACAAATTCATTCTAAAGAAAATGCTAAAAAAACATTGTTTGCAATTCGTTTATATTTAATGATAGATTTTTGCTGTTCTTACACTTAATATGAAGCTAGTGGATTTAATAAACGTACAGGTGTGTAAAGAATAAGATGCGTTGTTTTCTCTAGCATACTACTGCTATCAGCAAGAAGCGCTTGACTTGGTGATAATTCTGTACCCTGCATAATTGTTGAAGCTAAAGAGCCCTCTCGGGAAAGAGCCATTAAAGTTGGTGAAGATGCGAAAACGGTGTGTGTTCCACCATCAACATGAGAAAAGTCAAAAACACTTATGCCATTTTTACGCAACATTTCAATATCTGAACCATCGCCTACACGATGATGTCCACCTGTCAAGCGCCCAGAAACAGCAAGAGCTTTATCTGCACGAGATACCAAAATAGCTGTTGGGTGAGGTAATTTCTTAATATCATTAAGTTGACGTTCAAAAACATCAACATCAATGTCTGGTGCTGCCATTAAGAAACTTGTAATACGGCGAATAGGTTTATACTTTCCCTGTAATGCTAGAGTTCTAAATGCCTCCATTATAACAAAATTTCCCATAGAATGCGCAATAACCGAAATATGGTCAGCATTGGTTTCACTTATAAGCGTTAAGAGTTCTATTAACCCATCACGCGCAAAATTGGCACTATCACGGTCATAAATATAAAGAGGTATTGATCCAGCAGACGGCCACGAATAATGCACAGAAACAACATTTAGAGAATAGTCATATGTAAACTGGGCTGTACGAAATGTACCATCTGCAAAATTGTTATTGTAACCATGAATAAAAAGGAAAATTTCTCTTTTTCCTTTTGGCTTTTTTGCTAAAGCAGCATTTAATTGCTGTTTAAACTCTTCTTTGTTATTGTATTTTTGCAATGCCACTGCTGCAAAATATTTGTCATGAGTAGGTTTATACGCATTTATTTCAACAATACCCTTCACATGTTTTTGAGGAATTCCTACGTCAACACGATTATAGTGCACCGTATTTGATCGCTCTGCCCCATACGGCTGAGAATAGTTGTTTTGCATCATGCGACTTGTGGCAACATATATCGGAACAATAGCTTTCGGAAGAATCGGGACATCCTCAACTTCCCTTTGTACTGCGATCATAGACGGTGTCGCATGTACCCCATGCCATAGAACAGCACGAGACTTACTACATGCGGTTAACAAAGAAATACAGATAAAGAATGCTAAATACTTTAAAAATACCACACCACTCAACCTTATTGAAAATATTCAATACTCTAAATCACCGGCTAAAAGAACAAAATACCTGAAAAATTTAAATAAAACAATCACTAGAAGTACACTAACAAATAATACACGAAGGAAAAACTAGCAATAAGTTAACAACAAAAACCACTTAAAAATAACAACTCACACACGCTATAGAAAATTTAAATGGTGCGGTCGAGAAGACTCGAACTTCCACGGGTTGCCCCACAGCGACCTCAACGCTGCGCGTCTACCAATTCCGCCACGACCGCACATAGTGAGAAGCAAAACATGCTAGTTCTTTGGCTTTAACAAATCATACAGCAAGGCACAAGCCTATTTTCGCATTCCAATGATTTATTTGATCTTGAAAAACTTTTAGTCCAACAATAAATCATTAAAGTACAAACTTTTTACTATAATCTTTGAGCCATCATCATAAAATTAGCCTGTACAATTTTATCCTTTTCATAACAACCATTAAAACTTGTCGTAATTGTTTTAGAACCCTGTTTTTGGATTCCTCTCATCGCCATGCACATATGCTCAGCCTCAATCAATACGGCAACACCACGAGGCTTTAAATGAACTTCTAAAGCATTCGCTATTTGAGCTGTCATTGCTTCTTGTGTCTGTAAACGGCGAGAAAAAACATCCACAACACGGGCAATTTTCGAAAGGCCAATAACCTTTGTATCAGGAAGGTAGCCAATATAAACTTTACCAACAATTGGAATCATATGGTGTTCACAATGTGAATAAAAGGGGATATTTTTTATTATTATTGCTTCATTATACCCTGAAACTTCTTCAAAAAACGTGCCTAAGATCTCTTCAACCGACTTGCCATAACCAGAAAAAAGTTCGCGATATGCCTTAGCTACACGCTTTGGGGTATCTAAAAGCCCTTCTCGCTTTGGATCTTCCCCAACCCATAATAGCAATGTACGAATCGCTGCTTCCACCTCTTCAAAGCTAGGACGATTTTTCTCAGATAAAAACGAGTCTGTCGTAGCTTCTTTAACAACATTATGCATTTAAAACTCCAAGCCTACCCTATACAAAGCATTTGCTACATATCTATTTTATTTTGTATAATCTCTATATAAGCGAATTAAAAGCTTAAACAATCACAACTCTGAAAATTTCAGGAAATAGCTGATGATTAACAATATCTATAGCGATAACGTATTGAAATATGCCGCGGAAATAAGCAGAATTGGACGTCTTAATGATCCAGATGCAACGTCAAAAAAATATGCACATCTTTGCGGTTCAACAATATCTGTAGATCTAAAAGTAGAAAATGACATCGTTACAGATTTTGCCCATGAAGTGCATGCATGTGTGCTAGGACAAGCCTCTGCTTCACTTTTAGCATCTCATATCGTGGGGCAAACAACACAAAATCTTAAAATATTACGTAATATTATCTATCATATGCTAACCAAAGATGGTCCACCTCCTCAAACCCCATTTGAAGCGTTTTCCTGTTTGCAGCCCATAAAAGACTACAAAGTGCGTCATGCATCAACAATGCTTCCCTTTGATGCAACTATAGATTGTATAAAACAAATCGAAAAAAAGTAAATGCTTGAATTACAACCTCAACAAAAAAAGAGACAAACTCGAAATTATACGGGTTTTTGGAAAAAAACACCTGGACGACTATTTGGCATTCTATTGATACGTTTTTATCAAATAACACTTTCTAGTTTTATAGGAAATCAATGTCGCCACGCACCAACCTGTTCAGAATATGCCTATGAAGCGATTGCACGCCATGGATTATGGGCTGGAGCATGGATGGGACTTTTTCGTATTATACGTTGTGGACCATTTGGAACATATGGTTTCGATCCAGTGCCTACTTCTCTTGAAAAGTTTTATTGTTTTTATAAACCTTGGCGCTATTGGAAAATTTCTGCAAAGCATAATAAATAGTTCTTTTCTTTTTTGGCGCATATTGATAAAAAAAGGCTTATTAAGCCTATAATGTTTATTAAATTTTTACAAAACCATCCGTAATTGTTAGCGGAATTGGATTAAAGGGGTGTTCTATGTCTTGTTCTATTTCTCTTTGCTTTCCTGATGGTTCAAAACGTGATTATCCCTCCGAAATGACTGGTTTAGAATTAGCAGAATCCATTTCTAAATCACTTGCCAAAAAAGCTGTCGCCTATAACCTTAATGGAAGCACTCGAGATTTATCAGACCCATTAGGACAATCTGGTCAAATAGAAATCATTACCCGAGAAAATCCGCGTGCTCTCGAGCTCATACGTCATGATTGTGCACATGTTCTAGCTGAAGCTGTACAAGAACTTTTTCCTGAAACGCAAGTAACGATAGGTCCCGTCATTGAAAATGGTTTTTATTATGATTTTGCACGTCAACAACCTTTTACATTAGATGATTTAACCATCATTGAAAAGAAAATGCGCGAAATTATTCAACGTAATAAACCTTTTAAAAAAGAAATTTGGTCTCGTGAAAAAGCTAGAGAAATTTTTGCTAAAAAAGGTGAATTTTATAAAGTTGAACTCATCGATAATATCCCCGCAGATCAAGAATTAAAAATTTATTATCAAGGCGATTGGTTTGATCTTTGCCGTGGACCACACATGCAATCTACTGGACAAATTGGAAATGCCTTTAAACTGATGAAAGTCGCAGGAGCCTACTGGCGCGGCGATGCTAATAATCCAATGCTAACAAGAATTTATGGCACAGCATTTGCTAATGAAAATGACTTAAAAGCCTATCTACACATGCTAGAAGAAGCCGAAAAACGCGATCATCGTCGTTTGGGACGTGAAATGGACTTATTCCATTTTCAAGAGGAAGGGCCAGGAATGATTTTTTGGCACAAAAAAGGCTGGAAAATGTTCCAAAATTTGATCAATTACATGCGTAGACGTCTTGATGATCATCAGTATGCAGAAGTTAATGCACCGCAAGTTCTAGATAGATCACTCTGGGAAATATCTGGGCATTGGGGATGGTATAAGGAAAATATGTTCAAAGCAATTCCAGCAGCTGAGGATTGGGATGATCAAAATGTGTACGCTCTGAAACCAATGAATTGCCCTGGACATGTGCAGATTTTTAAACATGGTTTAAAATCTTACCGAGATCTACCTGTTAGGCTTGCTGAATTTGGTATTGTTCATCGTTATGAGCCCTCAGGTTCTCTACATGGCCTTATGCGTGTACGTAGTTTTACACAAGATGATGCACATATTTTTTGCACAGATGAGCAGTTAGCTGATGAGTGTTTAAGTATTAATGATTTAATCTTATCCACTTATGCTGATTTTGGTTTTGAAGAAATTACCCTTAAACTTTCAACACGTCCAGAAAAAAGAGTCGGATCTGATGCATTATGGGATCATGCAGAAAACATCATGAAATCCGTTCTTAAAACTATTGAAACAAAACTTGCAGGAAAAATCAAAACAGGTATCCTTCCAGGTGAAGGTGCATTTTATGGTCCAAAGTTTGAATATACATTGAAAGATGCTATAGGTCGTGAATGGCAATGTGGAACAACACAAATAGACTTTAATCTTCCTGAACGTTTTGGTGCATTCTATATTGGTAAAGATTCAGAAAAACGCCAACCAGTCATGATTCACCGTGCCATTTTTGGATCAATGGAACGCTTTCTTGGTATATTAATTGAACATTTTGCTGGACATATACCATTTTGGCTTGCGCCTGAACAAGTCATTGTAGCAACAATTACATCCGAAGCAAATGAATATGCAAAAAAAATAACGGCAAAACTTAAAGCTGTTGGGATTTCTGCAACATCAGATCTTCGTAATGAAAAAATTAACTATAAAATCCGTGAACATTCTTTACAAAAAGTTCCCGTAATTTTAGTCTGCGGAAAACGTGAATCCGAGACAAATAGTGTGAATATGCGCCGTTTAGGGAGCAAAAATCAAATCTCTTTATCTCTAGAAGACGCAATTAAGCAACTCACATATGAAGCAACAGCACCAGATTTGCGCCGTCTAATAAGCGCCTAAAAGTATGCTAAAATTATAAAAGAAATTAGGATACAGTAAACTACCGTTACCGCGCTCTATCAAGTACACGTTTACATTCAATTAATTCAAATAGTGTTTCTTGCAACAATGCTTTATCGGTTTTATCTTTGCAAATATTAACAGAACCGATGGATGTTTCTCCCTCGCTTTTCATGAAACCCAAAAAACCAAAAGAAGACTTTTTAGGCTTATTGTTAACGATTTCAAAAGTTTTTCCTATATTTTTCTTTTCTAGTACAACCTTCATGGCATCAAGATCACCGTTACCAAATGCCGTAACAAAAGCAATACCATTCTCTTTTAAAAGACGTTGCACACCCTTTATAGTATAGCCTTGATCGTATAATAACTTTTTAATACCATTGAGAAGATCTACATCAACCGGGCGATAATAACGCCTTCCTCCTCCACGTTTCATTGGTTTAATTTGCTTAAAACGTGTTTCCCAGAATCTTAATACATGTTGTGGAAGTTCTAATAACTCAGCTACTTCGCTAATTGTGCGAAAAGCATCAGAGCTCTTATCCATTTTGCAACACCTTATCTAAAAAACTACAAATGATACTGAAACAATTTACCAACTTTCAATCTCTCAGCAAGATTTGTTAAAAATAGGGCTATAAATAATTACATCTTCACTAAAAAACCTCTTACATTTTTCAAAAATGTAAAATTCTACTTCTACTGCAATCTTTTAAAAAAAACACTAAACATTATACAGTATTTATTAGTGTAATATTATTTTTTTTGCCTTGCACGATGGGAATCTAAAATGCTCTGTTTAAGTACGTTTGCAGCCTTAAATGTCACCACACGTCGCGGTGGAATAAGTGCTTCAACGCCAGTCTTTGGATTGCGTCCAATGCGTTTATTTTTATTGCGAACTTGAAAAGTCGCAAAAGAAGATAATTTTACTGATTCACCTCTCACAAGTGAATTGCAAATTTCATCCAAAACCAATTCAACCAAAGCTGCTGATTCAGTGTGTGACAAGCCCACCTTTCTGCAAACTACGCTCGCTAAATCTGCACGCGTCACTGTCTTACTTGTCATTATAACCACCTATTCAAATATTAAAAATTACAAAATGACTTATACGTTTTATTCAAATATGGTCAAGCGACTATAATTTACCAACGAATAAGAATCGCTCCCCATGTAAACCCGCCTCCCATAGCCTCTAACATGACGAGATCTCCTTTTTTAATTCTTCCATCCTGAACAGCTGTTGTTAAAGCCAATGGAACCGATGCTGCAGATGTATTACCATGCTGATTAACAGTAACTACAACTTTATCTATGGAAATTCCTAATTTTTTAGCTGATGCTTCAATAATACGTTTATTGGCCTGATGAGGCACAAACCAATCTAATTGTGAAGAATCTATATCAACAGCCGAAAAACACTCATCAACCACATCTGTTATCATACCAACTGCATATTTAAAAACTTCTCGCCCTTCCATGCGCAAATGACCTGTTGTTTGAGTTGTTGAAGGACCACCATCAACATACAGCTTATCTCTATACGCACCATTAGAGCGCAATTTCGTAGACAATATACCACGATCAAAAGCAATACCATCCCCATTTTCCTTTGCTTCTAAAACAGCAGCACCCGCACCATCACCAAATAAAACACATGTTGCACGATCTTTCCAATCTAAAATCCGAGAAAATGTGTCAGATCCAACGACTAAAATCCTCTTTGCTGTCCCACAACGTAAATAGGCATCCCCTGTTGTTAAAGCAAAAATAAAGCCAGAACACACAGCTTGAATATCAAAAGCAAATCCATGGCTCATTCCCAAAGCATGTTGAATTTCAACAGCAGAAGCAGGAAAAGTATGGTTTGGCGTCGAGGTTGCTAAAATAATAGAATCAATATCCTTTATTGTTAAACCAGAATTTATAAGCGCAGCTTGTGCAGCTTTTACCCCTAGAGACACAGTTGTTTCATTTGCATTAGCAATGTAACGCTGACGTATTCCTGTACGCTGAACAATCCATGAATCTGATGTTTCAACAAACTTTGCAATATCATCATTCGATAAGCTTTTTTGGGGCAAAGCACTTCCTACGCCACGAACAATGGATCGAATCATTCGCCCCTAACCTTTTTTTCTAACTCTTTAATTATATCACAAAAGCTTACCATATGTTCTCCCCATTCATCATTGCTTCATCTTCTTGATCAAAAAGTGTTTCTTTAACCTCATGAAACTGCCGTAAATCAGCAGTTATTTTTTTCAAAAGTCCATTATTAACCATCTCGTAACCAACACGGATAGCAGAAGCAAAACCTTTAGCATTAGCGCTGCCATGACTTTTAATGACAACACCGTTCAAACCTAAAAGCACTCCACCATTCACTCTATCGGGGTCCATTTTATGCTTCAGTGTACGAAAAGCACCCCGCGACAAAATATAACCAAGAGAGGCTAAAAAAGAACTACGCATAGCAGAGTTTAAGATTTTCCCCATCTGCCGCGCAGTCCCTTCTGCTGTTTTCAAAGCAATATTACCAGAAAATCCCTCTGTTACAACAACATCTACCGTCCCATTTCCAATGTCATTGCCTTCGACAAATCCTTTATATTCCAAACCTTCTAATTGTAGTTTACGCAATATCATTCCAGCCTTTTTTATTGCATAAAGGCCTTTAACCTCTTCAACACCAACATTCAAAAGCCCAACACTTGGTTTTTCTGTGTGATATAAGGCGCGAAACATACCTGCCCCCATAACCGCTAAATCTACTAACTGGCTAGCAGATGCACCAATTGTTGCCCCAATATCCAAAACAATACTCTCACTGCGAAGCGTTGGCCAAATACCTGCAATTCCAGGGCGTTCAGCTTCCGCCATCATTTTTAAACAAAAGTAAGACATTGCCATGAGTGCGCCAGTATTGCCAGCAGAAATGCAAGCATCAGCCTCGCCATTTTTTACTGCTTCAATTGCATACCACATAGATGACTTCCCACGTCCATTGCGAAGTGCTTGGCTTGGCTTCTCATCCATCCGCGTATAAGCCTCTGTAGAACAGAATTGCGAAACAGAAGTCAAACAAGGGTATTTTTTGAGAACCGGCTTAACAATCTCCTCAATTCCGTAAAACAGAAAATAAACATTTGACAAATATTTTTGTGCAATTGCTGCTCCTGCAATAGTTGCTTCCGGACCGAAATCACCGCCCATCACATCCACAGAAATTCTAATCACGCTTACATATCCCACATCTTTTTTTCATTTACGCTCCTACGTGCACATTACGATTTTTTGCTATTAATCGACCACAAAACATGCTGTGTGAAAATAGTTCCGTAAAAATACTTTTTTTATAAGAGTATACAATAGATAATTTTTTTATGTTTTTACAATCACTTCCAGTTTTTTAAAACAGAAAACGGCGATAGTTTTTGCTTAGCATCTTCCAAATTTTCAATTCCATCTATCTTTACGCCCTCCTGGCGCGGATAATGATTAATGGATAATTCAAAAAATTCTTCCATGATTGCACCAATATCAATTTTATCGCCAGAAAACACTTCCGGCGTATCTTGTCCTTCAACATCTAAAAATAATTCTCCTGTATTCTCTGATATTTTTGGCTTCATCAAATTTGAATTTTCGGGAACAAAAAAAACCTCAATATTTTCATAGAGATTATTTTCTAGTGGCTCTAGTGTGACAACACATAACTGTATTACACGTGCCCGCAATAAACCTTTTACACGTACTCCTCGCTTTTTCCACGGAAAAATATGGAATTTTCCTTCACAAAATTTTACTTCAACTAAATCATGATTCTTAGCTAAATGTTCACATTCTCGCTGGTTTGCACGAATATGGACTTTTATGCCTTTGGCGGATAATGAACGCACTGATACTGGATATGCCAAAGCAAATGTCATTTGAAAAACATCTTGAACATTCATTGGCAACTCCCAAATATAGTAACAGCTGTAATAAATTGTATTTTTATTGAGCTAAAACACATCGCATTTATTTTTTTCTTTTCTACAGAAATTCTATATGGCATAATTTAGTTCATAGCAGAGAAATTTAGTGTGATCTATGGTAGATAAGCTAAAATGTGAAAACTTGTGGCTGCCTTTTTGTCATACATCTAAGTATAAAATGGAGATATAATTGTTTCAGTTACCCTATAGAGTAGATTTAATCAGACAAAAGTTATCGATTAGTTTACTAGCAGTAAGTATGATAGTAATTTCCAGTTGTAGTATTATTGATACTTCAGGTACAAGTCAGATATATCAAGAAGGCTACGTTCTTGACAAAAATGCTCTTAATTCTATCAGTGTCGGATCTAGTCAGGAACAAATTATTTTAACTTTAGGAACTCCCTCACTAAAAACAAAATATGACAGTGAAGTTTTTTATTATATCTCACAAACTCGATACCGTGGGATGCAGTTTATGAAGACAAAAATCATTGATCGTAAAGTATTAGCCATTTATTTTAATAAAAATAAACAGGTTGCTAAGATAGCCAACTATGGCTTACAAGATGGGAAAGTATTTGATTTTATTACACAAACAACACCAACCGCTACAAAGGAAGAGCCTTTCTTGCTTCAAATTATAAAAGGCCCTGCCAATTTAGTAAGACATAATTAAAGAATAACAGTCTTTATAAAACTCTAAAAGCATCAATATTATAACGCTATTTTTGAAGGCGAACTTTTTTTGCCGTACCATCAAGAACTGCATTCACAAGTTTTGGCTCATCGCCTTCAAAAAAAGCTTTTGCTATATCAATATATTCATTCATAACAACTGCAACAGGCACGTCTTTTCGGTTAATTAACTCCCATAAACCTGCACGTAAAATTGCTCGTAATATAGAATCAAGACGTGAGAGAGACCACTCTGCAGAAAGTTGTTGATGAAGCATAGGATCGAGTTGTTTTTGATCCTTTGTAACACCCGTTATAATAGCTAAAAACCATTGAAAATCAGCATCAAGATACTGATCCCCATCAATATTTTTTCCTAAACGGTAAGTCTCATACTCAACTGCTGTTTCCATCACACCAGAACCTATTATATCCATTTGATAGAGTGCTTGCACTGCAGCCAGCCGTGCTGCTCCACGCTTATTGGCTAAACGCGGAGAATATGTGCCTTTTAGATCAGCCATATTTAACGATTATCTCCAAATCTCTTTTTTAGAGAAATCATACATAAAGCAGCCTCAGCAGCAAAACCACCTTTATTTTTCTCATCTTTCTTTGCACGCGCCCATGCTAATTGTTCATTTTCAACAGTCAAAATAGCATTTCCAATAGCCAATTGCTTGTAGACAGCTAAATCCATCAGTGCCCGACAAGAATTATTTGCAACAATTTCAAAATGATATGTTTCACCTCGAATAATGCAACCAAGTGCTACATAACCATCGTAAAGCACTTCATTATTATTCTCCGCAAAAGCTATTGCACTTGGTATTTCCAACGCCCCAGGAACTGTAACAATATCGTAGCTTGCCTCCGCTTTTTGCAAAGCACTCACTGCACCCGCAAGAAGTGCATCAGAAATTTCTTCATAAAAACGCGCTTCAACAATCAATAGATGCGGTTTTTTATGTATATCTTTTATCATAACAAGATCCTACAAGAAAAAGTTAACAAATAAATTTAAAATTAAAAAGTACACAGTTTTAAAACCATAATAAATTTTTAGCTTATTTATCTTTCATGTTAAAGCCAGACAATTTTGCTGCATACCGAGCAAATTGATCGATTTCTAAATTGACTCGATCTCCAATTTTTGCTTGTCCCCAAGTCGTTACTTTAAGTGTATGGCCAATAATAAGAACATCAAAAATACAATCCTCAACACAATTAACAGTCAAAGATGTCCCATTAAGTGCTATAGAACCCTTATTTACAATAAAGGGTGAGAATTGTGTTGGAACTTTTAAAAAAAAACGAACTGCCTCCCCTTCATTTTTTTTATCAATAATCTCAGCTAAACCATCAACATGGCCAGAAACCAAATGCCCACCCACTTCATCGCCTAATCGTAACGAGCATTCTAAATTAACAAAAGTTCCTTTTATCCATTGTTCAAGATTGGTTAAACGCAACGCTTCTTCCCACGCTTCCACAGCAAAGAAATTAGTATTTTCTTGTCTTAATTTTCGCTCAACAACTGTTAGACAAACTCCTGAACATGCAATTGATGCCCCAATTTCTAAGCGTTCCATAGCATAATGGGTAGAAATAGTAAAACGTACTCCTTGGTTTAGAGGTTTAACATCTTCAACACAACCGACATCCGTTATAATCCCTGTGAACATAATGTCTTACGCCTCCATTTATAAAAACGGTCATTTCCAAACATTCTTGTCTCCACTTCATGAAACTGCGAAAGATAATGTCCAAAACGGGGCGCTTCAATACGATTTTTACCTAAAATAATGGGCGCATAAAAACATATCAAGTGATCTACACAACCAGCATTTAGAAACTCTTCCCCTGTTTTAACACCTCCCTCAAGTAAAACACTATTGATTCCATGTTGATAAAGTAGCTGTAAAATAGCAAAAGGCGGCATGTAACCATTCCTCATTTCTATCGAATGTATAGATACACCACACTGTTCCAAAACTATTTTTTTGCTTTGCTTCGAAAGATTCGCGTCACAAATAATCCATGTAGGAATTTTTGTTGCTGTTTGTACAACTTTTGCATCAAGCGGAATACACAAATCTGCATCCAAAATAACACGTATAGGTGAACGCATTTCCATCCCTGGCAAACGGCAATTTAATTGTGGATCATCCGTTAAGATAGTACCAATCCCAACAAGAATAGCGTTATTTTGAGCACGTAAAATATGGGTATGGGTATGAGAAAATACTCCACTAATTTTTATTCTACCCTGCCCCTTTTTTCCTATACCGTTATCAGCAGAAATTGCCATTTTTAAAGTAACTGCACAGCGTTGCAATTTTTTTATACACCAATGTGCACACAATGCTTCAAAGGCTTCTTCGGCCAAAATTCCCTCAACTACTTCAATACCAGCCGCACGTAAACAAGCAATGCCACGACCATTAACCCGCTTATCTAAATCAGTCAGAGCAATAACAACCCGTGAAATACCAGAATCAATAAGTGCATTCACACACGGTGAAGTTTTGCCATAATGTGAACAAGGTTCTAGAGTTACATAAGCGGTAGCGCCGTTTGCTAAAGCACCAGCCATATGTAAAGCCTGCACTTCAGCGTGAGGCCTCCCATCGATAGCTGTTACACCATAACCAACAATAAACGTCCCTACATCGTCATCATTTCGCACAATTAATGCGCTGACTGAAGGATTTTCACCAGTAAGACCGACATGACGCTCTGCTAAACGGATAGCAGCAGCCATAAACCGCTCATCTTGCGCTTTTTTATTCATCAAAACAAGATTCTGAATTTATTATAGTCTTCGACAACTCGTCGATCACATCGTGGAAATCACTTGCATTACGAAAATCTCGATAAACGGAAGCAAAACGAATATAAGCAATATCATCAATACTTTTCAATGCTTCCATGACAAGATGTCCAATTTTTTCCGAAGCAATCTCTGGTTCTCCCAAACTCTCAAGCCGACGCACAATGCCAGAAATTGCTCGTTCAATATACTCAGGATCAATATTGCGTTTACGGACAGCTACCTCGACTGATCGCATTAACTTATCACGATCAAACGGCTCACATCGTCCACTTTTTTTAGAAACTAAAAGCTCACGAAGCTGAACACGTTCAAAAGTTGTAAAACGACCACCGCAAACGGAACACACACGCCTACGTCGAATCACTGCTCCCTCTTCTGCAGGACGTGAATCTCTAACTTGTGTATCCTCATATTGGCAGTAAGGACAACGCATCTTACTCGTACCCTTAACAGGTGCTCATATAAGAGTAAAGGGGAAATTTACTTGTTATATCTTCCACCTTTTTCTTAACAGCTATTTCAACGACACTATTGTCCTCATCCTTTTTTGCTATCCGAAGGCCATCAAGAACTTCTGAAATCAGATTACCAACTTGAATAAACTCTTCTTCTGCAAAACCACGTGTTGTCGCAGCAGGTGATCCTAAACGAATTCCTGATGTTATAGATGGTGTTTCAGGATCAAAAGGAATGCAATTTTTATTGCAAGTAATATACGACCTTCCTAAAGCCAACTCAGCACGTGTTCCTGTCACACTTTTGGAACGCAAATCTACCAACAATAAATGATTGTCTGTACCTCCGGAGACAAGATCAAAACCATTACCCTGCAATGTCCTTGCCAAGGCTTTTGCATTGGAGACAACATTATTGCTATAATTTTTGAAAGAAGGCTGTAAAGCTTCCTCAAATGCAACAGCCTTAGCTGCAATCACATGCATTAAAGGACCACCTTGAAGACCAGGAAAAATCGCTGAATTAACTTTTCTTGCTAAAGTTTCATCATTTGTCAATATCAAACCACCACGAGGACCTCGCAACGATTTATGCGTTGTAGTCGTTACAATATGTGCATGTGGAACAGGTGAAGGATGAACACCACCAGCAACCAAACCAGCGATGTGAGACATATCAACGAGTAAATAAGCACCAACCTCATCAGCAATCTCACGGAAACGTTTCCAATCCCATAAACGAGGATAAGATGACCCACCGGCTATAATAAGCTTTGGCTTACATCTCTTTGCTAGCCGTTCAACTTCTTCCATATCTAAAATCTGGTCTTCTTTACGTACACCATAGGAAACAACATCAAACCATTTTCCTGACATATTGAAAGATGAACCATGCGTAAGGTGCCCCCCAGCATTTAAATCTAATCCCATAAATGTATCACCGGGCTGGAGTAAAGCTAAAAATACAGCTTGATTCATTTGGCTACCAGAATTAGGTTGAACATTAGCAAAAGCAGAACCGAAAAGCTTTTTTGCCCTTTCAATTGCTAAATTTTCAACAATATCAACAAATTGACAACCTCCATAATAGCGCTTACCTGGATAACCTTCTGCATATTTATTAGTTAAAACCGACCCTTGTGCTTCAAGAACAGCTCTTGAAACAATATTCTCTGACGCAATCAGCTCAATTTCATGCTGTTGACGCTCAAGCTCACCTTTAATTGCACCAAAGATTGCAACATCAACAGTTTGTAAATTTCCATTTAAAAAGCATCTTTGTGTGTCATTTTCTTGCTGAATCATAAAACACATTCCTAACATAAAAAATCAACTCACAAACGATAACACAGCAAATCGCGCAAACCAAACACTTAAAACCACTTTTATTCAGAAATGTAGTAAACATTTCTCTGATTTCTTTTCCATATAGAAAGCAGTGCTTTCTCTCCACAAATATCGAAAAATGGGCATAAAACTTCTCCTTCCTTGTTCTCACTTAATCTATATTTATCCCCCCCATACAAAAAGATCTATAATCTCAAGAAATTCAATAATTTAATGACTATTATTTAAGTTGGTAATAATTTATAACTCAACAAGTTCAATATGAAAGCAAAAAGTAATTCAAGGCAAATAGGATGGCAACAAAAGTTTTTATTGATGGTGAATATGGAACAACCGGATTACAGATCCAAAAACGATTAGCTGAGCGTTCAGATTTTAAATTACTCTCTCTTCCTCACACAGATCGACATAACATTGATATGAGACAGGACTGTTTTGATCAAACTGACATTGCTATTTTATGTCTCCCAGATAAAGCCGCACGCGAAACAGTTAACAAGCTAAAAAATAACAAAAAAATTAGAATTATTGATAGTTCAACAGCCCACCGTATTGCACCAGACTGGGTCTACGGTTTTCCAGAAATGACTGCAGGACAAAAAAAACGTATCCAAGAAGCACGCTACGTAACCAACCCTGGATGTTACCCTATTGGTGCAATTAGCTTGATTCGACCACTGCGTGAATCGGGCCTATTGGATGCTTATTACCCGATATCAATCAACGCAATATCTGGCTATAGCGGTGGTGGAAAACAACTAATTGAACAAATGGAAAACCAATCTCTACAAAATGATATTTTAGAAAATTATTTTATGTATGGCCTCAACCTTGATCATAAACATGTGCCAGAAATTAAAATCCATGCTCAAATTAAAAAAACACCTATTTTTGTACCAAGTGTTGGCCGTTTTTCTCAAGGAATGCTTGTAAATGTCCCTCTGCATCGCAGTTTATTCACAAAATCAGTGAACTGCTCCAATCTGCGCGAAATTTTTGAAAAGCATTATAATAGACAAAACACCATATCAATTGCATCACAAGAAGAGACTGAGACTCTCACTAAACTTAATCCAGAATGTTTAGCACATAAAGATGATATGAAATTGTTCGTATTTGCTAATGAGCGCGAAGGGATTTTTAATTTATGTGCCGTATTAGATAATTTAGGAAAAGGTGCATCCGCAACTGCTGTTCAAAATCTCGACTTAATGCTTTTAAAAAGTTAAAATTTTCTGGCTGAAAACTTTTGCTCAACGGTGAGGATATGCTCCCTTTGTTGCTCGCCAGTGTACAACAGAAAAACACAATATTGCTAACGCAATACTTTGATGAAGGAGTCCTAAACTTATGGGCACTTCATATAATAATGTAAATATACCCAAAAGTGCTTGAATAATTATAATAATACATATGAAAGATGCGCGGTAAGAATGCACTGAATTTGGAATACTTTTTCTTACATATAAAGCATGAATGACAGCTACAACAAATAGAAAATAAGCAAAAAAACGATGGACAAATTGAATCGTCAAAGGATTTTCGAATAAATTGAGCCAAACAGGATTATGCCGTAATAATCCATCAGGTATGATCTGACTATCCATAAGCGGCCACGTATTATAGACTTTCCCAGCGTGAGTTCCTGCAACTAAAGCACCAAAATAAATCTCAATCAAAATGAGAATAACAAGCCAACCAGCAGAATATTGCACTTTTTGATTTGCTGGTTTTTCTGAAGATTCTGCAAGTCCTTGAGATAAATAAGTAACAAAAATAATAACAAAGCATGCTGTTATAAGATGAAATGCTAAACGGTATTGGCTCACACTTGTTAAATTACTTTGACCAATACCCGAAGCCACCATCCACCAACCGATAGCTCCTTGAAGAGCAATAAGAATTGGTACAATGGTAAGTTGGAACAAAATATTTTTTTCAATACGTTTTGTCATCCAAAACCAAATTAACCCCAATAAAGCCACAAGACCAACAAGACGTCCGAGGACACGATGCGCCCATTCCCACCAAAAAATCACCTTAAACGCACTTAATGTCATATCGCGATTAAGTAGCTTATATTGCGCTATCTGTTGATATTTTAAAAATTCTTCCTGCCATTGATCTACACCAATCGGTGGAATTACACCATGAATTGGCTTCCATTCAGTTATAGATAACCCAGATCCCGTTAAGCGAGTAGCTCCTCCCACTAAAACAATAGCCAAACAAAGCAATAAAATAGAATAAAGCCACATTTGAATTTGTTTTCGATTCTTCCTCTGCAATGGCGTCAAAAGGCTTTCATTCAATCTATTTACTGTCATTTCCGTTTCCCCACATATTTCTATAACCAAAGCTCATTTCAAAATTTAAGCATAAAATCTTACCTATGTTAATAGGCACCACAACATCAGCACAATACAAGCGCATACCATAAACATGCGATCAACATTTCAAAACGTTCATGATACAATCATACGATAAACACTTTTGGGAAATCTACTCACCATTTGCATCATCCAATCTTGTTCGTTAAGAGAAACACTACAAATGTAATAGTCTGTTAACTCAGCAAATTGCTCAAATCCGTATTCCGGTTTTTTTGCCATTTCTAAAATGACAAAATCATATTCTTTTTTAAATTCTTGTAATATATTAGGGATATTATTTGAAAAATCTTGTGCGCAAACAGTACTTGTTAACCCCTGAGGAAGAATATCAACCCCCGTATCATAATCACGATAAATAACATCGTGCAACTGAACATTCCCTGTTAGAATATCACTCAGCCCCCGATGCGGGCCTATTAATTTCTCTATTTGTTGACCGGAAATATCCACCAACAAAATTGTTTTGTGCTCCTTTATGAGATGAAGAGATAATTTTGCTGCCGTTCGTGCTGCTTCTGAACCAATTATTGAAACGACTGTTGCAGTACGACATTTCAAAAAATCGGATAATCCCTCTATTGTAATAAAAGACTCAAGATTTTTTATTTTCTTAGATACTAAAGCGCTCTCATCATTTTTTAAAACATTTTCTTCTGGCTGCCCCTTTTTTGTTCCAGAAAATTTATAAAACAAAAACACTCCTCCCAAAAGAGTGATTAAACTTGCAAACACACTGATAATAATACCTTTTCCATAAAGAGCCATAAAAGAAACTGGTACTAACGTTGTTGGCACAACCACACGAATCTTTGCATTTTGCAAAATGGAAGAATCTTTGCTCATCGCTTGGCTTTGCATGCCTACAACTGCTATTATTTTATTTTCAAACTCACCAAATATTTGATTTAAAGATTGAGATTGATCTTTTGTAAAAAGAGCAATCTTTTTTCTGAGGAGCTTTTCAAATTCCGTTGCAATAACCTCATCTAAATGAACTTGATGAACAATCTGTGAAATTTTATTTTCTAATTGATGAGAAATTGCCTCTAATTCTGCAGTCATTGCTTTTATTTGAGGATGTGTCCACCCCAATTGTGCAACCATATGCGCCCTTTGTGTCTCCAATAAATCACGTTTGGCCTCCAGTGCAGCGATCATTGAATTGCTTGCAATAAATGACAAAGACAGTAAAGATTGTCCGTTTTTACGCATCACATTAATAGTTGAGTTCAAACTCGTTAAATGAATACGCTTTAAAGTTGCTTCAGTTAATTGCACAGAAAGATCATTAAACTCGGTTCGTTTTACATCATCAGAAACAAAAGAATCAATAGACGAGCGAAACTCCTGCAATATATTAAGTATTGCAGCCTTGTCGTATTGTTCACTGGCTTGCAACTTTGTTAACAGCGATCTTTTTTTCTGCTTTATAATTTCTTGTAAAAATGCGGCGAACCAAGTTTCCAACCCATATTGAGCAGCTTCAACAGTTCCAGCTTCAAAAGTGAGATCGATAAGATCAGCATTACGAGATAGACGAATATTTTTCTTTTGAAAAGAATCTGAAGAAAAATTTTGTAAGGTTGGATCATTTAGACTAATAAGCTGTGAAAATAAGAATGCTAGGAGATCGTTTTGTTTATCAATTGGTAATGGGGTGCCCACAGAATCAGATAATGAAAATGTTAAGCTTGCCCGATATGGTCGTGGCTGAACAAAATAATATAACAAAATTGAAAACACGCATAACGCAACTAACAGTAAAGCAACAGAAACATTGCGCAGTACTGTTCTTATAAACAGTCTTTTATTACACTTAAGACTCATCTTTATTTCAACCAGTAAAATATTTCATATTTTTTATTAAGAGAAAGTAGTAACTATCCTCTTAACTTGACGTCATATTATTTTAAGATAAGAAAAACATAAAAATTAACAAAAAATGTACAGTAGTACCTCAAAAAACTTTAATTTATATTTTGCTTAATATATCCTAGTTGCTTTCTTGCTTCCGAGGTAAGCACTGCCTTAATGGTAACAGAGCCATCATCGTGTCCTTCTTGCACTATTTGAGCAGAATTTTTGTAAAACCAACCAATAAGGGACATTTCATGAGGTCTTAAAAGACATTCAACGTTTTGCATTTCTCCAAAAATGCTCTTTTCAATTGCTATTAACAATTGATCTAATCCATCTCCCGTGAGTGCTGATACCATTACCGCAGGATTTAACCGTGTTTTTGCACTTGTTTGCAAAACATTTAATGCGTGTTCATCCAATATATCGATTTTATTCCAAACTTCCATGATACGCTTCGTATTATTAATATCGATACCAAGACTTAAGAGAACATCTAAAACATCTTGAGCATGAATAAGGTGGTCAGAATCTGACATATCTCTCACATGAAGAATAAGGTCAGCTTCAACTACTTCTTCAAGAGTTGCTCTAAAAGCTGCAATCAAATGCGTTGGTAAATTAGAGATAAAACCTACAGTATCAGATAGAAGAATAGTTTGCCCATGAGGAAGGATAACTTTACGCAAAGTTGAATCAAGCGTTGCAAACAATACATCCTTTGCTAATACATCTGCACCACTTAACCGATTAAAAAGAGTTGATTTTCCTGTATTTGTATATCCAGTTAAAGCAACGACAGGATAAGATGTTTTTTTTCGTTTAGTTCTATGAAGTGCACGTGTTTTAATAACTGTTTCTAATTCTCTGTGGATACGGACAATTTTTTTTTGTAGAAGACGCCTATCTGATTCAATCTGAGTTTCACCAGGTCCACCTAAAAAACCACGTCCACCACGTTGCCTTTCTAAATGTGTCCAACTTCGTACAAGCCTACTTTTTTGATAGGACAAATGCGCCAATTCAACTTGCAAAACCCCTTCTTTTGTTCGCGCGCGATCTCCAAAAATTTCAAGAATCAAAGCTGTTCTATCGATAACTTTACAATTCCATAATTTTTCTAAATTACGTTGCTGTATTGGTGTTAGAGAATAATCCACAATCGCAAGTTCAATGTGATATTCACTTATATAGTAAGAAAGTGCGTCTATTTTACCCTTTCCAAACAAGGTGGCAGAACGCAATGTAGAAATATTGACTGTTTCATAATGAACAACTTGCAACCTGATAGCCCGCGCTAACCCTAACGCCTCCTCAACCCGAGAAGATACTGAACATCCACTTGCAAAAGTTTCATTTTTATCTTCTTGGCAAATCGGCACCAAAACAATAGCACGCACCTGTTTTGCAGCTTGTGAAGAAAGTTCCTCAAATCTCTCATTTTCATTTATCATGGCAATCTAAGCACTTTATAAAATGGGATAAGAGGTCTAGAGTAAAAAGATTTGTTTATTCAGAATTTTCACCTTCAAACATCTGCACAGGTTGTCCAGGCATAATTGTAGAAATAGCATGTTTATAGACCAATTGCGCATGTCCATCACGACGCAAAAGGACACAAAAATTATCAAACGAGGTTACAATACCCGTTAGTTTAACGCCATTTACAAGAAAAATTGTAAGAGAGATTTTTTGTTTGCGCAGCGTATTTAAAAATACATCTTGCAGGTGTTGTGATCGTTCTGCCATTATTCTTACACCTTCATCTCAAATTGTATAAAATATTTGTGCACGCATATCGACTGAAAAATATCCAATTGTCAACGTAGAAGCTTAAAAAATTAGAATAAAGACAACTCAAGATCAAAAAAAACTACTCTCTCAAAGATGGTAAACACTCCACCCCACGAAAAACCTTTCATAAAATACGAAATTTCCCACGTTTACTTCTGATGACTTACAGTCTAAAAGCAACCATTTACTTTGCGTCCCTAGACGCTATATTTTACACCAATGCACTTTTAGAAAGAGAACAATAACAACTTCCCCCATTTAAATTGGTAGGTTACTCATAGACAAACGTGCCTATATTCCGCAAATTTCTTTAAAACACTGTGTATCATTGTCATTAAATTAACTCATCAAAAATACAAAAAACCTATCGTTTTATCCATAAGTAAAAGTTGTAAACAATATTTTCATTTTTTTTGAATTCAAATACTACATTGTTTTTATTGAATTTTATTGCATTTTTGAACACAATTAAAGGAATCGCGTTAACTTTATCTTGATAAGTTTTCAAAATTTTGCCCTGAACATATTCCTTTCTAAATAATTAACGGCTAATATACCGGAGTATCTGGAAAAGGACGTATCCCTTTTCCGTCTGTAAGAGTACGAGGCGAGTATGGCACGCAGAACCAAATTACAAACATTTGAAATTGAAGTTGAAGAAGCTCTTACGAAAGCTGTAAACTTTGATTTTAATAACGCGGCAACTGAAACAATATCATCCAATAATTCTGAAAATGTCGTTAATGTAAATGATTTGATTCAAAAGATTACAACAGCAGAAGAAGAAATTTTTTCTGAAAAGAGCGTTTCACCTCTTGTTTCAGATATCCGTGATAACACTGTTATTGATGAATCCGTTGTTGGACAGCTTTTCTCTTCAAAACCCGCACCTCAACTTTCAGGTGGAACTGTTCATAATACGCTGTTATCTACACAACCTCTTCCTGCCAATGATGATACAACAGTTCCTTTAACAACTGTCGGGTTATTAAAGCAACGTTCTAACTTTCGGATCTATTTGTATACAACAGCGCTTAGTGCTTTATGGGCAACAGGAGGTGCTTTTATTGCTCATAAATTAGCTCCTGCTGGACTTGGTTCCTTATCTAATCTCACCACCTTTCTTGGATCTCCTGCGGGACTAGCTGTAGCAGTCGGAACAGCAATTCCTATCCTTATGTCTTGGGGGTTTGCTCAATTAACAAAACGCTCAAACGAATTGCACAACGTTGCTCTTCTGATGACAAATGCTGCACAGCGTCTAAGTGAACCACAGCATATATCTCAAAAACAAGCTGTCGCTATAGGACATACAATTCGTGAAGAAGTAGCGGCTATGAATAAAGGAATTGAACGTACCCTTGGACGTGCCGTTGAACTTGAAGCGATTATACAAGGAGAAGTTCATAATCTAGAACAGGCTTATGCTGAGAATGAATCGCGCATTCATACATTAATCAAAGAATTGAGTAATGAACGCATCGCCATTTTAAATCATGCTGATCGCGTACAATCAACGATTAAAGGAACGCAGGAACAGCTAAGTGATGAATTTGGCTCGATTAGCTCCAAAATTGTAAGCAATGTGGAGAAGCTTGCGCAGACCCTTTCCCAGACTTTACAAAAACAGGGGGAAGATCTTGTTGAAAAACTTGCCTATGCCGGTGATGGCGTAGCAAATCGGCTTACTGAAAAATTTAATGAAACAACGACACAAATTCAGCAGAAAAACACAGAATTTTTCCAAGAATTAGGGGAAAACTTTGATAATTTTTCAGAACGTTTTGATAATAATAAAAAACAAATAGAAGAAACTTTTAATAAAACAGCTATTAAAGCTGAAACGTATATCTCTAAAATTGCAACGCATGTACAAGAAACGACAGAACAAACTCTGCAAAGTGTTGACGAAAAATTTAAAGCATTGGATAAGACCATTATTGATCGCAATACCCAATCTCTACAAAACGTCGATGAAAAAATCATGCAGCTTGGAGAGCAGGCATATAAACTCTCTTCTAAATTTGAAAACGTAACATCAGAAGCAATTGAAGCCTTTGAAAATCGTTTAGCAACTGTTGACCTTTCTCTTAAGGAGCGCGGTGATTCTATAATCGAATCCTTTATAACTCGTACTCAAACTCTAGAAGATAATGCTAAAAATCTTGGTAATTGTTTAGAAGCTCATGTCTTGCAAATTGATGCTAATCTTCAAAAAAGGGCAGCTAGTATTACTGAAGTGTTTACAAACGGGCACGAAGCAATTCTTTCTGCTGTAGACAAAAGTAAAGAAAGGTTGAGAGAAGAAATTCAACATGTCGACAACGCAATTGTTGATATAATAGAAGAGCGTTCGCAAGACTTCAAATTACAACTTTCTGATCAAAGAGCTCTGATAGCAGACATGCTCGATAACGAAAAAAATAAAATTGAGAAAGTTTTTATTGATAATGCCCAAACCGTTGATCACATTGCTGAAAATCATGTTGCAAATATAGTTCAATATACAGAGAAACTACAAGAAGTTATTGTACAAAGCTGCAATACAACAAAAGACGCTTTAGAAGCACAAGCTAGGAATATCGATATACGTGCCGATGCTCTGCGTGATTCTTTAGCTATTAATAGTTTTTCTCTTAACGAAGTTCTAGCAGATCAAACACGCACACTTGAGCAACGAATGGAAACAATCCACAATCTCATTGAAAAAAGCGATATACGTGTTGATGTTGCACTAAAGCAACAGGTGGATTTAGTTGAAAGTGCAATTATTGCAAACAACAAAAACATTACTGAAACTGTTCAAACTCATATCGAAAACCTCGAAAGCCATGCCGAAACTCTAAGGAATACTCTCTCTCAATCTAGTGGCACATTCTTTGAAGCCCTTGAAACACGCATGGAATCTTTTGACACAAATCTGGAAGTTCGTGCACTCAATATTTTCGAGCGTGCGTCTACACTAGAAGAAACTTTATCTGAAAAACTTTCCAAAGTATGTGAAACTATCGAGGTGCAGACATCTGCTTTTGAAGAACGTTCTGAAACATTAAAAACATCTATCATCCTTAATAATGAACAAAGCCATATAATTCAACAAGCGCTGGAAACAAGCATTGATAATGTACGAATCACATTAGAGGATTCTGTTAATACGGTCACAAGTAATTTACATAACAAATTGATAAAAGCCTCTGACATCCTTTCCTCTACAGGTGAACAGATACTTTTATCTGTTACAGATGTAGCTGAAAAAGCAGAAAACCTTTTCTCAGAATCTGGGAATCGGATTGTATCAAACATTAAAAAGACAGTTTTTGATACCAATGAACAAGTTCTATCTGCTCTATCTGAACAAACAGCTCACACTGTTGAAGCCTTCACGATGGCCAGTCATAAGGCGCAAGCATTGTTAAATGAAACAATTAATACTTCAGCAACAGCAATTGAACAAGTTCTTAGCGAACGCTGTGACATTCTTCATAACTCTATGCAGAATCTTAAAAATAATTTAGGCGATCAGCTTTCTGATGTAAGTAACCGTTTGGCAGATTCAAAGAATCAAACAGCTACTCAAATTTCACAACATGTTGGGAAGATCACAGAGCTGACGGGTCACTTGAACCAAGCTGCGCAAAACACAACAGAGTCAATTGGCTATTTAATACAGCAAATTGGTGAGCAACTCTCTCTTTCAACACAAGACGCTGAGCAAAGAATTTGTGTCCAAAATAAATCTTTAGTAAATAGCTTAGCACAAACTAACTCTGAGACCGTTCAAACAGTAACTGCTATGAAGGAAGATCTTGTTGAAAATGTCTCATCCGTTCTTAATCAATTGAATCAATCAATTAATAACTTCCAAGAAAATAGCAATGTTTTCTTATCAGCTGTTCAAAATATTGATGGTCAGTTTAGCGAAACTGCAAATAATTTTTTCCGCAATACGGACAAAGTAGCAAAACATTTATTGTCCTCAAATCAAGAACTCAATAACAATGTAGAAGTTCTACAAGGACTTTCACAAAATGCCTTTGAGCAAATTAGCTATATAACAAATAGATTTGATAAACATACAAAAACACTTTCTGGAGCTATTCAGATTCTCGAACAGTCCGAAAATTCACTCAATGCAACACTTGAAGAAAAACACGGTACACTCTCTGCATTAAGCAGTGCTCTTGTTTTAAAGTCTAATGAAATCAATCAACTGATTGAACGATATGAAAATGTTCTCAGCTCAGCTCTTAAACGCACTGACAAAAATGCTTGGAACTCTACACATTCACTCCAAGAATCACTTAATAAGCTTGTTAGTGAAGCCTCAACCCGTTTTTCAGGAGCAGCAGAAAATATACGCCGTTCAGCTGATGAAGTGCGTTTAGAGCTTTCAAAAATTAATAATGATATTAATGAGAATGTTAAAAAGCTGCCAGAAAAGACAAAGGAAACAACACAAACAATTCGTATCGCTCTAAATGAACAAATTGCAGCGTTAAAGGATTTAGTAAACGTTATACAAAAAAACAATCAAAAGAATGCGAATGAGCAGTTAGTATCTGTAAATCCCACATCATCAACGTTTGAGAAGAGAGATCCCGTTTCTTCTGGAGTTATCAAGAAAATAGTGCCACCTAAGCCTATTTTGCAACAGGATCAAAACAAAAAAAGGCAAAATAAATGGGTATCGAATCTCTTAGAAAGAGTTTCTCGTGAAGACACTTTATATGATGAAAAATCTGATGATATTGCTGTTACAGCAGTACAAACAAAACCTCATCCCGTAAATGGGTCTCTTAATTCATTAGCAGCTGGTATAGTGCAAGCCATTAATCATAATGCCGTCACTGATTTATGGAAGCATTACCGACATGGACAAAAAAATATAAAGATAGAACAGCTTTACACTTTGAGTGGAAAAACGATATTTGAAATGATTAAGAAAAAATATATAAGCGATGTTGATTTTAGACGTTCCATTAATCAATACATCACAGACTTTGAAAAACTCTTGCGTGGTGTATCTCGCAACTCCAATTCGACCAGCTCAGTTCGAAAGTACCTGACATCAGATACAGGAAAAGTTTATACTATGCTTGCTCATGCAAGTGGTCGTATCCAATAACCAACATCAAAAGTGGAGAAGAATGTTTTTCCACTTTTTTCTTTTCTAGATGCATTGATGCTTTTTATCATGTAACGCGTTTGTTATAAGCATAGCACTACCCATTTAAAATTTAGGTAGAAGAGAATGTGTAGTTAACATTCAATTTTGGGTAAGATTATAAAATAATAGCCATATTTAAAATTGTGCAGTCAATAAATAAACAATACAATTTCCATTATTCCGCTTGCCAACCTCTTTTTAAAAGGATACGAATAGTTGAGGATTTGCAAATGTTTGCTCAAGAATTTTTCCTATCGATTTATAGAAATTTAAATAAAGCATAAGTTTATGAAAATCAGATTAAATCAATAAGCAATTTTCCGTTTTTTTTGCAAGCATTGCAAAAAAATAGCTGCTTGGTAATGTAAACACCAGTAGTATTTTATCCGTTTTTGACAGCAAGATTGTCTGCTAAGGAGAAAAATAATCGTGCGAATGTCAATCAAATTATTCATGAGCGCAAGTAGCCAGAATCATCCAATTGATTTAATGATCCTAAAGAATTTGTTCATCTCGTGCATTTTTATATTTAGAGAAATGAGGGAGCATCAGCCGAGAAGACTTTATCTAAATAGCTTCGCCATATAAACCTATACTAACCTGGATATCATAAAAATGTCTACAAAACGAAAGAGTAATTTCAGTTCAGAAAAAGCTGAACTTGACAATACAGCGCTTTTTTATCATCAATATCCAAAACCTGGAAAATTGGAAATACAAGCGACAAAACCTCTCGACAATCAACGTGATCTAGCTCTTGCTTATTCTCCAGGTGTCGCAGCGCCATGTATTGAAATTCATAAAGATCCAAATCTTGTTGCTAAATACACATCTCGTTCTAATTTAGTTGCCGTTATATCAAATGGAACTGCTGTTCTTGGATTGGGAAACATTGGTCCGCTTGCTTCAAAACCAGTTATGGAAGGAAAAGCTGTTTTATTCAAAAAATTTGCGAATATTGATGTTTTTGATATTGAGGTTGATGCATCCGATATTGAAAAAATGGTGCAAACAGTATCTGCCTTAGAGCCTACATTTGGTGGAATTAATCTTGAAGATATTAAGGCACCTGAATGTTTTGAAATAGAAGAAAAACTTCGCGCTAAGATGAATATTCCAGTTTTTCATGATGACCAGCATGGAACTGCTATTATTGTTTCTGCAGCTGTACTAAATGCATTAAATCTTTCAGGTAAAAAAATTGAAAACGCAAAAATTGTTGCTTCAGGTGCAGGTGCAGCAGCTTTAGCATGTATTAATCTTTTGCTTCGTCTTGGAGCAAAAGCTGAAAATGTTTGGCTTAGCGATTTAGCGGGAGTGGTTTATGAAGGCCGAAAGGCGCTTATGGACCGTTGGAAAGCTAATTATGCACAAAAGACTGATGCACGAACTTTATCTGAGATTATTGATAATGCGGATGTTTTTTTGGGTCTCTCAGCGGGTGGTGTTTTAAAACCTGAATATTTGAAAAAAATGGCAAAAAATCCATTAGTTTTAGCTCTCGCTAATCCAACACCAGAAATTATGCCAGAAGAAGCACACTCTGTACGACCCGATGCAATGATCTGCACAGGACGCTCGGATTACCCCAATCAAGTCAATAACGTACTTTGTTTTCCTTATATCTTCCGTGGTGCACTGGATGTTGGTGCAACTGCAATCAATGAAGAAATGAAAATGGCTGCAGTTCATGCCATTGCTGCGCTTGCTCGTGAAGAAACTTCAGATGTTGTAGCACGTGCATCCTTAAAGAAACCATCTAATTTTGGACCAGACTATTTAATTCCATCTCCTTTTGATCCGCGCTTATTACTACGCATTGCTCCTGCCGTCGCTAAGGCTGCAATGGAGACTGGTGTAGCAATTCGGCCGATTGAAAATATGGAAACCTATTATGATACCCTCAATCGATTCGTATTCCGTTCTGGTTTAACAATGAAACCTGTTTTTGCAGCAGCAAAAACAGCAAAACTTAAACGCGTAATTTATGCCAATGGTGAAGATGAACGCGTGCTTCGAGCAGCACAAATTGTTCTTGAAGAACAAACTGCAATTCCTATTCTTATAGGTCGTCCACATGTCGTGGAAGCAAGATTAAAACGCTTCGGTTTAAAAATTCGTCCTGGTGTAGACTTTGAACTTATAAATCCAGAAAATGATCCACGTTTTCATGATTACGTTAATTTATTTTTTCATTCTGCAGGAAGACGCGGAATATCGCCAGAGTTAGCAAAAACAATTGTCAGAACATCAACAACAGCCATTGCTGCTCTCGCTATAATGCGTGAAGAAGCTGATGCAATGGTTTGCGGTTTAGAAGGGCGTTTCGAGCATCATCTTGAACTGATTGAACAAATTATTGGACTTGATAAAAATGTTCATCATTTTTCTGCGGTTAGTTTACTTATCTCTCCGCATCGTACTCTTTTTCTCACAGATACCTATGTCAATGAAAATCCTTCTGCAGAAGAAATAGCAGAAATGACGATATTAGCAGCACAAGAAATTGAAGCATTTGGAATAATACCCAAAGCGGCCTTGTTGTCACACTCAAACTTTGGCTCAAAAAATACAGAAAGTGCGCGTAAAATGCGCCGCGCAACAAAAATTCTTACAGAATTATATCCAAATTTGGAAGCTGATGGAGAAATGCACGGTGATGCTGCACTTTCTAAAGTTTTTCGTGATCGTGTTTTTCCCGATTCACGTCTTAAAAGCGAAGCAAATTTGCTTGTCTTCCCTACACTTGACGCTGCTAATATTACACTCAATATCGTAAAAAATTTAACAAATGCACTTCATGTTGGTCCGATTTTGATTGGAGCCTCACGTCCTGTACATATATTAACAGCTTCAGTAACTTCACGAGGAGTTGTTAACATGACAGCCCTTGCAGTTCTTGCCGCTAACAGAAAAAAACAGCTAGAAAACAAATGAAAAAGTAAACTGAAAATAATATTTAAAACTTTTCCAAACCTTTAAATAACGTATTTTAAGTATTGCTAATTTGCTGTCCTTGTAGAAACATAGGCTATATTATTGATTAAATCTTTTTTTTAAAGAGAAAAAAAGCTAGAAGAATGATATTAAGCTGTATTCTGAATTTATCAACTCTATAATAAGGAGTCATGCATTGCCCTCTACATTTGATAAAGTTGCTGATATTATCGCAGAAATCAGTGAAATTGATCGCAGTACGATCACACCTGAAAGTCATACAATTGATGATTTAGGAATCGACAGCCTTGATTTTCTTGATATTGTTTTCGCTATTGATAAAACCTTTGGAATTAAAGTCCCACTAGAGCAATGGACACAGGAAGTTAACGAAGGTTCAATTGCAACCGAAGAGTATTTTGTTCTTAAAAATCTTTGCGCAAAAATTGATGAACTTGTTACCTTAAAGCAAACTGATTAATTTTTTTACCATGCATGATCAAGCTGTATTCATCACTGGTATAGGCCTCGTAAGCTCTTTTGGAGAAGGAGTTGACCATCATTGGAATGTCTTAAATGATTCTACCATTGTACCAAACCTAGACTGTACAACCTTTTCGCCCTACACTGTTCATAAATTGCCAGAAATTGATTGGAGTTTACAAATTCCCAAAAAAAGTGATCAACGGCAAATGGGAACGTGGCAGCACCTTGGTACATATGCAGCTGGACTTGCTCTTGATGATGCAGGCATGAAAAATAATGAACAATTAACATCAACAATGGATATGATCGTTGCAGCTGCTGGAGGTGAACGTGATATTCTTGTTGATACACAAATTCTTTCCAAAGCACGCACAGAATTTAATCATGATTCTATGTTAAACTCGGCTCTTTCGGCTGGACTCCGGCCAACTCTGTTTTTAGCACAGCTTTCAAATCTTTTGGCTGGAAATATCTCTATTGTTCACAAAGTAACTGGTTCTTCTCGCACTTTTATGGGAGAAGAAGGTAGCGGACTCTCTGCTATTCAAATTGCTATAGCTCGTATTCGAAAAGGACAAAGTACCCATGCATTAGTAGGAAGCGCCTACAATGCACAATGCTATGATATGTTATTAGCATATGAGCTTGGAGGTCTATTAACACGCAGTGGATGGACACCCGTTTGGGATCGTAAAAATTGCCTTGGCGGTGGTGTTATAACTGGTTCTGCTGGGGTCTTTTTAGTCCTTGAAAGTGAAGAACACGCCAGAAAACGTAATGCACGTGTTTATGCAAAAATAACACAAATTATAACAGATCAAACGAACAGAAAAAAAGTTCCACTTAAAGAATCAATTGCAAAAATGTTGAAAGAAATGAGAGTTCAATCTGCTTTAACCATTTCGGCGGCTTCAGGTTCTCACGAAGTAACAGCAGCAGAAAAAAGTGCTCTTGATGATGCTGGTATATCTTATCGTGGTATTACAACATTATTTGGTTATATGCGAGAAGCTCAATGTCCTTTAGCACTTGCCCTTGCTGCTATTGCTGTTGAAAAAAAGCGCAGTTTTCCAGTACTAAGTGCTCACGAAAAATCTTTTTCTAAAGAAGTTCATGAAGCATTAGTTACAACTATTGGTATTAAAAGAGCTGAAGGTCTGGTCCATATAACTGCTGCTTAAAAGGAATTACCATAATGAAATATAATGATCATCTTGGACGTCCACTTGTAGCAATAACTGGAGCAGGCATTGTAACATCACTAGGGCAAGGAAAACATGAAAATTGGAAAAAATTAACGAATGGTGTTAGTGGAATTCACAAGATAACACGCTTTTCAGTTGATGGATTAAATACACATATTGCTGGAACAGTTGATTTTCTTAAAGAAAGTACGTTGGGTGCTTCAATTCTTTCTAAAAAGCTCGCGGAGCTTGCAGCAGAAGAAGCGATAGAGCAAGCAGCTCTTGATAAAACAAATTTTAATGGACCATTATTTTTAGCCGCTCCTCCTGTTGAGCTTGAGTGGAAAGCGCGTTTTTCTCTTGATCAAGAAGAGATATTTAGTAATGAGCCTTCCTATGCGCATCTTCTTGAAGTATGCAGCCATAAACTCCATGAAGAGCTATTTGAAAGTACGCAGTTTGGTACGATTGCAGAAAAGCTTCAAGAAAAATTTGGAACAAAGGGACTTCCTGTTACGCTTTCCACAGCTTGTGCATCTGGTGCAACAGCAATTCAGTTAGGTGTTGAATCTATTCGACGAGGAGAGACAACTCGTGCACTTACGATCGCTACGGATGGTTCAGTTTCAGCGGAATCCTTGATTCGATTTTCTTTATTATCTGCCCTTTCAACTCATAATACTCCTGCAGAAAAAGCAGCAAAACCCTTTAGTCGTGATCGAAATGGCTTTGTTATGGCAGAAGGATCAGGTGCTCTGGTTTTGGAATCTCTCAAAAGTGCATTAGAGCGTAACGCAACCATTTTAGGGATTTTGTCTGGATGTGGAGAGACGGCTGATGATTTTCATCGTACGCGTTCAAAACCTGATGCATCACCAGCAATTGAATCGGTTCGCAAAGCATTAAATGATGCAAAAGTAAGCATCAATGAAATTGACTATATTAACGCACATGGAACCTCGACACCTGAAAATGAAAAGATGGAGTATCTTGCATTATCAACAGTCTTCGGTGATATTTTAGAGAATATTCCAGTTTCTTCTAATAAATCAATGATTGGTCATACATTAACAGCTGCCGGTGCCATAGAGGCTGTTTTTTCGCTTTTAACTATTCAATCAGGAGTACTTCCTCCTACAATAAATTACGACAATCCTGATCCTAGTATTCCTCTAGACGTTGTTCCTAACCATAGCAGAAAGGCCAATGTCAATGCAGTTTTATCAAATTCATTTGGTTTTGGCGGTCAAAATACAAGTCTTGTTATTACAGCATATAAAGAGTAATCCAATCGTAATATTCAAACCTGTTAGTTACATATAGGGGATCATATAATGCGTGCACTACAACTCTTAAATGAGCGCCGGCTTGAAATTGCTAATATTTCTCCGCCACCATCACCTGCCCCAGATGAAGTAACAGTGCGTATCAAAGCCGTTGCTCTTAATCATATTGATGTATGGGGCTGGCGTGGTATGGCCTTTGCTAAAAGAAAAATGCCACTTGTGATTGGTGCAGAAGCTTCCGGTGAAGTTGTCCAACTGGGAAGCAATGTTAAAAATTTAAAACTTAAACAAATTGTCTCAATTTATGGTGCAAAAACCTGTGGCGTATGCAAAGCCTGTCGTGAAGGACAAGATAATCTTTGTACTCATGTAAAGGGTGTCTACGGTTTTCATCTTGATGGATTTGCTTGTGAGCTCGTCAATCTTCCAGCACGTTTACTGGTTGCAGCTCCTCCAGAATGTAATGAACTGCAAGCAGCTGTCGCTCCAGTAACTTTTGGTACTGTAGAACACATGCTTTTTGATAACGCAAAACTGCAAATGGGAGAAACAATTTTGATACAAGCCGGTGGTTCTGGTATCGGCTCAGCAGCTATTCAACTTGCAAAACATGTAGGATGCACAGTTATCACAACCGTAGGCTCAGATGAAAAAATTGCGAAAGCGCAAAATCTTGGAGCGGATCATGTTATTAATTATCGTAAAGACCGTTTTGAAGGCGTTGTCCGCAAATTAACCCAAAAAAAAGGCGTTGACGTTGTTTTTGAGCATGTCGGAGCCAATACATGGAGTGGGTCTCTACTGTGTATGAAACGAGGAGCACGCTTGGTTACTTGTGGCTCTACCTCTGGAGTTACAGCACCATTAAATTTAATGCAGTTATTTCAACAACAACTTAAAATATTTGGTTCATTTGGGTGTCGTATAGAAAATATGCAAAATGCTATGCAGAAAATGGCGCAAGACGTTATACATCCTGTTATTGACACAGTTATTGGATTTGATGAAATTGATATAGCTTTAAAACGGTTAGAAAGCCGTGATATTTTTGGTAAAATTATTCTTAAAATCGATTAAATTATGATAAAGTCTTATATTAAATTTTTAATGTATCGTATTAAAATTATATTTAAAAATTTACTTTATTTTCTGTGGGGATATCTCCTCATTGGTTCTTTATTTGTTTTAAAATATTTTCCTACCCATATTGGACTTTCTTGTTTTTCTTGGTTGGCAAAAACATTAGGTCCCCTTACACATCGTCATAAAGTAGCATTGGACAATCTTGGAGCTGCATATCCAGAAAAAGAAGAAGAAGAACTTCAAGCCATTGCAATAGAAATGTGGGAGAATGTAGGTCTCTTCCTAGCTGAATATATTTTTCTTGATAAAATTTTTGATTTCGATCCCCATTCGGATCAACCAGGACGTATTGAGGTAAAAGGTGCTGAAATATTTAAGCGGTTAAAAAATGAAAAAAAACCGCATATCTTTTTCACAGCTCATACCGGAAATTTCGAAATTCTCCCCATATGCGCACAAAGTTTTGATCTGAATGTTACAGTGTTATTTAGAGCACCAAATAATCCTTATATTGCAAAGAGAGTCCTTAAAGCTCGGCAAACTTCCATGGGGCACCTCGTCCCATCTAAAGCTGGCGCAGCTTGGGCATTAGCGGATAAGTTAGCAAAAAATGAAAATGTTGGCATGCTCGTTGACCAAAAATTTCGCAGAGGTGTTCTAGGAACATTTTTTAATAGACCAATTAAGACTAACCCCTTAATTATAAAACTTGCTCGACAGTATAATTGTGATATTTATCCAGCACGTTGTATTCGGCTTCCTGGAGGGCGTCATCGTTTAGAATTATATGAACGTGTAAAACTTCCACTTAATGAAAAAAATGAGATCGATATAGCTGCTTCCGCACAAAAATTAAATGATATTGTGGAAAGTTGGGTACGTGAGTATCCTGGACAATGGACATGGTTACATAGACGTTGGGATATCTAATATATTCATAGCGATTTATTATCAAAAAAAGATAAATGTTTACATCGAAAGATATCAATGATATCGATCACAATTGTTGCAGCATTACGAAATCCTAATAAAAAAATTATCTACTAATATAAAATAAACTTTGTTTCTCTCATACCCTATATTATAGAAGAAATTTACGAAGTTATAGATTCCATTAAAAAAAACTGAACCAAAAGAAAGAATCTTTATTTTTAAAGCTGCTTTTTACACCATTGGTATAAAAGTGATTCATCACTATCTTCATATTTTTGAAATATGTAAAATAAAGAAATATAGTTAAATTATAATCGATTTTTCTTTATAATAAGGTTAAAAATGTTAAACTTTACCAGCCTAAAAAATAAAAAGATTCTTTAATCACTTAATACAAATCTCACTAAGCTCCATCAGATTTTATACACTTCTTTTAACTGATTTTCTGAAACAGAACGAATCTCTACGGATTCGCCACATCCACATGCTGAAATTTGATTAGGATTTTTAAATACAAAACCGGAACGAAGTGTTGTCACTTCATAATCTACCTGCGTTCCTAATAAAAATAATATTGCATCGCGTGCTATAAAAACACGAGCACCATTAACTTCAACAACATCTGCATCCTCCCTATCTTCCTTTACAAGAGTAATTGTATATTCCATCCCCGCACAACCACCCTTCTTAAGACCAATCAAAATACCACGTGCACCTTTGGCATCCATAATCTCTTTAACCCGATTTACTGCAGCCTCTGTCAAATTTATTACAGAAAAACGACCCATCGCTTACTCTTTTCTTACTAAAAGAACACTTTAAAAGTATTTCATGTATAATATTTATTTACTGGTAGATCAAAAATAAAACAATAAGATATTAATTGAAATATTTTGATCATTTCTCATCGAAACAACAACATCAACTCAGCAATTTTGAGTTTTAATTATACAATCAAAATTCTCGGACTTATTATCCTTGAAACTTGTGAAAAATGTTATTTTTACAAAACTTTAAAACGGATAAGAAATTTTTTCATGCTATATATCTGCTACCATACTTTTAAAAATATCTACCCCGTTAAAATACTCCCAATGGAAAACAGAAACCTTAAATCACTTTTCTCTAGCACCTATTCAGGGAAAAAACTAAACTCGCTTAAAAGAAAAAAGATCTCACCTAATATCTTTTACAATCTAAAAAATAATTAAGTGAGCATATTACATATAACAGCTACCAAATCAACGAAACTGAGAAAAGTTTAATTTTTTATCTCAATAACTGAAAAAATCTTAAAGTATAAAATTTCATTTTTTTTGTGAACTTTCTTTAAAAGAACAAAAGCATTTTAGATTTTATTCCATTTATTTTTCTCTTGCCTTTAAAGAAACAGTCGTTTAGTCGTCTTATCATAGTTCGGAGCGTAGCGCAGCTTGGTAGCGCACTTGACTGGGGGTCAAGGGGTCGTGGGTTCAAATCCCGCCGCTCCGACCATTTTTCAGAAAATATACAAATAAATTTGGATTAAATTGGTAATTATAGGCAATTTTGTACAAATAGTTTTTCTATCTCCATACAATATATAAAAAACGCGAGACAAAAGCCTCGCGCCATTTTGTTATCTCCAAGAATGAATAATCATTAAGTTTTCTCAGATTCTAAATTTTCTTTATTCTGTATTACAATTTTTATCATTTCTCACGGCAGATGATGATGTATGTACGGTTATTTTTTTTGGTTTTAGTTCAGCTGGCATTTCTCTTTTAAGCTGAATATGAAGAAGTCCATCGCAAAGTTCTGCTCCAATAACCTTAACATGATCGGCTAAATGAAAACGTCGCTCAAAAGCACGCGAAGCAATGCCTCTATAAAGGAATTCCCGTTCTTCATCATCATTTTCTGGGGTCCTTTTCCCCTTAACAATTAGTTGATTACAATGCATTTCGATATCAATTTCATCTTGAGTAAAGCCAGCAACAGCCATAGAAATTCTATACGAATCTTCAGTTAAACGCTCAATGTTATATGGTGGATAAGAAGAAACATCATCGAGTTGTGTCCTAGAATCAAACCAGTTAAAAAGATGGTCAAATCCTACGGTTGAACGATAAAATGGTGAAAAATCTACTTGACGCATAATACTGCCCTCCTTAGAGCGACTATAATTGACTCACAAAGTTCCCAAACGGCAAACCTGCCCGTGAACCAGCAGTCCCATCATGGCGACCACACCAGTTTATTTGGTAATCGCTTTATCCTATTTCAACTCTTTTCTGCTTGAATTTATAAAAACATATAAAAGAAATATAACCTTTTCTTAAGCATTCTTCATCAATCATTATATGAATGTCCGCCTCCTCTTTATCTCACTTGCACTAAGTTGCCAAAATGCACTGTAAAGGATTTCAATTGGAAACACCTCTTTATTGCCCAACATGGAACTCACCTCCCCCCAATACACATAATAGTTACCTTAAAATAGCCGTTGATCGCGAAATTCGTTTTGCGATAACATCGCCCGAAATAAAAAAATCCAAGGGAACAATTATTATTCTCGAAAGTTATGCAAGTACTTTAGAAGAATATTTTTTACCAATGAAGGAAATTTCTAAACGCGGTTTTCATACAGCAATATTTGACTGGTTTGGTAGAGAAAAATTACAATCCAGTACAAAGAAACAGAGTCGACATCATTATTTTGATATTAATAATGATATTAATGACTTATATGAATTTCTTAAAAATATTGTTTATCCTAATTGTCCATCACCTTACTATATATTAGCCTACGGTATGGGTGGATTAATAGCGCTCGGTGGACTCGACTTCATTAACCATAAATTTAATAAAATGCTTTGTGTTTCTCCTCTTTTTGCACCATTTGGAAATACAACAAATGGCTTTCAACATAAATTAACACGATTTCTTTCTGATATAGGCCTTGGATTTTTATCAGCTAAAGGTTGGAAAAAATTTAAACAAACAAATATACAATTTGAGTGCGCCAATAAAGCACCCTCTCCTCCTATCACTCCCCCAACATCCCGATGGATGGCATCGGTACTTAATGCGGTTGATTCTATAAAAAAAAATATACTTTATGGGCATTTACAAATCCCAACACTGTTTATACTCGCCAATAAAAACAATCTTGCGAACAATATGGAAGTACGACAATTATGCCAACACGCACGTTTAACAAATAGTATCACCATTACAGGTGCTGAACTTGAAACAATCATGCATAACGAAAGCTATAAAAAACAATTTTGGGCTGCATTTGATGCATTTATTACCCATGATATATCTATAAGGTAAAATTTTTAACGAATAACTAACCGCAAATCATAAAAAAGTATGCTGATTTTTAAAGTAAAATACAGCTACTCCTATTTAACAACACACTTTATAACCAAGAAAAATATTTTTCACAAAAGCTCAATTGTATTTTCAAGAAATAAATAATTTTGAATTATAAAAACAAAATAATTTTTGCGTAGTTAATAAAATTCAATCACTTTATAGCATTTAATTTAAAAATATAACTCAATAAGAGCTTAATATAATGGCAATACAATAAAATGTAAAAAATATATTCCACATG
>NZ_JAYMZK010000012.1:0-24646 GCF_037070895.1 Bartonella vaga
TTACTATACAATATGGTTTTTATTAAAGAGCTATAAGGTTAGATAGCTAATTGATTATCAAAAATTTTAGGAAAATGTCTTGCTTTAAGAAAGTTTTTTTTGAAATACTCGTATTCAAAATATTGATAGAAGGAAATTTTGTTTATTGAAAATACGACAAAACTTCATTTTTATCTTGAAAGAGCAAAGCTCTAAATTTAAGGATTCTTGTGCTTTTTATTTTATTTTTTAAAAAATTTCAAATTAATGTATTAAGCATTTTTATATATTTTTCAAATAAAATGTAAAGTACGCGTATAAATTTTTGTTCATGTTTTAACTCTAACGTTTATTTTCATATAGTTGATTAATGCAAGATTACACTGAAGAAAGCTTATGAAATAATTTCTCATTGTTTTGGAGATTGTTGTCTTAATGCTATGTCCGATAAAATGATTTTACCTTTTGATAAAGAACATATTGAGCCAATAGAATTACGTTCTGCTTTACAAGAGCGTTATTTAGCTTATGCGCTTTCTACTATTACTCACCGTGCATTACCTGATGTACGTGATGGTTTGAAACCTGTACATCGGCGTATTATTCATGCGATGCGTTTACTCAAACTCAATCCAGGGCAGTCCTATGCAAAATGTGCACGGATTGTGGGTGATGTAATGGGAAAATTCCATCCGCACGGCGACGCATCTATTTATGATGCATTGGTGCGTTTGTCTCAGAGTTTTGCTGTTCGTTATCCATTAGTTGATGGACAGGGAAATTTTGGTAATATTGATGGTGATAATGCCGCCGCTATGCGTTATACGGAAGCACGCATGACTGACGTGGCTGTGTTGTTGCTTGAGGGGATTAATGAAAATGCCATTGATTTTCGTTTAACCTATAATGAAGAAGATGAAGAGCCTGTTGTCTTACCGGGAGCTTTTCCTAATCTTTTAGCAAATGGCTCATCCGGTATCGCTGTTGGTATGGCAACGTCTATCCCACCTCATAATGTTGCTGAGCTTTGTGATGCGGCACTACATTTGATTGCTCATCCTGATGCACGTGATGAAGAATTAAATCAATTTGTTCTTGGACCTGATTTTCCAACAGGAGGCATTTTAGTTGAGCCTAAAAAGAGTATTGAAGAATCTTATCGTACAGGGCGTGGCTTTTTTCGATTGCGTTCGCGTTGGAAACAAGAATCCGGTAACCGTGGTTCTTATGTAATTATTGTTACAGAGATTCCTTATCAAGTTCAAAAGTCACGTCTTATTGAAAAAACAGCAGAATTGTTGCTTGCACGGCGATTACCAATGCTTGAAGACATACGTGATGAATCTGCAGAAGATATCCGCATTGTGCTTGTTCCTAAAAATCGCTCAGTTGATCCTGAGCTTCTTATGGAGTCTCTTTTTAAATTAACTGATTTTGAAGTAAGATTTCCTCTTAATCTCAATGTATTATCTTTGGGGAAAATACCAAATGTTCTTTCTTTGCGTGAAAGTTTGCAGCAATGGCTTGAACATCGTCAAGAAGTGCTTGTTCGTCGTTCTCATTATCGGCTTGATCAAATTGATTGCAGATTAGAAATTCTCCATGGATACCTTATCACATACTTAAATCTTGATGAAATAATCCAGATTATTCGTGAAGAGGATGAAGCGAAAAAGGAATTAATGAATCATTTTAAGTTAACAGAAAATCAAGCTGAAGCTGTCCTTAATATGCGCTTGCGTTCTTTGCGTAAACTTGAGGAATTTGAAATTCGTAAAGAATTTGAAACGCTGAAGGCTGAAAAAGAAAAACTGCAGGATTTATTAACCTCTAGTACGAAGAAATGGAAGACAATTTCAGAGGAAATCATAAAAGTTCGTAAAACTTTTTCTCCTAATACTCTCTTAGGGAAAAGGCGTACAACCTTTGAAGAAGCACCAAGACATGATCTTGATGATATTCATCAGGCAATGATCGAAAAAGAAGCAGTTACGATTGTTATTTCTGAAAAAGGCTGGATGCGTGCTTTGAAGGGACATTTAAGTGATTATAATACGCTTTCTTTTAAAGAAGGAGATTGTTTAAAATTAGCATTTTCAGCGTACACTACAGACAAGATTATTATAATAACTACTGGTGGAAAGTTTTTCACTATTGGTGCGAATAGTTTGCCAAGAGGACGAGGACATGGTGAACCAGTTCGTATTTTAGTTGATATGGATGATGAACATGATGTCTTGACAGCTTTTGTCCATAATGCACAGGAAAAGCTACTTTTAGTTTCATTCTATGGAAAGGGTTTTATTGTACCTGAGGCAGAAGTGATTGCTAATACACGAAAAGGCAAGCAAGTTATGAATGTGACCTCTCCTGATAAACTAAAACTTTGTGTTCCGGTAAAAGGTGATCATATTGCAGTGGTTGGAGAAAACCGTAAAATGCTTATTTTTTCCACTGAACAAATACCAGAAATGAATCGCGGTAAGGGTGTTCGTTTGCAACGTTACAAAGAGGGCGGTATTGCCGATGTAAAAACTTTTAATTTATCAGAAGGTTTAAGTTGGCAAGATACAGCTGAGCGCTGTTTTAATCGTCAGGCTGATGATCTCATTGATTGGATGGGAACGCGTGCTGGAGGGGGCCGCTTGGTTCCCAAAGGCTTTCCAAAATCAGGAAAATTTACTAATTAATTGTATATGTACTTAATTTTGAAAGCATAAAAAGGAATGCTGTGTGGTGTTAACAGTTATTGTTAATTTTTTCATAGCAGCCTTTATTCATTAGGGGTGTTATTATATCTCTGAAAAAGGGTTCCATGCTCGGCCCATAAGACAATAAGTATGGCTATGAAGCTAAGAAAGAAAAAGCCTGCAGAATTTGGAATGGTTGTTTCATTAAATTGTTGTGCAATAAAAAAGCCAAGTCCTGTTGCTATAGAAGTTTGAATAAAGCCAGATATTGAAGATGCTGTGCCAGCAATTTCTCCTAAAGATTCAAGCGCAAGCGTATTGAAATTGGCTAACATACCGCCGCAGGCAAACATAAGTACGCAGAATAACAGCATGTAGAAAGGGAAAGGAATAACACCATCTGCTAAAATAGAGGCAACAAACCAGATACATGAAGTGGCACAAAATAGCAAAAGCATAATATGTGCGATATATCGCATTCCAAGACGTCCAACAAGCTTAGAATTAAAGAATGACGATAAAGTTTGAAAAGCGGCACCAATGGCAAATGCAACTGGAAACCAGAGTCCTAGGTTATAAATCCCTTCATATATTTGTTGTGATGTATTTATGGTGGTAAAAATACAACCTAAAACAATTGATGCTGCTAGTGTGTAGCAAAGCATTGTGCGGTTAGTTATAGCAGCCCATAAGTTATGTTTGATCGAAGAAAAGGAAAGGGAGCGCTGTCTATAAAGAGTTTCAGGCAAACGTAGTTGAATCCAAATTATTAATACAAAACTAATGATTGCCATAAATATAAAAATAAATTTCCATTTTCCAAATAGCAAGATTATTTGCCCTATTGCAGGTCCAACTATTGGTGCAATAAGAAAAATCATCATGATGATAGACATCACTTCTGCCATTTTGCGACCACTATAGAGATCACGTATCATGGAAACTGTGAGTACGCGCATAGCGGCACCCCCCATACCCTGAAAGATACGTAAAATAAGTAATACAGAAAAATTGGGTGCAAAGGCACAACCAAGCGCTGTAAACGAATAACAAGCAAGACCAAGAAGGACAATTTTACGTCGCCCATAACGATCACTTATTGGACCAAAAAATATTTGTGTGATGCCAAAGCTAATAAGATAACCAGAAATAATATAATGCTGATCATTTTCATTTATAACATGTAAGCTGTTTAAAATGCTGGACATCGCTGGAAGCATAATGTCGACGGCTATAGAATTGAGAGCCATGAGTGCACCAATAAGAATAACAAATTCTTTATAGCCAATTTTTTCTCTAATCGCATCTAGATGCGCACGTTCCTCAATTGAATATGACATACAATACCTTTGAAATAAGAATTTTGACTGAACAGAGTTCTATAAATGCTTAAAGAAAAGAAAGATACCTATGAATTATTGCAAGGAATGTTTTTCTCCTTTAATAACTCTTGCAATTCATTATTTTGGAACATTTCTTTAACAATATCACACCCACCAACAAATTCTCCTTTTATATAAAGTTGTGGAATTGTTGGCCAATTTGAGTAATTCTTGATTCCTTGACGTAATTCGTCAGAAGTTAAGATATCAATCCCTTTATAATTTAACCCTAAGTAGTCAAGGATTTGAACAACCTGCCCCGAAAATCCACATTGTGGAGAATCTGGCGTTCCTTTCATGAATAAAATGACGTCATTTTTTTTAATTTCGTTATCAATAAAATCATCAATAGTGGTCATCTTTATTCCTCAATATTGCATATTTTTTAAAGTGTGTATTTATATTTTTAATATCATTCTCTAATCGTATTGATAGAATGAATGCAAGAAGAAATTTTAGACTATTCGGGAATATTCGTATGCAACATTAAAGCATGAAGTGCATTTCCCATGTTACCTTTAAGAGAATCATAGACCATTTTATGTTGCTGAACAAGGTTTTTACCACGGAAACTTTCGGAAACAACTTCTGCAGCATAGTGCTCTCCATCTCCAGCAAGGTCACGAATTGTCACAGTTGCATCGGGAATGCCTTCACGAATGAGTTTTTCAATTGTATGTGCACTCATTGCCATAGTTATTCTCCTCTATTTGTTTACTGCATGTAAGAGTAGCATAATTCAAGAAAGACGAATAATTATTTATCTTTGTCCATAAATCGAGGAAACCAACTTTCGTAAGCTTGTGTGAGTTTATCTACTGAAAGAGTTAATATTCCATCTATATTAAGAGAATTACCTTCAACTATACCAAGTTCTGTTAAGGAAACTGATTCTACTTGTGCAAGTTCCTTAAGGTTGTTTAGGGCATGAGGTTTGACTGCTAAAAGATAGCGACCTTGATCTTCTCCAAAAAGCTCAGCATGGTGTGGCTGTATGTTGCTTAATTTTGCTTTTATTCCCTTACCCGCTTTAATTACCATTTCTGCGAGTGCAATGGCTAATCCTCCATCAGAAAGATCATGGGCAGCGCGAACAAAACTACGATCGATGATATTCCGCACAAATTGTCCATGCTTTTTTTCAAGCTTTAAATCTACGTAAGGTGGGGCACCTGCATCAATATTTAAAATCTTACGTGCGTATATTGATTGTCCTAGATGAGAACCACAAACTCCAATCAAAACAATAATATCTCCTTCCTGCATACCACCGATCGTTACCATTTTGGACCAGTCGGAAAGAAGACCAACACCAGCGATTGTTGGCGTAGGAAGAATTGCTTCTCCGTTGGTTTCATTATAAAGGGAGACATTTCCTGAAACGATAGGGAAATTGAGGGCTCTACAAGCTTCACCTATACCTTTAATGGCGAGCACAAATTGTCCCATAATTTCAGGTTTTTCAGGATTACCAAAATTGAGATTATCTGTAGCTGCTAGTGGTGTTGCACCTGTAGTACTAATATTTCTCCAGCATTCTGCAACAGCCTGTTTTCCTCCTTCATAAGGATCTGCTTCACAATAGCGAGGTGTTACATCGGAAGAAAAGGCAAGGGCACGTTTATCATTATTGCTTACACGGACGACTCCTGCATCGCTTCCTGGACGAACAAGAGTATTTCCTTGAATAAGTGTATCATATTGTTCATAGACCCACCGCCGTGAACTTTGATCAGAAGAATTCAACAATGTAAGGAGTGCATCAGAGAGGTTTTCTACCTTCTTAACGTCTTCTATTTTTAGAGTCGTTTTTTTTACAGGATTTATCCAAGGGCGATCATATATAGGTGCTTCATTCCCAAGTTCTTTAATTGGAAGATTGACGACTTCTTCCTCTCGATGGAATACACGGAAACGTAGATCGTCAGTTGTTTTTCCAATAATGGAAAAGTGAAGACTCCACTTATGAAAAATAGCGGCTGCTTGCTTTTCTAATTCTGGCTTAAGCACCATAAGCATACGCTCTTGACTTTCGGAAAGCATCATTTCGTAAGCTGTCATGTTTTCTTCACGAACGGGGACTTTATCAAGATTAAGTTCTATTCCTAAATTTCCTTTCGCTCCCATTTCAACTGCAGAGGAGGTTAATCCTGCTGCGCCCATATCTTGAATAGCAACAACAGCTCCTAGTTCCATGAGTTCTAAGCAAGCCTCAAGAAGGCACTTTTCCGTGAAAGGATCACCTACTTGAACTGTTGGACGCTTTTCATCGATTGAATCATCAAATTCTGTTGAAGCCATTGTTGCTCCACCGACACCATCACGTCCTGTTTTTGCTCCAAGGTAAACAACAGGAAGTCCTACTCCTTGAGCTTTAGAATAAAAAAGAGAGTCTGTTTTTGCGATACCAGCGACAAAAGCGTTAACAAGGATATTGGCATTATAACGTTCGTCAAAATTTACTTCTCCACCAACTGTTGGAACGCCAAAGGCATTGCTATAGCCACCAATTCCAGAAACGACTCCAGCAACAAGATGGCGCGTTCGTGGATGATCGGGAGATCCAAATCGCAATGCATTCATAGCTGCAACAGGACGAGCACCCATTGTAAAAACATCACGCAAAATACCTCCAACACCTGTTGCTGCACCTTGATAAGGTTCGATATGGGAGGGATGATTATGGCTTTCCATCTTGAAAACTACGCATTGACCTTCGCCTATATCCACAACACCAGCATTTTCACCAGGTCCTTGAATGACACACTGTCCTTCTGTTGGAAGAGTTTTAAGCCACTTTTTAGAAGATTTATAGGAACAATGCTCGTTCCACATTGCAGAAAAAACCGCAAGCTCAGTAAATGTTGGCTCTCTTCTGATTAAGGCTAAGATACGCTGATATTCATCATTTTTTAGGCCATGTTGTGCAATTAATTCTGGTGTTATGGAGATGTTATTGCGAGGCTTCATAGGTATTTTATCCATCAAATTAGTCGAAATTTAGCATTTTTATTTTTTAAATATCATACTCTGAGATCATACGTGATTGCGTTTTTTTATAAGACAGCAGTTCATAAATCATCAACTGAGATATAGTTATGTGCCTAGCAGATTCGAAGGTCAGAAATGGTTTTTGAATAAATCTTTATGTGTTTAAAAAATACTATCCATTATGTTTGTAAGTGTTTGATTTGTATATTTATTGTGTAGGAAATGATACAGATTTTTAATTTTAAATAGTTAGGTCGCAGATTCCTTTTTGTGATTATCCATTTGCCAAATTTAAAGCACTCTGAAAAAGCAAACGGCCATCAGTACCACCATGTGCGGGTTCAATAAAATTTTCAGGATGAGGCATCATACCAAGAATATTACCAGCTTTATTGACGATAGCAGCAATATCATTAATCGAACCGTTAGGGTTTGTATTTTCTGCATAGCGAAACACAATTTGATCATTGTCTTCTATTTGTTTTAATGTTTCACTATCAGCGAAATAGTTCCCATCGTGATGTGCAACAGGACAACGAATAATTTGTCCTTTAGAATAATACCGAGAAAATCTCGTGTTTGCATTTGCCACTTTAAGCTTTATGTCACGACACACAAATTTTAATGAAGAGTTACGCATTAAAGTACCAGGTAACAAGCCAGCTTCTAATAAAATTTGAAATCCATTACATATGCCGATTATTGTAACACCTTTTTGCGCTTTCTCACGGACAGCTTGCAAAACTGGTGTTCGTGCGCCAATAGCACCGCATCTTAAATAGTCTCCATAAGAAAAACCGCCTGGAATAACAATAACATCTACATTTGGAATTGTAGTATCCGTTTGCCAAATTTTAAGTGGCTCAACTCCTGTTATATGATGTAATGCTGCAGCCATATCCTGATCGCGATTTAGCCCAGGTAATTGAATAATAGCGGTTTTCATGAATGGATCCACTTAAAGAAGTTCTATAGTGTAATTTTCAATGACAGTATTCGTCAGTAATGTTTCACACATCTGTTCAAGTTTTTGCTTTGCGGTTTCAGAAGATTGATCATCGAGCACAATATCAAAAACTTTTCCTTGACGAATAGAGTGAATGCCTTTGAAAGCTAAACTTTTTAAAGCGCCAACAATTGCCTCTCCTTGCGGATCAAAAACGCTATTTTTTAAAGTAACTGTAACACGTGCTTTCATTTTTTGTTTCCTGTTGCTGGAATCCCCCTGAATAAAAAGAGGTACATTTACTAATATAATGAATGTGACATGGAATCACTTTGTTGTTTATTTTACTAAAACTGGACCATTTGGCCGTAAAGGCTCATTTCCATTGATTATACCAAGACGTTTTGCAACCTCTTGATAGGCATTAATGAGTCCTCCCATATCACGCCGAAAGCGATCTTTATCCATTTTTTCTCGTGTTTGCATATCCCATAGTCGTGAAGAATCAGGAGAAATTTCATCAGCAAGAACGATGCGCATTGTTTCATCTTCCCATAAGCGACCAAACTCCATTTTAAAATCAACCAATTGAATGTTAACAGCTGCAAAAAGTCCAGAAAGAAAATCATTAATACGAATCGAAAATTGCATAATGTCTTCTATTTCTTGCGGAACTGCCCATCCAAAAGCAGTGACGTGTTCTTCAGTTACCATTGGATCGTCAAGAGAATCATTTTTGTAATAAAATTCAATGATAGGCTGCGAGAGAGCGGTTCCTTCTTCTAATCCAAAACGCTTAGAAAGAGATCCGGCGGCAATATTACGAACAACAATCTCCAACGGAATAATCTCAACGGCTTTAATAAGTTGTTCGCGCATATTTATACGCTTGATAAAATGTGTTGGAATATTCAAACGGTTAAGATGATTAAAAATGTGCTCCGAAATGCGATTATTTAAAACCCCTTTTCCATCGATGATTTTATGCTTTTTTGCATTAAAAGCAGTTGCATCATCTTTAAAAAATTGGATATAGGTCCCTGGTTCAGGTCCTTCATATAAAATTTTGGCCTTGCCTTCATAAACACGGTGGCGACGATTCATTGTTTTTCTCTATTTATTGAGAGGTTTTAAATAGCGGTGATGAGCAATGTTATCCTAATTGATAGAAATTCTCAATGAGAGCTATAATATTTCTTAAAATTTTTATCATTGGGATTTTAACAGAGAGGAATGGAACTGTATAGATAGAGTAAAGATGATTATCTCCATTGTATCAGATTTTTGCAAGAAAATGTGAAAAAACCATCAGCCCTTCAGGCCAAGGTCCGTGCCCAGATTCTGCATTAAGGTGGCCAGATTGCCCCGCATCAACAAAAAGTGCTCCCCAATCATTGGCAAGGTTTTCTGCTACCGAGAATTGACAAAACTCGTCGTTTCGGCTGGCTATAACTACAGAAGGAAAAGGCAATTTTTCGCAATGATAGGGTCCAAATGTCATTAAATGTTTGGGGCGTATTTTTTCATTGCTTACATCTGGGGGTGCAACAAAAAAGGCGCCACAAACTTTTTCTGCGTTTTCCTTAGTGGCATGAATAGTGGTAGGAACTCCTAATGAATGGGCAATGATAACAACAGGCTTTTGAGCTTGTGCAATGGCAATTTTAACTTCGTTAACCCATTCTTCACAAACAGGTTTCGACCAATGAGTCTGCTGAACACGGCGAGCCGTAGACAATTTTTTTTCCCATCGTGTTTGCCAATGGTCAGGACAAGATCCTTTATAGCCAGGAACAATAAGAATATCGAGTTGATTTGCTTTCATGAATTGTTTCCTTCGTTATAGAAAGTTTTGGATCATAGGTGGAAACCAATTACGTTTATTCCTTGTGTATAATTTTTATCACTCCCCAAAAACGCGCTTAAAAATCGTATTAATATGTTTAGTGTGGTAAGAAAGATCAAATTTTTCACGAATTTCTGCTTCACTTAAAGCCTTTGTAATATCTTTGTCGTTAAGCAATTCTTCTAAAAAATCTTTTCCCTGTTCCCAAACCTTCATCGCATTTCGTTGTACAAGCCGATAAGAATCTTCACGACTGATTCCGGCTTGTGTGAGTGCTAAGAGCATCCGTTGTGAATGAATAAGTCCTCGGAATTTATTGAGATTTTTTTTCATGTTTTCTGGATAAACAATTAAATTTTCAATAACCGATGTGAGTCGAGCGAGAGAAAAGTCGAGTGTAATGGTAGCATCTGGGCCAATATAACGTTCAACAGATGAATGAGAAATATCACGTTCGTGCCAAAGTGCTACATTTTCCATCGCAGGCATTGCAAAGGCACGTACCATGCGAGCTAATCCTGTTAAATTTTCTGTTAAAACTGGATTACGTTTATGGGGCATAGCGGATGAGCCTTTTTGTCCAGGTGAGAAATGCTCTTCTGCTTCAAGTACTTCAGTTCGTTGTAGATGGCGTATTTCAGTGGCTAATCTTTCAATAGATGAAGCAATAACAGCAAGCGTTGCAAAAAACATGGCATGACGATCACGTGGCACAATTTGAGTAGAAATGGGTTCAACGCGCATACCTAATGCTTTTGCTACATGTTCTTCAACGCGGGGGTCAATATTAGCAAAAGTTCCTACAGCTCCTGAAATGGCACAAGTAGAAATTTCTTCGCGCGCTGCAAGAAGGCGTTTACGACAACGGAAAAATTCAGCGTATGCAAGTGCGAATTTGACTCCAAATACTGTTGGTTCAGCATGGATACCATGACTTCTTCCAATGGTGATCGTCTCTTTATGTTCAAAAGCACGTTTTTTGAGTGCTTCAAGAAGTTGATCTATGTCTTTTAGCAAAATATCACTGGCACGCATCAATTGAATATTAAGCGTTGTATCTAGGATATCTGATGATGTCATGCCTTGGTGTATAAAACGCGCTTCCACTCCAATAAGTTCAGCTAAGTGGGTTAAAAATGCTATAACATCATGCTTAGTGATTGCTTCAATTTCATTAATGCGATTTACATCAAATTCAGCTATTGTACCTTTTTCCCAAATAACTTTTGCTGCTTCTTTTGGAATAATCCCCAGTTTAGCTAAGGCATCACAGGCATGTGCTTCAATTTCAAACCAAATACGATACTTCGTTTTTGGTGACCAAACTGTTACCATTTCGGGGCGGGAATAACGTGTTATCATAACTTTTTCCTTATTTTTATCGAGTTGCTGCTTGGCGCAATGCATTAATACGTGTTTTATAAAGCTCTTTGTTTCCATTTTTATAGATTGCAGAGCCTGCGACAAATACATTTGCACCAGCTTTTGCAGCTATCCCGATTGTATCAACAGTGATACCACCATCAACTTCGAGATCAATAGGTCTATTAGCAATCATGTTTTTAACGCGTTTAATTTTATTTTTCATTTCTGGAATGAAATTTTGTCCACCAAAACCCGGATTGACAGTCATGATGAGGATAAGATCTAATTGATCTAGCAAATACTCAAGTACATGCTCTGGTGTGCTTGGATTGATTGCAATTCCTGCTTTTTTACCTGCTGCCTTGATTATTTGTAGTGAACGATGAAGATGGGGACTTGCTTCGGCGTGAATGGTTATAATATCTGAACCAGCTTTTGCAAAAGCTTCAAGATAAAGATCTACTGGTGCGATCATCAAATGGACGTCAAATATTGCTTTGGTTAATGGGCGCAATGCCTTAATAATATCAGGGCCAAAGGTGATATTAGGGACAAAGTGGCCATCCATAATATCAAGGTGGAGCCAATCTGCGCCGGCATCAACAATATCCAATACCTCTTGGCCAAGCTTAGAAAAATCGGAAGCCAAGAGTGAAGGTGCAATGAGATGAGAAGGGGGCATTAAGATCTCCTTGATTGGCTATTTTTACTATGCAGTTCTATGTGCTAAAATATCTTTGTGTATTATGACGTAAAAGAAGAATACATATAATAAATCTTTTATGAAAACATCACTTGAGATTTTAAAGCCGTACAAGTTGCAAGGTATACCAAATCATACAGCATATTTAATGCCTGAATTTCAACATAATATTACTGTTTCTTCTCAAAAATACGGATCTGTTATGATTAATTTTATTGAAGATTGGTGTGTTATGACAAAAATGGCATTAATGGGGGGAGTATGTGGTGATAATTTGAGCGCGTTGTTTTTTATCTGCTGTTTCTTTAATTCTTTATTTTCCTCATGCACTCATTCTGAGAAACAGTTTTTTATGGAAGGTGGATAATTTTTGTATAGTATAATGCTTTTCAGATTGGTGTGCCTAACCTCTGATACATTTTAGTGCTTTTAGTAGTTATCGTTTGATTATTGATATGAGCAGGAAACTCATTGATCTTGACTGGTAGAACTATTGCGATCAACAGTAATCGAGACAAGTGTATTTTTAAATGTATTCGATTATGGACATCATACTCTTTGTAAAAGATTTTTATTTTTTGCATACCATATGATTTATTTTTTATACATTTGAGTTCTACTGCAATAACTGGATGAGCTTTTCGGGTATAACTTTCCAATTTTACATTTCTCTCTTTTCTAGGATTGTAGATATAACTAGAAAGCAGATTTATGGGCGTGTCCTGATCCAGTAATTATCCGAAGAGAGTATGTGATATAAAAAAGTAGATGAAGACCTAAACAGTGCTTTTAAATACATTGCTAGATAGTTGCACAAAAAAACACTTTATAATTTTATACTTGATACTTGTGTCGATTTGTATTGCACAATATATAGGCCTCACATACTATATATGGAGGTTTTTTATAGCATGAGCGTAGAGATTGATATTCAGTATCGCCCTAGTGAAGATGAGCCTTTTATGAATGAACGACAAAAGGCATATTTTCGTGCTAAGTTGGTTTCTTGGAAAAATGATATACTAAGAGAAGCTCGTGAGACTTTGGAAAATTTACAGGAAGAGAATGTTGGTCAACCCGATTTATCTGATAGAGCATCTTGCGAAACTGATCGTACAATTGAATTGCGTGCTCGTGATCGTCAGAGAAAACTCATTTCAAAAATAGATGCTGCTTTGGAGCGCATCGATAATGGAACTTACGGTTTTTGTGAGGAAACTGGCGAACCTATTAGTATAAAACGCCTTGAAGCTCGGCCGATTGCAGTTTTGTCGTTAGAAGCTCAAGAACGCCATGAACGACGGGAAAGAGTTTATCGCGATGATTAAAGTTGATTTAGGTAATAAATCAAATGAAATATGTGGCACTCACTGTTAAGGCTCCGTATTTTATTCTTTTTTATCAGGAATAAATAAAAATGGATCTTGTCGTCCTTCAATTTCAGCGGTGATTGCTGAATCTTCCACGTATTGATTCATAAAAGAGGTAGGATTCTCGTTCTGCATATCTTCTTTTTCATTTACGGAAAAAGGTCTCTCTTCTGTAAGTTTAGGACTTGGGTGTTTTTTTATTATTTTTAATGCTGTTTGTGTTTCTTTCTTTTGTGTGATGGATTTATTAACAATATTAGATTCTACAACAACATCTGTTAGCCCACCAACAAGAAGCAAATGCTCTTTATCATCACAACGTATTAGAACAAGACGACGTACACGATCAATAGCAATTGTATCGCATAAAGTTAATCGTGATGGATGTTTTTTTATGTTGATGTCGAAACTTTCTTTATTTAAACGACGTAAAAATAATATAATTGCGGTAATAGCTGTAATTGTTATTATAAAAATTACTAAGCTTGCGGTTATGTTAGCTGCGGGGGTGCCTATTTGGCTTGATAACCAGGCATACATAAAGCCTCTCCTATATTAGAATGGAAATATTATTTTGTATTGGGATAAGTTTGTAAACATACTCTTAAAAGACTTGCTCATAATATAAGAAAAGTTGTTTTTAACATTGAGTGATTGTCTTGGGAGAGATATTATCACGGCTATAATCAAGGCAAAAAACATGGATACAGGTTCTGAATATAGTGAAAAATCATCATCTTTTGTATATCGGAAAGTCGTGATTCTTAGTACTGTTTTTGTAATCGCTTTTCTGTTTTTCATAGGTATTTTAGATTTTTTTTACCCTCAGAGTTATTTGCAAAAGGTTGGGGTGATATTTTTTTTTGCTTTAGCAGTTATAGGATTTGCTACACTTATTCTGATAGGGATAGGAGCCTTGAAATACAATGCACCGCAGCTGCATGAAGATTTTGATCTTAGCCTCTTTAATAATACCGATGATGTAATTATAGTCTCTGATTTATCAGGTTTTGTTCACTATTCTAATCAGAGTTACCGAAAAATCTTGACTTATAAGCCTGAGTATTCAGTTTATACAGTTATTGCTAATTTTCCAGGAGCTGGTGCACTCTCCTATCGCTTAAAGGTTACTGCCTGCAGTAATCTTGCAGCGCAAGAAGAATTAAGAACGAAGCAATCGATTTTTGCTCATTCTACAGACAGAGCGATCTTTTGGTATAATATCTCTATTCAACCAGTTACAAAGCGGAAAAAAAAGTTTTTATTGTGGCGCATTGCCGATATTTCGCACTTAAAGGAATATAGCGAAGTTTTTTTTTCGAATCTTCAAGAAGCTATCAATCACTTGGATCAAGCCCCTGTTGGTTTTTTATCTGTTAATACACAAGGGAAAATTCTTTATGCAAATGCGATTTTAGCCGAATGGTTTTCAATTGATTTGGCAAATTTTACTGTTACTCAATACAGTTTTGATAAATTATTTGGTAACGTCGGAGTTAATAGTACATGGTGTGATATTTGTTTGCAAAACAATAAACATCAAAGTTTAGGTTATTCTTCACCTTATGTGTTCTCGCTATATTTAAATTCAGAGACCAATAGTAAGAAAGCATTGAATTGTTTTATGTGCGCTTCTTCTCTCTTAGAGGACGAAGCCATTTATCGTATTGTGATAATTCCGCAGCAAATACAAGAGGAAGAGGACGATGATAAATTAAAACTATCCAGTGCATTAATGGAGTATTTTTATGCTAGTCCATTTGCAATAGCGGTAATGAATCAGAAAGGGCAATTGATTCACGTGAATAATGCCTTTTTATCACTCATGAGATGTGAGGGTAAAACTATTAATCTTTATGACGTTATATCTCATCATGATCGTTCGCAGTTAGAGCGTGCATTTCAGAAAGTTGCAATGAATAAAAATTATTCAGCTTCTGTAGAAACTGTTTTAGAAAATGATGAAGGACGCCATTTACGCTTCTATGTTATGCCTATAAAATCATATTACGATTATGTATTACAAGATTTTGTTATTATCTCCGCCGTGGAAATAACAGAACAAAAAACGCTTGAAGATAAAATAATTCAGAGTCAAAAAATGCAAGCTGTTGGGCAATTAGCTGGTGGTATCGCTCATGATTTTAATAATGTTTTAACAGCAATTTTGATGTCGTGCGATATTCTTTTAAATACGCATCGTAGTTTTGATCCTGCGCATGCTGATCTTATTAATATTAAAAATAATGCTAATCGTGCAGCCGCACTTGTGCAACAATTATTGGCTTTTTCTAGAAAGCAAACACTTCGACCTGCAGAAGTTGATTTTACAGAGTTTTTATCAGATATTCGCAATCTGATTTTACCTCTTTTAGGCAATGATATTCAGTTAAAAATTATTCATGGAAGAGATTTGTGGAGTGTTGAAGTTGATCAAGCATCTTTTCAGCGTGTTATTATGAATTTGGTTATTAATGCGCGTGATGCTATGCCAGATGGCGGGGTTGTTACGATTTCTACAAGTAATATTACAAAACAACAAAGTGCTGCACTAGATAATGTTGGCTTTGGAGTGGGGGAGTATGTGCAATTGACTGTTTCAGATACAGGAACTGGTATATCAGCTGCTATACAAGAAAAAATGTTTGAACCATTTTTTACGACAAAAGAAGTCGGGAAAGGAACCGGACTTGGTTTATCGATGGTTTATGGAATTATTAAACAGACAGGTGGTTATATTTACTGTGATAGTAAAGAAGGAGAAGGGGCAAAATTTCATATTTTCCTTCCTCGTTATATCTCTGATATTAATAATGAAATTTCTCAGCAGAATGAAAAGAGTGACGAGCAAAGCGATAATACAGATTTAACAGGATCTGCGACTGTTTTATTGGTTGAAGATGAAGATGCTGTTAGAATGGGTGGAGTTAGAGCTCTTCAAATGAGAGGATATAATGTTTTAGAAGCGGCAAGTGGAGTGGAAGCACTCAGCATTCTTGAGGAAAATAAGGGAGCTATTGATATTATTGTTTCCGATGTCGTGATGCCAGAAATGGATGGGCCAACTTTGCTCAAGGAAGTACGTAAAAACTATCCTGATATAAAATTTATTTTTGTTTCTGGGTATGCAAAAGATGCTTTTACTAAAAATCTTCCAGAGGATGCTGTTTTTGGATTTTTATCTAAGCCATTTACACTCAAACAGTTAGCGGTAACAGTTAAAGAAACACTGACACAATGAATTAAGAAAATTAGGCAATTAAATTATAAGATTAGAGAAATTGTATCTTAAAAGACTTTTTTAAAAAAAATAGTGAATTCAATAAGCAAGATTCACTTAAGAAAGTTATGGTGCAAAAGTTAAAATAGAATATTATGTATTTTGTTTCAAAAACTCGTAAAGACGATAAGTTTATCATTCTTATGTCGATTTTTTTGCAATAGAACTTCCGAAGAAAAATTTTAATCGCATATTAGAACACGTTGATTGATATACATCAAAATGATAAAAGCTGTTGTTGAGTGTGTATTATTTTGTTTTTTCCTTCAATGAAGGCTTTTAAGGCCTTTGGATAGAGTTTATGTTCAGCTTGAAGAACTCTCTCTGCTAAGCTATCAATGGTATCATTGGGACAGACTGGAACGGCTGCTTGAGCAAGAATTTTTCCTGCATCCATCTCTTCTGTAACGAGATGAACTGTGCAACCAGTGATTTTAACGCCTGCTTGTAAAACTCTTTCATGCGTGTTTAAGCCTTTAAATGAAGGCAAAAGAGAAGGGTGAATATTTAAAATTCGTCCTTCATAAAGTTTTATAAAACATGATGAAATAAGGCGCATATAGCCGGCAAGGCAGATAAGATCCGGTTGATATTGAGCTAAAACCTTAAGGATAGATTCTTCGTGTGCTTCTTTAGTTGGATAATTTTTCCTGTCAATGACATGAATAGGCAAGTTATTTTTATGTGCTTTTTCAATACCGTTAGCATGAGGGTTATCACAAATAACAGCGACGATTTCAGCCGGATATTTTTGTTTTTCACTCGCTTTAGCAAGAGAAATCATATTAGATCCATTGCCAGAAATAAAAACAATAATTTTTTTTTTCATAACTGAAGTACACCCTTATAGAGAATTTTTTTATCTCGGCGTTTTGTCAAACTGCCGAGAAGTGTAACTTTTTCTCCTTGCATTTCAAGTGCTTGCGTGATCGTTTTAACTGCGTGTTGCGCTACGACAATAATCATGCCAATGCCACAATTGAACGTTCTTAGCATTTCTGCTTCTTCTATTTTACCTTGTTTAGCAATCCATGAAAAGACTGATGGAACATGAATGGTAGAAAGATTCATTTCAGCACAGAGAGAGGATGGAAGAACCCGTGGAATGTTTTCAGGAAATCCTCCACCTGTGATATGGGCAAGGGCTTTGATTTCTTTGTAATTTCGTATAATAGGCAGGAGTGATTTTACGTAAATACGTGTCGGTGTGAGCAATGCTGTACTAAGGGTAACTCGAGGATTAAAGGGGGCGGGATCGTTCCATTTTAGATTGCTGTGTTGGATAATTCGCCTTACGAGAGAAAAGCCGTTGGAATGAATCCCAGATGAGTTAAGTCCTAAAATAATATCGCCTTCTATAAGATCTTTTGAAGGTAATAATGCACTTCTTTCAGTAGCACCTACAGCAAAGCCTGCTAAATCATAATCTCCTTCGGCATACATACCCGGCATTTCTGCAGTTTCTCCTCCGATAAGGGCTGCTCCTGCTTGTTTACATCCTTCTGCAATACCAGAAACAATTGCAGTACCCTGTTCAGGGTCGAGCTTACTAGTTGCAAAATAATCTAAAAAAAAGAGAGGTTCAGCACCTTGTACGAGTAAGTCATTGACGCACATAGCTACGAGGTCAATGCCCACAGTGTCATGGATACCTGATTCAATGGCAATTTTTAATTTTGTTCCTACACCATCATTAGCCGCTACAAGAATAGGGTCTGTAAAGCCAGCTGCTTTTAAATCGAAGAGGCCACCAAAACCACCAATTTCTGCATCTGCTCCTACTCGTTTTGTTGAGCGTATAAAGGGTTTAATTTTTTCTACCATGGTATTACCCAAATCAATGTTTACGCCAGCTTTTGCGTAAGTAAGACCACAGTTTGATTTGTTATTTACGATATCTTGATTGCTCATAGGAGCCTTCCTTATGGAAAATCAGTTTTTATATATGCCATGCCATGATAGAGTTATCTCTGCAAGAGATATCGATATTTTACATTTAAGAAAATACGCGACTCTGCTTGACCCATGTAGAAGAAGTTTATAATCTTTGTAAAAGTTTTTTTAGGATGTTTCATGAGTAAAATATCAGATAATCACGATCATTCTGCTTTGCAGCATATGAAAAAAAAAATTAATGAAAATGGGTTTCGTACGCGTTATAAGACTTATGTGCCAGCTTATACTCAAATACAGTTACCAAACAATATGAAAAAGCAAATTTTTTTCTGGCTTGGGGCATTAGTTTTTTTTATTCTCTTTATGTTTATTTTTGGATCTGTTTTGTTTCCTTTTATAGTGGGCATTGTATTAGCTTATTTTCTTAATCCTATTGTTCAATTACTTGAAAAATTTGGTATTCGCCGTATTTTTGGCACTATCCTCATTACTTTGTTCATTGTTATTTTTTTTGTTGCTTCTTTAATCATTTTGATTCCTATTATTAATTGGCAAATACAGAAATTTATGAGTGATGGTTTGCCCGTCTACCTTAATCGTATTCAAACTTTTTTTGTTGAGCATGATTTTGATTGGGTCAGACGCTATTTTGGTAGTGATCCAAATGAATTACAGAATAATATTAAAGGACTTTTAGGACAAAGTTCTGATTTGATTACATCTTTCTTAAATTCACTCCTGAAATCAGGAAAATCTATCGTTAATATCGTCAGTCTATTCGTTGTAGCGCCTGTGGTTACATTTTATATGTTATTAGATTGGCCACGTATGGTTGCATCAGTTGATTCGTTGATACCACGGGATCATCTCGAAACTGTTCGCAGTATTTTTTATGAAATGGATAGAGCTATTGCTGGTTTTGTTCGTGGACAAGGAACAGTTTGTTTAATCTTAGGAGGGTATTACGCTATTGGTCTGACAATCACAGGACTCAATTTTGGTCTTTTGATTGGTATGTTTATTGGTCTTATCAGTTTTGTTCCTTATATCGGTACAATGAGTGGTTTGTTACTTTCTGTTGGTGTTGCATGGGTTCAGTTTTACCCCGATAATTGGGGTTGGATTGTTGTTATTATGGTTATCTTTTTAATTGGCCAATTTATTGAAGGTTATATCCTTCAGCCTAAACTTGTAGGGTCGTCAGTGGGGCTACATCCGGTGTGGTTGATGTTTGCACTTTTTGCTTTTTCTTCATTATTGGGTTTTACTGGTATGCTTATTGCTGTTCCTGCGGCGGCGGCTGTCGGTGTTTTGGTTCGTTTTGCTCTTCATATTTATCGTTGTTCTCAGATGTATTCGCGAAGTGGAGATTCGGAGCTGCTAGAATGAATGGATGTGAAACGCAACTACCTTTAAATCTTTCTTATGATTCGATTCTTCAATTTGATGATTTGTTGGTGACGGAAAGTAATCGTTTGGCTTTTCAGCTTATTGATCATTGGCCAAACTGGGTTTTGCCTATTGCAGTTTTGGTTGGAAACGCAGGATCTGGAAAAACGCACTTTTCTAGCGTATGGGCGCAGAAAGCTGAAGCTCTTAGTATTCATCGCAATGAAATTGATCAGGCTATTTCTATTGTTTCTTCAGGAAAATCATTGTTAATTGAGGATATTGATGCGGGCGACATAAGTGAGACAGCACTTTTCCATTTAATTAATAGTGTTAAGCAAGTAAATCTTGAGGTACGTCAGGCCACTTTATTGATTACTGCACGTACAGTACCTTCCGCGTGGAATTTAAAGTTAAATGATCTAAAAAGTCGCCTTAATTCAGTTATGTTAGTTGCGATTAATCAGCCTGATGATGCATTGTTAACTGCTGTTGCTTTTAAACTTTTTTCTGATAGACAGATTATTGTTCATCCGGATACAGTTTACTATCTTGTAAGTCGTTGTGAGCGTTCTTTATTTTCGTTGAAGCGTGTTATTGATTCTGTGGATAGATTAGCATTACAAAGAAAAAGCAAAATAACGCGTTCAGTTATTAGTGAAGTTCTTAATATGTAAGATAAGTAAATACTTGTTTAGTATAATTCAAATTATTAATTAAAAAATTCTTGGATTTTATTATTACTGTAGGGTACAGTTTAAAATGTGGCTGTTTAGAATTTTTTCTTTTTTCATGATAGCATTTTTCTCTTCTATAACACGCTAATATATTCTTCTAATGTCCTTAAGTTTTTATAATTATGAACGTCTACAAAGCATTGTATAAATCCATTTAAGCATTTGAAAATGATTCTAATAGAAGAAAGCTCCTTTTTTGTTTTACTAGGAAAAGTATCTATTTTTTAGTTTATGCGTTTCTATTACTAGAAAAGTGTAAAGTTTTTAAAAATAATGGTGACTAAAAGGATATAGCGGCAGAAGATCGGAGCAGTTTTTCTCGTGAAGTGTGTTTGATTGTATATGCAGAGTAAGAACTTTTTTGCGATATTTAAGTTGCTAGTATTGTCTATACAAGGAAATTTATGGATGTAAATTTTCACGTATCATTTTTTAATTTTTATCAATGAATGTTTCGTTTAAATGAATGTTTTGTTTAGCAGAAAAAAAATTAAGAAGTTCTTTCTTGTAAAGAAAAATAATAAAATTAAAAAAAAATGTGTTTTTCTCTTGCACTTCCGTTGTGAAAATTTTAGTGAGTGTACATCAAGTAGGTGTAAATGGCGGAGCGTAGCGCAGTCTGGTAGCGCACCTGATTTGGGATCAGGGGGTCGTAGGTTCGAATCCTATCGCTCCGACCATGCTTGTTTATGTGATAGAATGAATGACCCAATTGGGTGCGTATGGTGATCAAGCGTTTGTAGTTTGAAGGAAAGTAACCATGGTCGCGCGTATTTATAGTCCTGCGAAGACAGCTATGCAGTCAGGTAGGAAAAATACTGGTTTTTGGATTTTGCAATATGAGCCGTTACAGGCCAAGATGCTGGAGCCACTTATGGGGTATACAGCAACATCTGATATGAACAGTCAGATAAGAATCCGATTTAATAATAAGGAAGAAGCGATTGCTTTTGCACACAAGAATGCTATCCCTTATCGTGTAGAAAAAACACATAGATCGATTCGGCGTGCTGTTTCTTACTCAGATAATTTTCGTAGTGATAGGCAGCAGCCTTGGACGCATTGAGTTAAGAGTACTCTTTGTAATTTAGAAATAATAATTTGGTCCCGTAGCTCAGCTGGATAGAGCAACGGCCTTCTAAGCCGTGGGTCACAGGTTCGAATCCTGTCGGGATCACCATATTTAAATAAAATCAATAGGTTATATAAAAGTGTGGGAATTTTTATTCCATTAACTTATTTTTTGCCTATCACGAACTTTTTTAAAATTTTATTCTCAATTACTTATCCAGATATGAAACCAGATTTAGCAGTATGATGCTTACTCTCTTTTTCATTGATCGTATAGTAATAGTATACGATAAGGGATTGTAGTGGCGATTGTGAGTTTCAAATATAAGGGCCAAAAATTATTTTATACAACGAGTTCTAAAAAAACTATTCTAGCAAATTACGTAAAAAATTTACGCGTTATCTTAAGAGTGTTAGCAAGTAATACTACCTCTAAAATATTGAAAGCACCTGCCCTTAAAATATACTCTCTTAAAGTTGAATTTGCAGGATATTATTTTTATGGGATCAATGGTAATTAACGTGTTACTCTTCATTTTATTGGAACAGATGTTTGGCTTGTTGATTATCAAGATTACCATTGATGAAATGAACGAAAACAAATGATGCACAATCTTGCACATCTGGGTGAAGTTCTAAAAGTAGTTTTCTTGGAAAAATGGGACTAACAATACAAAATTAGCTGACCATTTCCATATGGCAAGAGCTTTTCTTTCAAGAGTGATTGATGAGAATACTTCTATGAGCAATGAGTTTTGTGTCTGGTTTTGGTATGAGCTTAGCTCATGGCTTTGTATCTCTTTTAGGAAAGTTTATGCAAGAAATCACAAGCACAAAGCGAAGGAAATTTTGAGCATCAAGATTCTACTCTTTTTGCAGCTTATGACGTTAAGGTCTTTTTCATTCAGAATAATTATTCATCCAATACACAAGAAAAGCGCTCTGGTTTTGGATTTAAAATGACAAAGAATAGCAGTAGTGCTTCCTTCAGCGTTGGAGTTTTATCCATGAAAGATGTGGGCGAACAAGAAGTTATGAATATGGTTCAATTATCTCTGAGCGCAGGAAAAGATATACGACTCACTGCCAATAATGATGCGAATTTGCAGGCGGCAACTGTTATTGTGAATCATAATGTGAAGATTCATTGCATTCATGATATCATATTTTTAGCAGGCTATGATTATTGCAATGGAAGAGAAATCCATAAGAAGTCTTTTGCAGGTGTGATAGGCTTTGTGAATGTTGGTATTTTGGGCACGGGTCAAAGTGTCAAGGAGGCTATAATACGTTTTGGTTATGGGAATAAAATACACAAAATCGGAAATGGTAGAGCTGAAAAGCTCTGATCTTCATAGCCAAAGGCAGCGCTCTTTTCAATGGCTCTAAAGGAAAGGGGGAATACAGGAAATGCACAGGATTCCTCATAAAAAGGTACTATTCTCCATATTGCTGGTGTTTTCGGTAAAAGCATGACTGGCATTTAGTCTGATAAAGTTATGGTTTCATTTCAGAATTCCATGACTGTAGAAAATACAATAGAAGCTTGTTATTCTATCGCTTATTATTACTGAAAAAGGCAATTTGAAGAGTATTGCAATCGATATTTTTGTAGGAATAAATCCGTCTTATGCTTTAGGAAACGATGAACAGAAAGATGATATTACCCTGACAGTTGATCAGAATGTCCATATTAAAAGTTTGCGAAATATGAAACAATGCATAAAGTCACTCTCAAGGTTTTCCGTTCAATGTTGTAGCAAGGCTATAGAGGTTGGTGGCACTAGGATCATGGGGAGGGAATGTTATTGCCGGTAAATAGGATGGTTTGGGCGATGAATCTAGAGCAAACAGTGATAGTTCCTGATTCGTTTAGTGCTTAAATTACTAGTTTATTTTCTAAAGTTATGGGGAAACTCCTATAAAAAAATTTAACAGAGTTAAAAGAATTGGTAAAGGAAGTTGGTAGAAAACAATATATTTTATAGAGAAGTATTTGAAAATCTTGTTCTCTTGTCTTTGATTTATCAAAAATATTGAAAAAAATACTTATAAATAAAATTATTAAGTATTTAAAAATGAGAATGGTGGGCATGACAGGGATCGAACCTGTGACCCCTACGATGTCAACGTAGTGCTCTCCCGCTGAGCTACACGCCCACTCAATGATGTTTGCATACACCACATAGAATTACAAACGTCAATGCTTAATTTAATTTTCTATTTAATTTAGACACTGATAAACTGAAAAAATACCCTGCTTTAAGCAGCTATGAGTATTTTTTCAACTTGATTAACTAGCTCACGTAAGTGAAACGGTTTAGAAAGAACTTTTGCATCAGGAGGAGCGTCACTGTTTGAATTTAGTGCAACTGCTGCAAAACCTGTAATAAACATTACTCGTAAATCAGGATCAATTTCTGTAGCACGTCGTGCCAGTTCGATTCCATCCATTTCTGGCATTACAATATCGGTAAGTAGAAGGGAAAATGGTTCTTCTTGTAAACGTTCATATGCGCTTGCACCATTATCGAAATCGGCGACTTCGTAGCCTGCACGTTCTAAGGCTTTCGCTAGAAAGCGACGCATATCGTTATCATCTTCTGCGAGCAGGATTCTTTTCATGATTATGTTCCAATGGCTCCATTTGTCAGAGTTTTTTGCTTCATCAATTATACAATATAGAGTATTTATAAAAAAGATGATAAAATGCTCATAATTGGAATGAATGGCAAAATGGTTAATTCTTATATTCTTCTCAAGAATAATACATTGTATTAGTTGTGAGTTTGTTAAATTTGAAGTGCATGTGACACTTAGATAAGGAAATTGTATTTAAATATTTTAAATACCGTTAATCATGGTTTCCGATTTTTTTAAATTTTTTTTGCTCAAATCTTCATTGAAGAAGTTGTGTAAATATTTACTTTAGAGATCCTATATATTCATTTGAAATAGAATCAGAAGGATATTATGCTGTAATATTGTATAAGAATAAAAT
>NZ_JAYMZK010000013.1:0-20881 GCF_037070895.1 Bartonella vaga
ATATTGAATAATTATATTTTTTTATGGTTATCCGATAATAGTTCATACATACAGGATACTAACTGATCAATTTTGAAATTTAATGAGATAATTTAGATAAGAAGAGTATCATAGCTTTATTCCTTAAAATAAAATATAATAGCTATTATTTGGTAAATTTTTATATTTTTTATTATTGATTATTGTTGATATATTAAAATTTATTAAAATTTAATTGCTAATATTAAATTTTGGTGTAATTATGTAAATAGCGTATGTAAATTGCAGAATGAGTTTTTATTGATTTATTCATCAAAATATGAATTTTGGTTATATTATGAATAATAACAGTGGGGTATAATTTTATGAAGACAAAATTTATAATAACATCTGTTTTTTCTTTCGTTTCAGTTTCTTTAGTACAGGCATCAGATGCAGTCGTTCCTAAACAACACACAAGTGTTGTTTCACCAGTTATTGTTTCTCCATCTTTTTCTTGGGCAGGTTTCTATTTTGGGGGGCAAGTAAGCGGTTTTTCGAGTAAACTTTCTGCAAAGATGCCTGATGTCGATATTCCTCTGTTCCCCGATAAAGATGGCAGAAATAAAGAATGGGTATCGGTCGAGAAAAAGTATATGCCTAAACTTTCTGGTGTTATAGGAGGTTTTTATGCTGGCAGTAACGTTGATTTCGGTAATAATGTTATTTTGGGGGTTGATACGGATATAAATTTTATTGAACGAAAGAATACAAAAGCCATCGTTGTTAATTCCGATGGGTTTGATTACGCTAGAAATCCAGGTTTAGTAGGAATGGGTCCTCAGATACCGAGAAAATGGGTTGATGGAGATGCTATAGCAAATAGAGATAATGTAGCTTTGCGATCTATTGGAGGAGGGAGGAAGAAGAGAGCGGCAGACATTGAAGTAAAGGCAGGAGAAAATGGTATCACTTTTTCTCACACAATAAAACAGAAATGGACAGGTGCTACACGGATGCGAATTGGTCTTTCTGCTGATCGTATTATGCCCTATATTGCTGGTGGTGTTGCCTATGGGCAGCTTCAAGATATCTTGTCGATCTCTGTTTCAGGAGAGGATGGTTTTAATTCTGCATCAGATGCTACAAATACGATGATTGGTTATACCTTCGGTGGTGGTATTGATTTTGCGATGACAGATACTTTTGTTGTGCGTGCAGAATATCGTTACTCCGATTTTGGTAAAAAGAAATTTAAGGACGAAATTGAAATAAAATATAGAACGAATGATTTTCGGGCTGGAGTGGCTTATAAATTCTGAATTTTGCAAACTAAAATAACTTAAGAGGTCCTATCTTTGATAGGGCCTTGTTTTTTATTTTTGTACGTAAATATTTTTTATGGCGGAGTAGACCTTCCAGATTTTAAATGATTACGATGAATGGAAGAATATTTGTAGATCTACACTGTTGTTTGCTTACAGAACACAACTAAACCGTTTTTCCATAAGAAAAAATGATTCGTTTTCCATATAATCACAGTATCCGAATAATATTGCGATAAGGTCGCAAAAAGCGATATTTTTTACTGGAAAACAAGAAAAAAATTGCACAAAATGGTGCGGACGGCGGGACTTGAACCCGCAAGGTCTTCGACCGGCAGATTTTAAGTCTGCTATGTTTACCGTTTTCATCACGTCCGCGATAAGAACACCCTCATAAGCTATATCTTTTATTGAATCAAGAAGTAATGATAAGAAATAAATTTTATCATCCCGCATTAAAATTTTAACTGACAATAGTTGATTCTATAGCTAGAAAGAATCTTGTCAGTATTAAGAAAGAATGAAATAACAGGTGTTATGAGTAAATTTATTCAAGATGTAACTGAAGCGATGTCAAATTTGCATAACGTTTTTGCTGAAACACCTCTTCAGAGAAATGATTTTCTTTGTCAAAAATATGGTGCGGAAATTTATTTGAAGCGTGAAGATTTAACACCGGTGCGCTCGTATAAAATTCGTGGTGCATTTAATTTTGTTTCAAAAATGCTTGGCGAAATATCTCAAGATGCGGTGTTCGTTTGCGCATCAGCAGGTAATCATGCGCAAGGAGTTTCTTTTGTTTGTCGCTATTTTAAGCGTAAAGGCGTGATTTTTATGCCTGTGACAACTTCGCAACAGAAAATTGATAAAACCCGCGTTTTTGGTGAAGAGTTTATTGATATTCGTTTAATCGGTGATACGTTTGACCAATGTTATGCAGCCGCACAATCTTTTGCTGCGGAGAGCGGTGGTGTGATGGCGCCGCCTTTTGATGATGCTCGGATTATTATGGGGCAAGCGACAGTTCTATGCGAGACTGTGTTACAATGGAAGAAACTCAATGGAGAGGATGGTGCGCCAGATTTAATAATTGTGCCCGTCGGTGGAGGTGGTTTGGCTAGTGGTGTGAGCAAATTTTTACACGAATATAGTTGGAAAACGGAGCTTCGTTTTGTTGAGCCGCAAGGAGCTGCAAGTTTGCTTGCTTGTTTGAAGCGTGGAAAACGTGTCAAGCTTGAAAATATCGATACATTTGTAGATGGTGCTGCCGTGGCTGAAATTGGTGCGTTAAATTACGCGATTCTGAAGCAATTTTCTCCAGATTCTGTCATTACGGTTCCCGAAAATCGTGTTTGTTCTACAATGATTGAAATGCTTAATGTTGAAGGTGTTGTTCTTGAACCAGCTGGTGCTTTATCGGTTGATGCTCTTAACAGCATTCCCGCTAAAGAATTAAAAGGAAAAAAAATTATTCTCGTTGTTTCAGGCGGCAATTTTGATTTCGAACGTTTGCCGGATATTAAAGAACGTTCTCTGCGTTTTCAGGGATTAAGAAAATATTTTATTTTTAGTTTTCCGCAACGTCCTGGTGCATTGCGTAGTTTTCTTTCTCAATTATCTCCAGATGATGATATAGTACGTTTTGAATATCTTAAAAAATCAGCTAAAAACTTCGGTTCTGTCTTGATTGCAATTGAAACAAAAAAATATGATAACTTTCATCTATTGGAAAAAAAATTTCAAGAGTTAGGTTGGTGCTATCGTGATATTACCGATGATCAAGCATTGTTTGATTTTGTAATTTGAAAATATGAGATTTTTTTTGAAAAAAGAAATATAAAAATGCGATCTATTTTTTATTTTGTACTGATTTTATTTTTAAGTATTGGTAAGCAGAGTTTAGGTTCTGAGCCAGAGGTGATACAAAAAGTTGAACTTTTAAGATTGGTTGCTGATATCAATAATGCCGTAAAAAATAGGGATTTTGCAGTTATTTCTCTTCATATGCCCAAGCGGCTTTATAAAGAAATGGCACGTCGATTGAATACAACAGAGAAGAATTTACGGGATAGTTTTATTAAACAGCTGAGTGTTCAATTTGAGAATTTATCCCTTGATGCTTATCATTTAGATGAAAAAAACATAGCTTATCTGCAAAGTAATTCCGGAATTTTGTATGCTTTGATTCCAACTACGCTTAAGACAAAAGATCGCATTATCCAATATAAAACTTTAGCAATTTTTGATAAAACTCAATGGTATTTAATCTATGGTGGTCAAAAAACTATACAAAATCCGATTTTTCTGGAAATTTACCCTGATTTTAATAATGTACAGTTACCGAATAAAATAATAATAAAGCATTAAATGTTTAGAATATTGTATTTTTTATTCATGGATAAATATATTTTCAAAGTTCTTGCTTTTTTTTATAATTCTTCAATAATATAGATGAAGGTGTTTATGTTGGTTAACTGGCTTTTATAAGATACAATTATGCGCTTTCTTTTGTTTAGGGGTTCATGAGTCACGCAAATCGCTATTTTGGGCGTAGCTCCGTAAATTTGAAATTTCAAGATCTCTTTTGTGCAGATTCTTGAGCAATGTAGTTTAGCCTATTACTCGTTGAGAGTAGTAGCTAAGGAAAGATTTTATTTTGAATATAAATAGAGAAAATGTTTTCGCACAGTTGGGTTTATCCACTCTTTTGATTAAAAACTTAATCGCTGCTGGGATGAATAAACCTAAACCTATTCAGGAACAGGCTATTCCCGTGATGTTGAAAGGGCACGATGTTTTGGGTATTGCGCAAACAGGTTCTGGAAAAACCTTAGCGTTTGGTTTACCTATTTTAAATCAGGTTTTAGCTTTTGGTGATAAACGTTGCCCTAAAACTGCGCGTGCTTTGATCTTAGCTCCTACGCGTGAACTCGCTGTTCAAATTGATGAAACAATTCGTGCTGCTGCGAGAGGAATGCATCTTTCAACATGTCTTATTTTTGGCGGGGTATCACGTTTAAAACAAATTAAACGCATGGCATCAGGTGTTGATGTTTTAATAGCAACACCTGGGCGCTTAAGAGACCTTATCCGTGAAAATTATGTCGATCTTTCTCAATCTCGTTTTTTAGTTCTGGATGAAGCGGATCGCATGTTGGATATGGGTTTTATTAACGATGTACAACAAATCGCAAAACTTTTGCATCAAGAGCGTCAGACAGCACTTTTTTCCGCAACAATGTCGAAAGAAATTACAATACTTGCAAAGCGTCTGCTCAATGATCCAGTCAAAATAGAAGTTGCTCCTCAAGGGACGACTGCTGCGGAAATTACTCAAAAGTTATATTGTGTTCCTACCAGTGAAAAAAAGAATGTTTTAGGTAAAATTTTGACAAACTCAGCTTTCGTTTCAGTTATTGTTTTTACTCGAACTAAGCACGGTGCTGATGCTGTTACACGTAGTTTAGCCAAAATAGGATATTCTGTTGCGACGATTCATGGAAATAAATCACAAAATGCGCGGCAACATGCATTGAAGGCTTTTCGTGAGAAAGCAGTGCGAATTCTTGTTGCAACGGATATTGCAGCGCGCGGCATTGACATACCAAGCATAAGCCACGTTATTAATTATGATTTACCAGATGAAGCAGAGAGTTATGTGCATCGTATTGGCCGTACAGGACGTAATGGCGCATCTGGTGAAGCTATAACACTTTTTGATGAAGGCATAGAGTTTGCGCGTTTGCGAGCTGTAGAACGCTTGATTGGTATAAAATTAATGCGTGAAGCTATTCCAGAGCAATTTGCGGTGTTTTTAGAAAAACCGGTTGTAGAAGCAGGTGGAGAAAAAGAAAATAGTAAGGGGCGTCGTTTTAGAAAAAACAAGCATAAGAAAAAATGTTTGGGTTGCCCAGAGAAATCGGAACAGTTACAGGGTAAAAACTCTTCGTCCCCAAATGAAAGACATAAAAAAGCAAAAGCAGCAGCAAAGTGTGCGAAGTCTTTTCGTTTTCGTAAATCAGTGAAGAAGGCAGCTTGAATAAAATCTTTAGAAAATTCTATGTGTTAGGAATGTTATTCTTTTTTCGGTTTCTTCTTAAAGAGTAAGAACAGCACAAAATAATTCTCTTGCTAAAATCGAGAATGCTTTAAAAGATTTTAATTTTTAAAAAGAAAAAACATTTTGGCCTCTATCCTGATTAAAAGTTCTCTTGAAAAAAATTCTCGTTTTTTCTACGTTGTAGAAGCGACTTTGAAAATTTCAGTTTCTTGTACTTATTCGCGCACTTTTTATCTTTTAAAATATACATAAAAGTGAATATTGTTTATAATAAAAATACGTTTTAATTGCGTATGCTAACTTATGATGCAAAAAATTTATGTTTTATGCATGTTTTCTCAGAGTTCTTCCAACGAAGTTACACCCATATTTTGAAGTATTTGTAGCTGATATTGGTGCATTTTTTCTTTTGCATTCGTTACAATAAAAACAGAACGCAGATGATGTAATTCAGGTTTTAAAGATGGTGTTTAGATCGGGGGAAGATTTATATTTAAAATACGACTTTGAATTTTTTGAGTTGATTCGTTTAGGCGTGAAGTTACCCTATGTTTTTAGAACATCGAGCGCTTTGTTCATAGCATGGTCTGGAAAAATTTAAAATATTAACAGAAAAAGTCTATAAAATAGCGTATTTGTATTTAGTAGCTTTTAAAGCCCCGTTCTCTTAGGGTCTACGCATCAGGTAGCGCTTAAAAAGCCCAAAAAAATAACCGGTTTACATATTATGAAAATAAATGGCTCCCCGGGCCGGATTCGAACCAGCGACCAACCGGTTAACAGCCGGTTGCTCTACCGCTGAGCTACCGGGGAACAGCGATTAATTATTTAACTGCAAGGGCTATAGCAAAGCAATACTGATTTGCAAAGGATAAAATTACTTTTTTAAAGAAATATCATAATTTTTTTAAAAATATCATAAGAGGAAGAAAAAAGAACAGAGAAGATTTTCTACACCTTGACGGATGCGTTGCCTTCCCTTATTGAGATTTTTACACTTGTTGGCGAGGCCTCGTGGCGGAATGGTTACGCAGAGGACTGCAAATCCTTGTATCCCGGTTCGATTCCGGGCGAGGCCTCCAGTTGATTTGAATAAAATGGCCTTTAGGAATGATAGGCGTGAATAAGCATTTTCCTTTCCAGGTAAAACACTTTAAAATAGTACGGTTAAAATCTAATTGTTGACTGTAGTATACTTTTTTGCAACTTTATTCTTATTTGTATGTAGGAGAAAAGGGTCGTTATGGTTGCAGATTTTGCAGAGCTTCGTCGCAAAATGGTTGACAATCAAATTCGTACAGTAGATGTAACGGATTTATCAGTTCTTAAGGCTTTTTTAACGGTACCGCGTGAGGATTTTGTACCGAAAAATATGAGAGCTTTAAGTTATCTTGATAACGATATTATTGTATGTCCAGGCCAAAATGGGGGGCCGGCACGCTATTCTATGAAGCCTGCCTCTTTAGCAAAATTGCTACAGCTTGCAGCTGTAAAATCATCGGATACAGTTTTAGATATTGGAGCAAATAGTGGTTATTGTGCAGCTTTGCTTGCAAAACTTGCGGGCTTTGTAGTTGCGCTAGAAAGTAATAAAGCTCTTTCGGAACGTACTGCAGAAACTTTAGAGCGTAATCGGTGTGATAATGTGGTTGTTGTTCATGGTCCTTTAGAACAGGGATATGTCGTTGAGGGGCCTTATGATCTGATTTTTATTGAGGGTTCTGTTGATTTCATTCCGGAGGGTATCTTTGATCAAATGAAAAATGCTGGACGTCTTGTTGTGGTTGAAGGACACGGTAATTCTGGGGTTGCGCGAATCTATGTAAAAGAAGATAGCGCTATTGCGGTGCGTTGCGCTTTTAATCTTTCTGTAGGTCGCCTTCCTAGTTTTTTAAAAACGCCTGATTTTATATTTTAGTGCTTGCTTTGTTTGTGAATAAAAGATACTTTTATTAATGTAAGTGGGGGTTTGATTGTGTGTATTGTGTTCAAGATAAACAAAAAAATTCACGCGTGTTTATTGCTGGTTTTGAGCATTTCTATATCAGGGTCGGTTCACGCTGAAACATTGATGGACGCTTTTGCTAAAGCTTATGTGCAAAGCTCTAAGTTGAATAGTGAACGTGCGGCTGTGCGTATATCAAGCGGTGATGTAGACATTGCACTATCTGGATTTTTACCACAAATAGAAGGGATTGGAAACTATGGGCGAAATAAGTCCATGACGGGTCCTTATATTACTTCTGGATCTATAGGGGTAAAATTAACTCATAGATTGTTTGACGGTTTTGCCACACAAAATATGTTTTCTTCAGCTCAGGTTAAGTTGCAGGCGCAGCGTGAGTATCTTCGTAATGCTGAGCAAAATACGTTTCTTGATACTGTGGTGGCGTATGCTAATGTATATCAAGCACGTCGTATTGCTGATCTTCGTAAAGAGAATTTAGCTGCCCTTGAGGAGCAAGTTCGTTCGAATAAAGCAAAATTTGATGTAGGAGAGGGAGGGCGTGTTGATCTTTCTCAAGCGCAAGCTGCCCGTTCCGTAGCTTTTTCAGAGCTTAGTCTTGCACGTGCTGAGGTAAAAGCAGCAGAGGCGCTTTATCGACAGATTATTGGTTCTGATCCTGAAGAATTAAAACGTCCACCATTAGCGGAAGGGCTACCGGTAAATCTTGATACGGCCTACCAACTTAGTGTTGCTATGCATCCCGCAATTCTTTATGCTAAATATCTAGTTGATGCTAGTCATTACAATGTAAAGGCGAAGGAAGGGGCGTTGCTTCCTAAGGTTGATTTTTTGGCAACAACGTCTTACAATCGGGTTTACACTGGTGTTGGAGAGGATGGAGTTTCTAAATCAATAGGATTGTCAGTGAGTATTCCAATTTTTGAAGGTGGTCGTACATCTGCACAAATTCGCCAATCTAAGGAGCAGCTTGGGCAAGCTCGTCTTCAGCTTGATTTGGCTTATGGCAGTACAAGACAGGCACTTACTTCGGCGTGGTTTCAGTTAGAGGGTGCGCGTGCATCTGTAGTTGCTTATCGTGAGAGTGTTCGTGCTGCTGAAATTGCTCTGGAGGGCCGTATTCAAGAAAATCATGTGGGACAGGCGACAACATTGGATGTTTTAAATTCTCGAACTCAGTTAATTAATGCTCAAATTGCGCTTGTGGTGGCGGAACGTAATGCTGTTGTTGCGAGCTATAGTGTTCAGTCTTCTATTGGTAAATTGACTGCAGATTATTTAGGTTTTAAAGCGATTAAACATATCCATTAATGTACAAAATTGGCTTTTAAATCTTTAAAAGATTGGGTGTGTTATTATAAATAAAGAAAGTTCTGTGTAGTACCCCCTTTATGACAAAGAGGCATGTTGATCTTATGATTCTTTTACTTACACTAAGAATATGATTCTTTTTGTTTTGGCGTCTTTGAGAGGTTTTAAAGTATGGTACAGAGTTCGAGTGTGTTACGTGAGCCAAGTATGGATGAGATTTTGACATCTATTCGCGAGATAATTGAAGAGAATGCAAGTCAATCTAGTCATTTTTTAAATGAAAATGTTGTAGAAAATGCCTCTGTGGATCATACAGCAATAGAATCGGCAGATGTTGACGATACAACCTTATCTGTTGATGATGCCATGAAAGCTTTAGCTGATCGTATCGGCCTTTCCTCTGAAAATAAGGATTTTTCTTTAAAGAAAGAGAAATTAGAGGTAGAAGATAATACAGTTGCCGTTGATATGCAAAAGATGAAACTTTCTTCTGAAGAACAGCATACTGTTCATAAAACAAAAGAATATAGTGATGAGGCGTGTGTATCGCAGCCAAAAAATGTGAGTGCTGATCGTGTAGAGTTATCTGAATATTATATTTCTTCTGTAGAAAAAATAGCAAAGGATGTATTGCGTCCAGCTGTAGCAGAATGGTTGCAGTGTAAGTTGCCTGCTTTGCTTGAGAATATTTTACGTGAAGAGATTGTTAAGGAAATTCAGAAGTCATCTTAACTATTTTTTTCATTTTATTTTATAAAGATTTCGTTTGCAATTTTGCGGGCTTAATATGAGTAAGTGGGGTTTGCAAATACTAGGATCGAATTTTAGATCTTGTATTATTGCATTTTTTAGCGGCGTTATGGATGGATAGAATGTTAGAAAAAAACTATGATGCTGCTTCCATAGAGCAACGCGTTGCAAAAAGGTGGGAAGCTCGTGGTGCTTTTGAAGCGGGAGTGGGCTCGAAAAGTGATGCAGAACCTTTTTGTGTTATGCTACCGCCTCCAAACGTTACGGGTTCCCTTCATATGGGACACGCACTCAATACGACAATTCAAGACATTATGGTCAGATTTCAGCGAATGTGTGGCAAAAATGTCTTATGGCAGCCTGGGATGGATCATGCAGGGATTGCCACGCAAATGGTTGTAGAGCGTCAACTTGCAGAGCATCAAGAGCCAACGCGTCAAGAAATGGGAAGGGAAAAATTTGTTGAGCGTGTTTGGGAATGGCGTAACGAAACTGGAGGAGTTATTGCGAACCAGTTGCGTCGCCTTGGTATTTCGTGTGATTGGTCGCGTGAGCGATTTACAATGGATGAAGGTTTGTCCCAAGCTGTTCGTGAAGTATTTGTTACACTTTATAAGCAAGGATTGATATATAGAGATAAGCGTTTGGTTAATTGGGATCCTAAATTGCTGACGGCTATTTCGGATCTTGAAGTTGAGCAAAAAGAGGTAAAAGGTCGTTTATGGCATTTTAGATATCCCCTTGAAGGTAAAGTTTTTGATCCGAATGATGCTACAACTTTTATAACGGTAGCGACAACTCGGCCAGAAACAATGCTTGGCGATACGGGGATTGCAGTTAATCCTGAAGATAATCGTTATAGAAACCTTATAGGTCAAAACGCTATTTTACCGCTTGTTGGCCGTAGATTATTGATTGTTGGTGATGCTTACGCAGATCCTAGTGAGGGGAGTGGTGCTGTAAAAATCACACCGGCGCATGATTTTAATGATTTTGAAGTTGGAAAGCGCAACAATCTACGTTTGATAAATATTTTTACAAAAAATGCTGAAATTTTTCTACGTGGGAATGAAGCATTTTTTGATAATTTGGTTTTGTCTGATGAATTAAACGCATTAGTGGAATACTTAGATCAATCTGATCGTTTTTTGGCACGTAATAGAATTGTTTCTTTGATGGAAGAAAGAGGATATTTGGTAACTGTTGATGAATATCAACATACTGTTCCTCATGGGGATCGCAGTGGGGTGCCTATTGAACCCTTCTTAACAGATCAATGGTATGTTCGTGTCGCAGAACTAGCTAAGCCAGCGATAGAGGCTGTACGTCAAGGGAAGACACAATTTGTTCCAGATAGTTGGAAGAAAACCTATTTTAATTGGATGCAAAATATTCAGCCTTGGTGTATTTCACGCCAATTATGGTGGGGGCATCAGATCCCAGCTTGGTATGGTCCTGATGGCACAGTTTTTGTTGAAAAAAGTGAAAAAGAAGCTTTAGATGCGGCTTTCTCTCATTATGGTGAAGTGGTTATGTTAACCCGTGATCCAGATGTCTTAGACACTTGGTTTTCATCAGCTCTTTGGCCTTTTTCAACACTAGGCTGGCCAAATAAAACAACTGAATTAGCAACCTTTTACCCAACATCTTTATTGGTTACAGGGTTTGATATTATTTTTTTCTGGGTTGCGCGGATGATGATGATGGGACTTCACTTTATGAGTGATGTTCCTTTCCCAACAGTTTATGTGCATGCTCTCGTGCGGGATAAAAAGGGAGCAAAAATGTCTAAGTCAAAGGGAAATATTATTGATCCATTAGAGCTTATTGATCAGTATAGTGCAGATGCACTCCGTTTTACTTTGGCTATTATGGCGGCACAAGGGCGTGATGTAAAACTTGATCCTTCCCGCATTGCAGGTTATCGCAATTTTGCTACAAAATTGTGGAATGCCACCCGGTTTGCAAAGATGAATGGTGTTAAGCATGATCCAACTTTTAAGCCAGAAAAAGCAAAATTTGCACTTAGTCGTTGGATTTTAACAGAGTTATCTAAAACTGTTGCTGCAGTGACCGCTGGTATTGAAAATTATAAGTTTAATGAGTCTGCAGGTGCACTTTATCGTTTCATTTGGAATACGTTGTGTGATTGGTACTTAGAGCTTCTCAAGCCTGTGTTTCAAGGTTCAAATGAAGATGCTAGAAATGAAGCTCAGGCATGTACGGCTTGGGTTTTGGATGAAGTGTATAAGCTATTGCATCCTTTTATGCCTCATATAACGGAAGAGTTATGGTTCCTTACAGAAACATCAAGCGTGAAGCGTGAGGATATGTTGGCATTGACACAATGGCCAGAGGGCATGTTTGAAGATGAAGAGGCTGCTTCTGATATTAATTGGCTTATTGATCTTGTTAGTGGGATTCGATCTTTGCGTTTTGAAATGAATATTCCTTCAGCTATATTAGCGCCTCTTGTTATAGTAGAAGGAGAAGAAGTAACGCGAGAGCGTGTGGAGCGTTATGACGCCCTTCTTAAGAAATTAGCGCGTATTGAAGTAATTCATTTTTCTGATAAAGTTCCAGATGTATCAGCACAAATGATTTTGGGAGAGGCGATTTTTTGTTTGCCATTAGGACAGTTGATTGATTTGGAAGCTGAACGCGCTCGTTTGATGAAAGGTGTCAGTAAAATTGAACAAGATATTGAAAAAATACTGGTTAGATTAAACAATCCGAAATTTATCGCAAATGCAAAACCGGAAATTATTGAGGCTGAACGTAACAAGATTGTAACGTTGCGTGCTGCTCAAAAGAAGATGTCTGTTGCTTTAGAGCGGTTAGTTTAATTAGACTTTTTATTTTTTCATGTATAAATCTATACCATTGCGTTGTTGATGCATAGATTTTTTTAAGAATCTGTCTTTTTTTAAAGATCGCCTTCTTGAATTTTTCATGAATGTTGGAATAAAGAGTAAACAAAGCTCTATCATTTTTATATTTATAGAATAATAAGTAATACTATTATTATATTTACTTAGCTTGAATATTGCTTCACGTTTTCAAATTTTAATGGTTTGTTAAGAAACATCTTTAGTCTATTTTAAATCTGATTTTTAGTGCATGCGTTTCTTTGTTGAGTAGTTTTTACTGTTTGCAAATAAGAATGTTAGAATAACCACTAATATCAAGAGATCTGATAAAAAATACAGTATGATAATTTATGATTAAAAATGAATTTGTTGTGCATAAAAGTGAAATATTTTTTCTGACATTTTTGTGGTTGCTATTTGTTTATCTTTTTGTTTGAAGTTTGCTATTTCAAATGTTTTTTAGGCTTATTAAGAAGAATTCGAATCTCTATAAAGAAATTTACAGAAAATATTATAATTAAAACTAAGCTGAAGGAGAAATTTTAGATAGTAAGAAAGTTTAGAACATAAAGGGGGGAAAAGTTACCATTATTGTTACTTTTTGAATAGCTCTTTTTACTTCCTATATAATAGGTATAAACATATTGGTAATTATTCAGTTTTTTTAACATTTTATTTATTGTAGAATCTCCTACTTTCTTTGATACTAGATTTCTATTTTATGTTGTATCTTATAATGGAGATGATATTTGGTTATAATACAATGATTAATGGCTAAGAATTTTAGATAAAAATTCTTGCGCGCGAGGTGTCCTGGCTTGTGGATCAGAAAAGAAGTTTTTAGATGAGCAGTCTTCGAGGATTTCTCCTTGATCCATAAAAATAACACGTTCAGAGACTTTTTGTGCAAATTTCATTTCATGTGTTACACAAATCATTGTCATACCTTCTTCTGCTAAGCTGATCATGACATCTAATACTTCACCTACCATTTCAGGATCTAGAGCAGATGTTGGTTCATCAAAAAGCATAACGAGTGGATCCATGGCTAAAGCTCGTGCGATAGCAACGCGTTGTTGTTGACCTCCGGAAAGTTGATTAGGATATTTATTTTTATGTTCGATGAGTCCGACGCGTTCAAGATACATAAAGCCGTATTCAAGTGCTTCTTTTTTGCTTCGCTTTAGGACTTTTGTTTGTGCAATTGTCAAATTTTCTGCAACAGATAAATGTGGGAAAAGCTCAAAGTGCTGAAATACCATTCCCACTTGACTACGCAATTTAGGCAAATCTGTTTGTTTGGAATGGACTGGTACTCTGTTAATCCAAATTTCACCTTTTTGAAAAGGGACGAGAGCATTAATAGTTTTAATGAGTGTTGATTTACCTGAACCTGATGGTCCACAAACCACGACAACTTCCCCTTTATTGATATTGGTTGTGCAGTTTTTAAGAACATTAACTGCGCCATACCAGTTGGAAACATTTTTTATTTCGATCATATGAGTAGACATTTTTTTTCCTATTAGCGAATAATGGACATCTTTTTCTGTAGATGTAAAACTAGCTGCGACAGTGTAAAACAGATAACAAAATAAAAAATAGCTGCCAAGATATAAGCTTCTTGCTTCACACCAAAATTGTTAGCAACAATATCAAAACCATTTAAAAGGCTGTTCCCACTAATTGCATAAACAAGACTTGTGTCCTGAAATAGGATAATGACTTGGGTTAAAAAAATTGGCAGCATGTCTCTAACAGCTTGAGGAAGAACGACAATATGCATATTTTGCCAATATGTCATTCCGAGAGCTTGCCCTGCTTGTTTTTGTCCTTGCGAAACGGAATTTATGCCAGCACGCATAATTTCAGCAAAATAAGCAGTTTCAAACGCAGTAAAGGTAATTAGTGCTGATTTATTTGCACCGATTGATGTACCTGTTAGGAGAGGTAAAAGCACAAAAAACCATAAAATAACCATAACAAGCGGTATTGAGCGCATAGCGGTTATATAAATTATTGCAAATGAGGATAGCAGTTTCATAGAAGAAAGCCGCATCATTGCCAAGATCGTTCCGAAAACGAGTCCCAATATTGCTGAAAAAATGGTTAGAAAAACACTAAAGAGTAAACCTGATAGAATGTAAGAACAAAATATATCAAAAGTAAAAAATGAAAAATCAAAATTTAAAAAATTAAAAGGAGAAGAAAATCCAAATTTGGAGGTTATGAAGTTTAGCATATTTAGCATATTCAGTGTCTCTCTATTTGAAGATCAGGAATTTTGAGCATTTTCTCAATTATTGTCATAATGATGAATATGGACAAAGCTATAAGAATATAAAGAATCGTGACAATTAGATAGTTTTCATAAACATGACTTACTTCTTCTATGGTTTGATATTGAAATTGCATCAGTTCATTTATTGAAACTGCGAATGCTATAGATGAATTTTTTACAATACTCATTGCTTCTGAAGTAAGTGGTGGCATGATGGTGCGTATAGCACGTGGTAGTATGATATAGCGATAAATTTGGTAGGTAGTAAATCCCATCGCCATAGCTGCGTAGTGCTGTCCAGAAGGAATTGCCTCGATTCCTGAACGAACTTGTTCTGCGATACGAGCAGATGTAAAAAAACCCAATGCACATATTATTAATAGAATAGGTGAAAAATTTATCGCCGGTGGGTAAACTTTAGGCACAACAAAATACCATAAGAACACTTGGACAAGCAAAGGAATATTACGCATGATCTCTACCCAGATATTTGCAATAGAACGTAATAGGAACCGGATCATCGAAGTATTTGGTAGAGCACGCATTGTCCCTATAACAATACCAAATAATACAGCTAATATCAGTGAAGAGACGGATAATATAACTGTATTTTTTAAGCCATCAAGCAGTGTATCTAAGTAGGTATGGCTCACACCAGGGGTTCCAAGGCATCCGGCTACGAATGTTTGAGTAAGATCATCTGTACAAAGGAAAGAAAAGTCCATTAATGATATTTCCTAAATTTAGTCATCTGTAAAACAGAACAATAAATCAGTCGTATTCGCATATGCTGAATTTATTAAAAAATGAACTAAAACATAACCACACTGAATTTTTAAAAAATGTGGTTATTTTTTAAACTATAAATTATTTTCTTCGTAATCTTCGCGAGGTTTATTGTTTGGGTGTTCCCAAGCATATCTTGTTGCCTTAGATAAAGGAAGATTGATAACAGTATTTGCAGGCGGAATTGGTTTCATAAACCATTTATTATAAAGGTTTTCAAGTGATTTGTCTTTAATTTGGCGCACGATGCTATCATTAATTTCTTGTTTGAAATTTTTATCATTTAACCGGAGCATACAAGCGATAGGTTCGACAGCAAGGACTGTATCAAGAATGATATAATCAGATGGATTTTTTGATTTGGCAATATTTCCAGCAAGAATTGAAGCGTCCATAACAAATGCGTCTGCACGGCCAGATTCTAATAATAAGAAGCTATCTCCGTGATCTTTTCCCTTTACAACGTTAAAGTGAATGTTTTTTGCACGATTATTTTTGCGGATAAGTCGAACAGATGTTGTACCGGTAGTTGTCGAAACTGTTTTTCCATTTAAATCTGCAAGAGATTTAATGCCAGAATTTTTCTTTACAGCAATTCGAACTTCTTCGACATAAGTTGTATAAGCAAATGCAGCTTCTTTACTTCGAGCTACATCATTTGTTGTTGAGCCACATTCAAAATCGTAAGTCCCATTTTTCAAAAGAGGAATTCTATTTTGCGATGTAATAGGGACATAATTAATTTTGATTGGCTTGCCAATTTTTTTTGAAATATCATCAATGATATGCTCTGCCATTTCTGTATGGAAACCTACATATTTACCATTACCAAGGGCATAAGCTAATCCAGATGATTCACGAACACCCAGCGTAATTTCTCCTGTTTTTTTTATTTTTTCAAGTGTATTATTTTTAGCATATGCGATGGTTGTCAGTCCGAGGGCAATTGTTGCAATAGATACGAGCAGTGATTTTTTCATTATGTCCTCCATTAACTTACGACTTTTTATTCTTGTTTTTATTGTCTAATATGTACTTTCATGCATGGTGTAGCACATTTATTATTCTAGGTGGGATATTTTTTATCTCAAATTAGGTATTGCGCTTTGCATTCTGTTAACTGAAGTTAAAGTGAGCCCAAACAGGGATATGGTCTGATGGTTTTGGGTATCCTCTTACTTCTGTTTGACTATAAGCGCAGACAAGTTTATCGGTAGCCTCTGGTGATAATAGCAAGTGATCAATGCGAATCCCGTTATTTTTGCGCCATGCATTAGCTTGAAAGTCCCAGAAGCTAAAGGAGGGGGTATCTGTGACATTGCGAATGGCATCATAAAAACCTAAATGAATAATACTTTGAAACGTTTGCCTTGTTTGTGGAAGAAATAAGGCGTCATGACGCCATTCCTCAGGATTCTTTGCATCCAAAGGAGTGGGAATGATATTATAATCACCAGCTAAAACAAGTGGTTCTTCATATGTAAGCAATGATTTTGCGTGTGCATACAATCTCTCCATCCATTCAATTTTATAAGGGTATTTTTCGCTTTTTACAGGATTTCCATTCGGTAGATAAAGGGATGCAACACGAATAACGCTTTTGTTTATAGAGTACACGGCTTCAATGTAACGTGCTTGTTCATCGTTGCTGTTTCCAGGTAATCTACGGATAATTTCATCAGGTGTTTTTTTAGAGAGAATCGCAACACCATTAAAACTTTTTTGTCCGTGTGTTTCTATGTGATAACCTAAGCTTTCAATTGCATTGCGTGGAAAATTTTCATCGGTACTTTTAGTTTCTTGTAGACAGACTATATCGGGCTGATTTTGCTGTAGCCATTGATATAATGTTTCGTGCCGCGCTTTTATTCCAGCAATATTCCACGTTACTATTTTCATGATGCTTACCTTAAATGTTACATGTGAATTTGTTAACTTTCTACATCAAAAAGTGGCTATATAAACGCTATTGATATATGACGGTTCTTTAATTTTATATAGAGATATTACTCTAGGAATCTGAATTATCAAAAATTCTTGATAAAAGCCAAATTCAAAGTATTAAGATTTCATTATATTTTCATTTTTAAAAACTTTCTGATGTTTAGTTCTTGACGAATGTATGTGTTCTCGCTATTAGAGGCTACTACAACCGATGTGAAAGTGATTATTGTTTTAGGATCTTTGTCTAGAATAATCATTTGAATAGGTTTTATTTTAAAAGATTAAAAGCAAATGCCAGGTGCAAGAGGCTTTTTGCCTCCTCTGCGTATAGTCGGGTGAGCTGTTTTTAGCAGGCGTGCCCGATTTTGTGTGTAAGTTTAGCTTTTGCTCCGATTTTATCGGAATAGATGGAAATAGAAAAAGCCCAATTGGGTGATACGAAAGTAAATCGAAAAGAGGAAGGTTCATGCCTACCGTAAACCAGTTGATTCGCAAGCCGCGTGTAGCGTCAGTTAGGCGCAATAAGGTTCCTGCTCTTCAGTCGAATCCACAGAAACGTGGAGTTTGTACTCGCGTTTATACAACGACACCGAAGAAGCCAAATTCCGCCCTTCGTAAGGTTGCTAAGGTCCGTTTGACAAATGGATTTGAGGTTATTGGTTATATTCCTGGAGAAGGGCATAATCTTCAGGAGCACTCTGTCGTAATGATTAGGGGTGGTCGTGTGAAAGATTTGCCAGGAGTTCGTTATCACATCATTCGTGGGTTGCTTGATACGCAAGGTGTCAAGAATCGTAAACAGCGTCGTTCGAAGTATGGCGCAAAGCGTCCAAAATAATATTGAAAGACAGAGCCGATGTCCCGTCGCCATAGAGCCGAAAAGCGTGAAATTAATCCAGATCCCAAATTTGGTGATTTGGTTATTACAAAATTTATGAATGCCATTATGTTTGATGGTAAGAAGTCAGTTGCTGAGCGTATCGTTTATGGTGCGCTTGATGCTGTAAAGAATAAAGTGAAATCAGATCCTGTTGTTTTGTTTCATCAAGCGTTAGAGAATGTTGCTCCTCATATTGAGGTTCGTTCTCGTCGTGTTGGTGGTGCTACTTATCAGGTTCCGATTGATGTGCGTCCTGATCGTCGTCAAGCTCTTGCTATTCGCTGGTTAATTTCAGCGGCGCGTGGGCGTAATGAAGGTACGATGATTGACCGTCTTTCTGGTGAATTGATGGATGCAGCTAATAATCGCGGTTCTGCAGTAAAGAAACGTGAGGATGTTCATCGTATGGCTGAGGCTAATCGTGCTTTCTCTCATTATCGCTGGTAGGTATATTTAAAGGCTAAGGCAAGTATAATGGCTCGTAAATATAAAATTGAAGATTATCGTAACTTTGGGATCATGGCTCATATTGATGCTGGTAAAACAACTATGACTGAGCGTATTTTGTTTTATACTGGCAAGAATCATAAGGTCGGTGAAACCCATGATGGTGCTTCTACGATGGATTGGATGGCACAGGAACAGGAGCGTGGTATTACAATTACATCTGCGGCGACGACAACTTTTTGGGAGGGGAAAGATGGTCGGAAGCGGCGTTTTAATATTATTGATACGCCTGGGCACGTTGATTTTACGATTGAAGTTGAGCGTTCTTTGCGTGTTCTTGATGGCGCAATTGCATTGTTAGACGCTAATGCTGGTGTTGAACCTCAGACAGAGACTGTATGGCGACAAGCTGAGAAATATCGTGTGCCACGTATGGTTTTTGTAAATAAGATGGATAAAATAGGCGCTGATTTTTATCGTAGTGTTGAGATGGTCGGTTCTCGTCTTGGGGGTAAGGCGCTTGTTTTGCAGTTGCCGATTGGGGCCGAGAATGATTTTGAGGGTGTTGTGGATCTCGTTGAGATGCAGGCGTTAAGGTGGGATGGTTCTATCGGTGCTTCAGCAGTAGTTAGTGAGATTCCAGCAGATTTGAAGCAGAAAGCGGAAGAATATCGTGAAAAATTAATTGAGATGGCGGTTGAGGTTGATGAAGCTGCAACAGAAGCTTATTTGGAGGGTGTTATGCCGACTAATGAGCAGCTTGTTTCTCTCATTCGTAAGGGAACAATAGAAGTTCAATTCCATCCAGTTCTTTGTGGTACGGCTTTTAAAAATAAAGGTGTGCAACCACTTTTGGATGCTGTTGTTTCTTATCTGCCTTCTCCAATTGATGTTCCTGCGATTGGTGGTATTGATGTTAAGACAGAAGCTGAGACGACTCGTGAATCTTCGGATGAGGCTCCGCTTTCTATGCTTGCTTTTAAGATTATGAATGATCCTTTTGTCGGGTCTTTGACTTTTTGCCGTGTTTATTCTGGTAAAATTCAGAAAGGTGTTTCTCTTGAGAATACTGTAAAGAGAAAGAAAGAGCGTTTGGGTCGTATGCTTCAAATGCATTCAAATTCTCGTGAGGATATTGAAGAGGCATTTGCAGGTGATATCGTTGCTCTTGCAGGTTTAAAGGAGACGACAACAGGTGATACTCTTTGTGATCCTTTGAATCCTGTTATTTTGGAGAGAATGGAGTTTCCTGATCCTGTCATTGAGATTGCAATTGAGCCAAAAACAAAGGCAGATCAAGAAAAGATGGGGATTGCACTTAGTCGTTTAGCAGCGGAGGATCCTTCTTTTCGCGTTAAATCAGATGAGGAATCTGGTCAAACTATTATAGCAGGTATGGGTGAGCTTCATCTTGATATTATTGTTGATCGGATGCGGCGTGAATTTAAGGTTGAGGCTAATGTTGGACAGCCTCAGGTTGCTTATCGTGAATCAATTACAAAAACTGCAGAAATTGATTATACCCATAAAAAACAATCTGGTGGTGCTGGGCAATTTGCTCGTGTAAAAATTGTTTTTGAGCCTCATGATGGTGACGATTTTCTTTTTGAGTCAAAGATTGTTGGTGGTGCCGTTCCAAAAGAGTATATTCCTGGTGTTCAGAAAGGGATTGAGAGTGTTATGGGGTCGGGGCCTCTTGCGGGTTTCCCTATGCTTGGTGTTAAAGCTACTCTGATTGATGGTGGCTATCATGATGTCGACTCTTCTGTTCTGGCTTTTGAGATTGCTGCTCGTGCAGCTTTTCGAGATGGTGCAAAAAAAGCCGGTGCGCAGCTTCTTGAGCCGATTATGAAGGTAGAAGTTGTGACGCCGGAAGATTATGTTGGTGACGTTATTGGTGATTTAAACTCTCGTCGTGGTCAAATTTCAGGAACTGAGGCTCGTGGTATTGCGACGGTTGTGAATGCAATGGTTCCTTTGGCAAATATGTTTGGTTATGTGAATACTCTTCGTTCTATGAGTCAGGGGCGTGCTCAGTATACGATGCAGTTTGATCATTACGAACCTGTTCCTTCGGTTGTTGCTTTAGAGATTCAAAAGAAATATGCGTAATTTTGGGTTGCGTAATTAATTTTTAACTTGGTCCTTAGTTTGGACAAAAAAATGGAGAGCTCAAATGGCAAAGAGCAAATTTGAACGTACGAAGCCGCATGTTAATATTGGTACGATTGGTCACGTTGATCATGGGAAGACTTCATTGACAGCAGCGATTACGAAGTATTTTGGTGAATTTAAAGCGTATG
>NZ_JAYMZK010000014.1:0-15169 GCF_037070895.1 Bartonella vaga
GTAACCATAATAGCCAAAGATACTGGAAATAATAGCGCAAATAAAGCTTACAAAAAATCCAAACCATCCAATGTGAGAGCCTGTTTTTTTAGCTTTAGATACTTCGTGTCGCATATCATTTAATGATCTATCAAGCTTTTTAGATAATGTATGAGCCTGTTGTTCAAAAGATTTTATTGCCTGTTTTGTTTTGGCTTCTGCTGTTTGATAAAGATGAACTGCACGGTTGGCGGCTTTTTGTGCTTCGGCACGTGTCATACCATTTTTCATGAGATCATTGATGATGTCACTTTGGTCGATATTTACCTTAATAGCTTGGACATGATCAGAAAGATGATCAGCTAAATCTTCCAGATAGTCATGATAGTGAGATGGATCATTTTTGAAAGCTGTTATTGTTGAATCAATGTCCTTGAGAGCTGCCTGATAATATTGTTTTAAGTGATCAGGATTGAGAGCAGGAATATCGTTTTTATCGAGAACTGTCTGCAACTCATTATGCAATTTATCAAAATTTATACCATTATCTTTTTTATCACCTAAAAAATCTTCAAAATTTTCTCTGGTTAATTTTGAAAAAAGAGAGGAAAGATTTTTTTTAACGCTATCCGCGGTTTGTTGTATTGCTGAACTGTTTTCTACTGCAGCTTTAGCTCCTAGCTTAGCTGCGCTTGAAACAAAAATGATGGATTGGAATGTCATAATAAGCGTTAACAGAGCCCAGGTTAAAAAGCCGTGAAGAGCTCCTGATGCTGCTGCTAAGCGTCCAGCGACAAAAGCACCGCTTGCAAGGCTTATAAGCATAACAATAAAAGAACCAATACCAACCGACAGAAAACTCCCTTCAAAAGGAGAGGAAGAATAGAAGTCAATTTGGCTCAGGCCTAATGCTGCAACCAGAAAAGATAAGCAGATCGATGTAGCGAGCGCTGTCACTAGCCCAGCAAAGATTGCTGACCATGAAATTGGTGTGTAGAAAAGAGGATACTCCGTGTCTAGGGATGCTTTTCCTAGCAAATGGGTATCAAAGGGTGTGTCTTCAGGAATGCGAATTTCCATGTTTTTATCTCCTTGAATGATGCTGGAGATAGAATGCCTTTTTCTTAATTATGTTCCAAAATGGGCAAAAATATCGAAAATAGGCAGAAAAATTTCTTCTATAGCTTCCTTATTATAATTTGAGGTTAGAGCCACTTTAATTAATAATTTTACGTGATAGTGAGAAAAACGGCCTATGAAAAATAAAAACAGGAAAAAGGATATCTTCGTATCACTAAGTTGTTGAGTGCAATGTATCTGTTATTGTTATCTCGTAAAAGTTATTGTTATCTCGTAAAATTTGAAAATATTGATTTTTACGCAAAAATGCTATCGATCATTTTGGTAAATGCAATATCGGAAACTTCAAAGAAAAATTGCGTTAGAGTAGACAATATTTTGTTCAATTATTTCGAAAAATTGTACAGATGGACTACTTTGTATAGGTTTTTATTCCAGCTATACGGTTTTGCAATTGTAGAATTTAAGCTGTATTATAAAGTGTTAAAAGAATTCTTTTGATATCCGCTTAACAGCAGCTATGGACAATGTAGGTGTTATAAAGCTGCAATCAGTATTTTTGAGAGTTATATAATCCTGAATACTTCAAGTCCTTTAGGAATTTATTAAAAGTGCACAGGAGAAAAGTTTATTGGTTATTTTTTTATGCAACAACGGGGGATATTTTGGTTTTACTGTCGCAACTTTTGGTAAAGGTTAAGTCGGTTCAAACGGCGTGTTGTAAGCTGATGTTATAATAGTGGGTGCTTTTTTGAATATGATACTCTTATTTCTCTGATAATGATCGCAGAAGAAGCAGAAACAGAGCTTTTTGTAGTTGTTCAATACGTTAATCAAGAAGGAAAGTAAATTTAAAATTTACAACATTGGGGATCAAACACGCTCTGTTCAGTTGATAAAGTGTATTTGTGAATATAACAGCTGGTCTTTAGCGTAAGTAGCATCAAGCATTAGTTAGGTTTTATCAGCGCAATAGTCGGAGTGATATGGGGAGTGAATCAAAAGACGCAAGTTGAGTAACTAAAAATAGCTTATTTATCGTTTTAGCTATTGGTGCTCAAGAATAAGGGTGGGACAAAAATACAATTAATACGTCAGTTTTTCTCAAAGTTTGAAGTGAAATATTATTCCTTCAATTTCAAGGTCGATTACAGAGGTGAGTTCGCATATTGTTGATTTCAAAATGCTAATCAATAATCTTGCGAAGCAATCTAACAGTGTTTTTCTTATCTTAATGTGTGATAGATCTGGGAAGCTCTTATAAAACAAAGCGGTTATTTCTAGATGGTCGCTTTAGCTTATCCAAGATCAACAGTTGTTTTTGATGCCTTCATGAAACACTCATTATATTCCATTTTACATTAGAAATAGTAAATAAAATGTATGAGAAGATGTTGTCGGAAAAGGGAGGCTTGTGAAGAAAAACGCAGAAATTATAGGCAATATATTCTTCAAGGAAAATTATTTTAAGCAAATGAGCTAAGTGGAAAAAGGAAAAGTCCTTATGGGTGGAGATATGAATCGTGCTGGGGTTGAAGGACACCTTTTGAAATTAGCCCGTCGAAGAGTGCCTAAGATAGAGCTTATATTCTGATATTATAAGTGCAAACACTCTCATAGCAGAATTATCTTGAGGATGAGAAGCATCCCTTTTGTAAAGCAAAGCTGGTGTGTGTTGCAGAAGACTCAAACTGATAAAATTATTGCAGCGTTTGTTGCTATAAGATAAGACACAAGTCATCCGTAAATACAAAATGTTGTTAGAGAATAATATGTCATTGAAACAAGAAAAAACCAAAGCCCGTTTACCTCGTGGTTTTGTTGATCGTACAAGTGCACAACTGTATGCAGCCGAAACTATGATTGCACAGATTCGTGAAGTCTATGAAATTTACGGTTTTGAAGCACTTGAAACGCCAATTTTTGAATATACGGATGTGTTGGGCAAGTTTTTACCTGATTCAGATCGTCCTAATGCAGGGGTTTTTTCGCTCCAAGATGATGATGAACAATGGATGTCTTTGCGCTATGATCTCACTGCACCTCTTGCTCGTTATTTTGCGGAAAATTTTGAAACTTTGCCCAAGCCTTATAAAAGCTATCGCCTTGGGTTTGTTTTTCGCAATGAAAAGCCTGGACCTGGGCGGTTTCGGCAATTTTTGCAGTTTGACGCTGATATTGTTGGAGCACCAAAAGTTGCGGCGGATGCTGAAATTTGTATGATGGCAGCGGACAGTTTGGAAAAATTAGGAATTCACCATCATGATTATGCCATCCGTCTTAATAACCGAAAAATTCTTGAGAGTGTTTTAAAGTTGATTGGTCTGGGTGGAAGTGAACAAGCTGAAAGGCGCTTAACCGTTCTTAGGGCAATTGATAAACTTGATAAATTTGGTTTTGAAGGTGTACGTTTGCTTTTAGGAAAGGGACGTTTGGATGCAAGTGGTGACTTTACAAAAGGAGCAGAGCTTAAGGACAAGGACATTGATTGTATTCTTGCTTTGCTCACGGTAAAAGCTAAAACAGCAGAGGAAGTGTTTGATGCTCTGAGACAAGTCGTTGGTCATCATGCTCAAGGGCTTGAGGGTATTCGTGAGCTTGAGGAAATGCACGCAATTTTTTCCGTAAATGGTTATCAAGACCGTATTAAAATTGATCCGTCAGTGGTGCGTGGATTGGAATATTATACGGGTCCTGTTTTTGAGGCCGCATTGCTGTTTGATGTTGTCAATGATGATGGACAAAAAGTTGTTTTTGGGTCTGTTGGTGGAGGTGGGCGCTATGACGGGCTAGTTGCACGCTTTCGTGGTGAAAATATTCCAGCAACAGGTTTTTCAATAGGTGTTTCGCGTTTGATAGCTGCTTTGCAAAATCTTGGAAAATTGCCTGTGAAAGAAAATACTGGGCCCGTTGTGGTGCTGATGATGGATAAAGAGGTAGAAATTGTTGCGCAGTATCAGAAAATGGTGATGCAATTGCGTAATGCAGGAATTCGTGCTGAACTCTATTTTGGAGCATCGGGGATTAAAGCACAGATGAAATATGCAGATCGTCGCCAAGCACCTTGTGTTATAATTCAAGGCTCACAAGAGCGCCAAAACGGAAAAATACAGATTAAAGATTTAATTGAAGGTGCGCGTTTGTCGCATGAAATTGAGGATAATAAAACATGGCGTGAAAGTAGGCCAGCGCAAGTAACAGTTGATGAAGAGCAATTAGTGAAAACGGTACAAGACATTTTGGCAGCGCAAAAACGATAAAAACTTTACATTTAAAAGAAGAGGTTCACGTCCTTGAAGGTGAACAGTCTTAAGAAAATAAAAATACAAACGACACAAACTTCTCTTTGTATAAGAATTTGTGCCGTGAAACTTATGTTTTTAAAATACGTGAATTGAGTCTGCAATTATCCTTGCAGAGCTTTTAGAACATTTTGTGGCGAAGAAACTTCATAAGGATCTGTCTGGCAATTATCTGAGTATCCCTTTTCTTCGAACCATTGTTCAATCACCCCATCATTAATAACTGCTGCATAGCGCCATGAACGCATTCCAAAGCCGAGATTATCTTTAGCAACGAGCATACCTATTTTGCGGGTGAATTCACCAGAGCCATCAGGAATTAATTTCACGTTTTTGAGACCTTGATTTTTCCCCCAAGCATTCATGACAAACGCGTCATTGACAGAAAGGCAATAAATTTCATCAATGCCGACCTTTTTAAATTCATCATAGAGTTTTTCGAAATCGGGAAGCTGAAAGGTTGAACAAGTAGGGGTAAAAGCTCCAGGAAGAGAAAAAAGAATAACACGTTTTCCTTTAAAATACTCATCGCTGTTAATGTCTTGCCACCGGTAAGGATTATCTCCACTGATTGATTCATCTCGTACACGTGTGTGGAAAGTAACGTTGGGAACGGTTTTTTTCATCATAATTATTGCTCCTATATTTTTATGAAAATTGTTTTTAAAAAAGCTCTTCCTATTTTAAAGCGCATTAAAGAAGGTGCTCATAGCCTCCTTCTTTAATGAGTTTGCAAGTATTTCATTGCTCCGTCAAGCAGAATTAACGGTCGACTTTGGCCGTTATTCACCTTAAAATGTAATAGGATGACAGCATTTTTACTATGATAACCACAGTTTTAATCATGGATTTTTATGATTAAAAACTGGTAACGTCTGGTTTGCATAGAATATATCGGTTTTTCAATAGTCTTATTCTGTTGAAAATTTTATAGAGTTTCTTTGTCAATAGTATTAAACTTTTTGGAAGGAAACCGCTGATTCTTATTGGTGAAAGACGTTATTTCAATCGTTCTCTTCTTCAGACTGTATCGAAAATGACGGTAGATCATGGTGCTTTTTATATTAGATAGGATGACGAGAAACTCTTTCCACACCGGCTATTTTGCATCTTATTTACAGATATCATGCCTATAGTGGTATTATCGCTCTCAGCAAGTCACGACACTGGTGGGGTAGAGAGGGATTATTGTATTAAACAATTTTCCCAATGACTGTTCTGTTCATGATTCTTTGTGCTAAGTTATGTTTTCAACGTTGAGATGTCTTTCTTTTTATAAAATTTTTGAGGCTTTAGATATTGGTTGAGAGAGAAAATGAACAACCTTTGTGGAGATCATGCAGGTAGATAGAGTGAATCCTGCAGCCTATTATGTTACTTTGATGCAAGAAGTTTTTGACTTGAAATGGTATTTCCAACGTTGTTGCATAAGGGTTAGCTTTACAAGTTTATGTAAGGCGTGCGTATTTTCAAGAATGTTGGTTAGTAGTGTTAACAGGTACAAATAGGGAGGAGCCTCGTTATTGCTTTATTGCAATATGAAAGCTCCCCACACAAACATGTCTAGGATCTGATAGCTCTCCAATCATTTTCAATATGTGGATTTCACGGATCTTTGTAATAGACGGAGTGTAAATCGTTAAGTGTGTAATAAAAATCAAACTATGAATAGCTTGATACTTTTATATTAAAGACTTGTTTCAAAGAGGTTTGTAGTTTGCTAATTTATTGTGGTGTAATCATCTTTTTTGGATCAACAAGCTGGTCATAATCCTCTCCGGAAACTCCTGCTTTTATAGCTTCAGCACGTAAAGTTGTATCATTTTTATGCGCTGCTTTGGCAATTTCTGCAGCTTTTTCATAGCCAACTTTTGGCGCAAGAGCTGTTACTAGCATTAAAGAGCGTTCCATGAGAGAGTGAATATGGACTCGATTGGCGCGTAATCCTTGAATGCAATGTAGATCAAAAGAACGCATGCAATCACCAAGAAGCATAATTGATTGCAAAACATTATAGCCAATGACAGGTTTATAAACGTTTAGCTCAAAATGCCCTTGACTTGCGGCAAATGTTACACTGGTATGATTGCCAAAGACTTGGCAGGCAACCATAGTCATTGCTTCACACTGTGTAGGGTTCACCTTTCCTGGCATAATGGAAGATCCTGGTTCGTTTTCTGGTAGGCTTAGCTCTCCTAATCCTGAGCGTGGGCCTGATCCCAAAAACCGTATGTCATTGGCAATTTTGAATAGATCGGCGGCTAATGCATTCAGACTTCCGTGGAAATGTGCAAGGGCTCCATGATGGGCGAGAGCCTCAAATTTATTAGTGGCGGTTTTGAAGGTTACTCCTGTGAGTGCGCTAATTGTTTCTGCAAAGGCAACATCAAAACCTTTCGGTGCATTGAGTCCTGTTCCAACGGCTGTACCTCCTTGAGCAAGTGTTTGGACGTCAGCAAGAGCTGTTTCTATGCGTTTGCGGTTGGCTTCTAGTGCGGCACGATAGCCTGAAAATTCTTGCGCTAAAGTTAAGGGTGTTGCATCTTGTGTATGGGTACGTCCAATTTTAATGATGTCAGCAAATTCTTCTTCTTTTTTTACTAAAGTAGTAATAAGGGATTCAAGAATAGGAAATAAGTGTTGGCGTGTTTGCAGTGTGGTGGCAATATGAAGCGCTGTGGGAAAGGAATCGTTTGATGATTGGCTCATATTTACGTGGTCATTAGGATGAACGGGTGTTTTGCTCCCTAGTTTTCCTCCCAAAAGTATATTGGCATGGTTGGCAATAACTTCATTCACATTCATATTGCTTTGCGTGCCAGAACCCGTTTGCCACACAGAAAGTGGGAAGTGTTTATCGAATACACCTGCGAGCACTTCGTCAGCAGCAGTAATGATCGCTTTTCCAATGTTTTGCGAAAGCTTTCCTTTTTCCATATTTACAATAGCGGCAGCCTTTTTTATAAGGCTTAAGGCATAAATGATGGTTAGGGGCTGTTTTTCTATGCCAATATTAAAATTATGCAGAGAACGTTCAGTTTGTGCGCCCCAATAACGATCTTGACGTACCGAAATCGTTCCAAAGCTATCCGTTTCCTGACGTGTTTCAACCATGATAAGATCCTTTTTGTTTACGGGTTAATAAAAACTAGTTAACGCAAAATAGAAAAAAGAGGCAAGACTTTGAAGCCTCTTTAGGTAAATTATTTTGTTGCAGAGTCCTTGACATTAAGGGGGGGCAATTGTATATCTGAAGTAGTGTTAGCACTCCCATGTTAAGAGTGCTAGCAAGGACTTAAGATTAATGCAATTATATTAAGTTTTAAGGATTTAAAACATGGCTAACATACAATTCCGTCCACTTCACGATCGTGTCGTTGTCCGTCGGGTTGAATCTGAGAATAAGACTGCTGGTGGGATTATTATTCCTGATACAGCAAAGGAAAAACCTCAAGAAGGTGAAGTTATTGCTATTGGCAATGGTGCACTCGATGATAACGGGAAGCGTGTGCCTTTAGAAGTAAAAACGGGAGACCGTATTCTATTTGGGAAATGGTCTGGAACCGAAGTAAAAATTAACGGGGAAGACCTCTTAATTATGAAAGAATCTGACATTATGGGAATTTTGGGCTAATTTAGCCTCTCAATTCTTTCATTATATATTATTTGAGATAGAGAACTCCAAGGAGAAGTTAAATGGCTGCTAAAGAAGTCAAATTTGGCCGTGAAGCGCGTGAGCGTTTATTGCGCGGCGTCGATATCCTTGCTAATGCTGTTAAGGTAACTCTCGGCCCTAAAGGTCGCAATGTGGTGATCGATAAATCATTCGGTGCACCTCGCATCACAAAAGATGGTGTATCCGTTGCAAAGGAAATCGAACTGGAAGATAAGTTCGAAAACATGGGTGCGCAAATGTTGCGCGAGGTGGCTTCCAAAACCAATGATATTGCTGGTGATGGTACAACAACTGCAACTGTTTTAGGGCAAGCCATTGTACAAGAAGGCGTAAAAGCTGTTGCTGCAGGCATGAACCCAATGGATCTCAAGCGCGGAATTGATGCTGCTGTTGATGAAGTGGTAGCAAATCTCTTCAAAAAAGCGAAGAAAATCCAAACTTCAGCAGAAATCGCACAAGTAGGAACAATTTCTGCTAACGGTGCTGCAGAAATTGGTAAAATGATTGCTAATGCCATGGAAAAAGTTGGCAATGAAGGCGTTATTACCGTGGAAGAAGCAAAAACTGCTGAAACGGAATTAGAAGTTGTTGAAGGTATGCAATTTGATCGTGGATATCTTTCTCCTTACTTTGTGACGAATGCGGATAAAATGGTGGCTGATCTTGATGATCCTTACATCCTCATTCATGAAAAGAAATTGTCTAATCTGCAATCTTTGCTTCCAGTACTCGAAGCTGTTGTTCAGTCTGGCAAACCGCTTCTCATTATCGCTGAAGATGTGGAAGGCGAAGCTTTAGCAACGCTTGTTGTTAACAAACTACGCGGTGGTTTGAAAATTGCTGCTGTGAAAGCTCCAGGATTTGGTGACCGCCGTAAAGCAATGCTCGAGGATATCGCAATCTTGACATCAGGTCAGGTTATTTCTGAAGATGTGGGCATTAAACTTGAAAATGTCACTTTGGATATGCTTGGTCGTGCAAAGAAAGTTAATATTTCTAAAGAGAATACAACGATTGTTGATGGTTCTGGACAAAAATCTGAAATTACTGCACGCATAAACCAGATTAAAGCTCAGATTGAGGAAACAACTTCTGAGTATGATCGTGAGAAATTGCAAGAAAGACTCGCTAAACTTGCTGGTGGTGTTGCTGTTATCCGTGTTGGTGGTGCTACAGAAGTTGAAGTAAAAGAAAAGAAAGATCGTGTGGATGATGCCTTAAACGCAACACGTGCTGCTGTGGAAGAGGGTATTGTTGCTGGTGGTGGAACCGCATTGTTGCGTGCTGCAAATGCGTTAACCGTTAAAGGAAGAAACCCAGATCAAGAAGCTGGTATCAATATCGTTCGCCGTGCATTACAAGCACCTGCACGCCAAATTGCAACAAATGCTGGTGAAGAAGCAGCGATTATTGTTGGTAAAGTGCTAGAAAATAATGCAGACACATTTGGTTACAATACTGCAACAAGTGAATTTGGTGATTTGATTGCTTTGGGAATTGTTGACCCAGTGAAGGTTGTGCGTTCTGCTCTTCAGAATGCTGCTTCAATTGCAAGCCTTCTTATCACAACAGAAGCGATGGTTGCTGAAGCTCCCAAAAAAGATACTCCAGTTCCTCCAATGCCTGCTGGTGGAATGGGTGGAATGGGCGGAATGGATTTCTAAGCCTTTTCATAAAGATAAGAAACGGGTCAAATTGGCCCGTTTTTTTTGTATGATTTTTCTTGTTCTTATACAATCGGTTTTATTTTATTATGGTTGTTCTGTTTTCATACGGTTTCTTATGAATTATTATTGCGCTAACAAATTTTACTTTTCACTTATATATGTTTGTTTTGCATAATAAATATTTTAGAGCAGCGTTTTTCTTTGAGATTTTTTGAGTCATTATTTTATAAATTTTTTCTCTTGTTGTTTGCGCAATGACATGAGTACCTAAGAATTTCAGGAAAAAATGTTAGATTGGCTAGAGACAATTAACACTTCTTACTTTATGACTGCTCATATGAAATGATTTTTCTTGAACACAAGAGCTAATGTATGAACCAATATCCTAAATGTCCTCACTGTGGTAGCCTTTATACTTATGAAGAGGGGCAAAATTTTGTATGTCCTGAATGTGCACATGAATGGCCACAAAAGAGTGAAGATTTTTCCCCTTCTGACATCTTTTGTGATGCAAATGGTCAAATTTTGGCAAATGGGGATAGTGTTATGGTGATAAAAGATCTTAAGGTGAAAGGTGCGGCATCTGTTCTCAAGAGTGGCACTAAAGTGAAAAATATTCGCTTAGTGGATGGGGATCATAATATTAACTGTAAGATCCCCGGGATTGGTCAGATTGGCTTAAAGTCTGAATTTGTTAAAAAAATTTAGTTTATATGCAGTTTTTAACGTGCATTTGCATGAGCTAGGGCTTTACCTTAGGACAAGAATTTTTTCAATTTTTAAAAGAGATATGTTTTGGCAAAGTGCTCAAGCGATGTGGTGTTTTGGAGAAATTTATCTTGTACGATATTGCTCCATGAAGTAACGCTTTGGCACCTGTTGTATTTTTCTTTTTGGCTATGTGTTAGATGGAGTTATGTGGTTTGAATACAGCGCGTACATAGAGCGTATTCTTGTTATGGTTCTCTTCTTTTATTGGTGTTCTATCTATCCTTTTTACTGTGGTACGGCTTCAACACCTAAAACTTCTGGAATAAAATGCCGTAAAAGATTTTCAATACCATGTTTTAGCGTCGCAGTTGCTGAGGGGCACCCAGCGCAGGCTCCTCGCATATTGAGGTAGACGATACCGTTTTCAAACCCTCGAAAGGTAATATCTCCACCATCATTAGCAACAGCTGGGCGAACACGTGTTTCTAGTAGCTCTTTAATTGTTAAGACGATATCAGCATCTTTTTCGTCATAAAATTCATTTTTAAGTGTATGGTTTTGTTCTTGTGTTGAGGCATTAGTGTTGATAACTGGATCACCGGACAAAAAATGTTCCATAATTGTGCCCAAAATGACCGGTTTGAGATGCTGCCACTCGCCGTCTTTTTTGCTTACGGTGATGAAATCATAACCAAAAAAAACACCATTAACATGTGGAATATTAAATAGTTTAGCAGCTAAAGGGGAATTTTTTGCGGCATCTTCACTGTTGCGAAATTCTAACACGTTTTCGGGAAGAACCACACGTCCCGGTAAAAATTTGAGTGTTTCAGGGTTTGGTGTGGTTTCGGTTTGAATAAACATACACTCTCCTTTTTATGGTTAGAGGCTAGAAAGATCTGAACCTAAAATGTGTATTTTAGGCAATAGATTCAATATCTTCATCTGTAAGATTACTCGGAATGACTGTGACAGGAATTGAAAAAGCTGTTCCTCGATTACCGATTAATTGGATAAGCGGTCCTGGTCCTTCTGCTTGTCCACTGGCTGCTAAGACAATGAGTCCGATCTTTTTATCTTCGTTAATCAGTTTGGAAATTTCATCAATTTTTTTACCTTCACGCACAATGATTTCTGTTTCAAGAGCATGAGTTGTACGTACATCATCTGCGATTTCTCCCAATACTTTATGGGCACTTTGCGTTGATTCCATTCGCATGACGTTGCCTACACCCAGAAAGTGTTGAAATTCTCCACTGTCAACAACACAGAGCAATAGCAATGTTCCATTTGTGTTTTTAGCATGCTGTGCGGCAAAAGCAACTGCACGCCGACATTCTGGTGTTTCATCGATAATGACCAAAATTTTTTTCTTGTGATCTCTTTTAAGATTTTGTTGCTTAGAATGCATGTGGTTTCTCTATGTTGTTTAAAAATGATGTTTCACTTTTTACAATTTAAGTTTTACATGTTTCATATATTGTGCAGAAATCCAACGATTTCACGGACTTTTTTCATATTTTTTTCTGCTAATGCACTGGAACGTTGTGCTCCATCATGTAAAATAGAGTCAATATAACCGCTTTCTTGATGCAGCCGACGTAATTCTTGTGTTATTGGTGCAAGTTTGTGGACGACAAGATCGGCTAAGGCTGTTTTGAAAAGCGCAAACTGTTTCCCTGAAAATTCTGAAAGTGCTTTTTCTTTGCTTATTTGTGCAAAGGCTGCATAAATACCTAGAAGATTGTTGACCTCTGGTCGTTCTTCTAGAGCTATTAATGTATCGGGAAGAGGTTTGGAGTCTGTTTTTGCCTTGCGTATTTTTTTTGCGATAAGGTCAGCATCATCGGTTAAATTGATACGGGAAAAATCAGAAGGATCTGATTTTGACATTTTTTTTGCGCCATCGCGCAATGACATAACACGCATAGCTGTTTTTCCAATAAGGGGCTCTGGTATTGGGAAAAAGCCTTTTTGTTTTTCGTCACCCATCTGCATTGAAATACCAAAATTTAGATCTGCAATGCGATGAGAATAATCGTTGTTGAATTTTTGCGCAATATCACGTGTAAGCTCAACATGCTGTTTTTGATCTTCACCCACAGGAACGTGTGTGGCACGATAGACTAAAATATCAGCTGCCATCAGACTTGGATAAGCAAAAAGTCCAAGGGATGCTTTTTCGCGATCTTTTCCTGCTTTATCTTTAAATTGTGTCATACGCTGAAGCCAACCGATACGGGCGATACAGTTTAAAATCCACGCGAGTTCGGCATGTTGAAAAACCTGAGATTGGTTAAAAATAATGTGCTTTTTAGGATCAATTCCAGCAGCTAAAAAAGCTGCTGTGGTTGCTCTTGTTGCTTCACGTAAGGTAAGTGGGTCTGGATTAACTGTAAGCGCGTGCATATCGACAACGCAATATAGGCAATTATAAGATGTTTGCAGCTCAACCCAACGTTTGATGGCTCCAAGATAATTTCCAAGATGTAGATTCCCACTCGGTTGTACGCCAGAAAATACAAGTGGTGTGAATGTGTTCATGGAAGGGTTCTTTCTTAAGTAAAGTTGTTCATTTTATGTTTTGTGACAAAGAGCCTTTCTGAAAGCAAGATAAAATATTATAGACGTTTTTTGAATTTTTTTAGGGTGAGGAAGAAGGAACGTGTGTCAATGAAAAAATAGGTACTTAAGTAGAAAAAGAATATAACAAGCATTATTCCTGCCAAGGTGCTTGCGCGCAAGAAAAATGATGCTTGTGAGGATAAAGGAAAAGACAAAAAGCCAAGCACATTAAGCAGATAGTGTAGAATCATTGAATTCAAAACTGTGAGGGTGATCAGCCACATGAGGCGTTTTATTAGTTGTGCATCGTATTTCCAATAGCCGCGTTTGATAAGGAAACCACAAAGCAAGAGGGTGTTGACCCATCCAGCAGTAATTTCGGCAATGACGATACCTCGTGCTGATAAAATTGGGAATAATATTAAAGCAAGACTGATATTGATGAAAACGCAAATTCCCGTGAAAATCATTGGTGTTTTTGTATCTTCATGAGCAAAGAAATTAGGAATAAATATCTTGATAAGCACAAAGGCTGGCAGCCCTAATCCGTAAAGTTCAAGCAGTTGTGCAACACGTTGTGTTGATTCGCTGGTAAATTGTCCACGCTCAAAAAGCAAACTGACCACAGGGGTGGAGAGCAGTAAAAAGGCAACGGATGCAGGTAATGTTAACAATAGGGTTAATTCAATGGAGCGATTTTGCAAATTGTAAATTTCTTGGTTCTTTTTGCTGCGTAGGGCTTTTGTTAATTCTGGCAAAAGAACAGTTGCAATGGCAATTGCTACCACACCCAGTGGTAATTGGTAAAGGCGGTCAGCATACATCAAAGAGGATACGGCACCAGATTGGCTGGAAGCAATATTGGTATTGATTAACAAATTGATTTGCGTAATGCCTCCCGTGATGGCAGCAGGGAAAGCTAAAGTTAAAAGCTTATACACATTAGGGCTGAAATGGGGGCGGCGGAAGAAAATTTTCATTCCACTTTGACGCAAAGCTACAGCAATTAAGGTAAGTTGGAGAATTCCTGCTACTAAGACACCCCAAGAGAGATTTAAGCCGATATGCCAAGTGTCAAGCTGATATATCCAAGCATAGACAAGCATGCCAATCAAAAGAATGTTCAAAAAAAGAGGGGCTATAGCTGCGATAAAATAGCGCCGCAAGGCATTCAACATTCCACCCATCATTGCTGCTAAAGACATGCAGGTTAAATAGGGAAACATGATTGCGGTGAAGTGAATTGTAGCATTAAATTTTGTGGCATCCTCTGCAAAACCTGGAGCAATTATCGTTCGTACCAAAAAAGGCATACTTAACTCCATGACAATGGTTAAAAGTAACAACATAGAAAAGAGAACACCAAATACCTCTTCTGCGAATTTGCATGCAGTTTCTTTACCATCTTCGGTAATTTTTTTTGCAAAAAGAGGAACAAAAGCTGCATTAAAGGCGCCTTCAGCAAAAAACCGACGAAATGTGTTTGGAAAACGAAAAGCAGCATTGAATGCATCGGAAACAGGACCAGTTCCCAAGGTTGCTGCCATCAACATTTCGCGTACAAAGCCAAAAATACGGCTTAAAAGGGTTCCAGAAGCAACCGTTGCAAATTTTTTAATCAGAATCATAAAAATACACTGAGTTTATTATAAAGGAAAGAAGGTGAAAAAATAAATAAAACCATTTTAGATCCTGAAAATTTCGCCAGCATACTAAATAATGACATATTTTTGAAGCGTTTTACGACGGTGTTCATCCTTCTGTCAATAAGAGTGCATAAGTGCTTTTTGAAACACGCTTCCTTAACTGTATTACAGTTCTTATCATTTGCATAATATGGATTATACAGACTTATATAGTTACCTGAAAAAATTACTCGAATTCCACAATCACGGTTGCTAAATACAGTTTTACATAAGATTATTAATTTTTCTACTTTAGAGGGCAAATAACGATTATTTTTTGCATATCTTATTCAAGAACTATTGCTTTAACATTAATAGAAGGCATTGATTTATATTGTATGGAAGAATTTAATAAAATTATGTATCCACAAAATTTTTCTAAATTATTAAATAGTGTTACATAAAACTTTTTTATTTCTTTGAATATTCTGCGAACATAAATAAATTCGTGTTTTTATTTTATAAGTATTAAAAACGAATTTTAATGTAGATATAGTTTACAAT
>NZ_JAYMZK010000015.1:0-7068 GCF_037070895.1 Bartonella vaga
GAGCAAGCTGACACATCTTTTGGATGGGCAGATTGCTTCTGGTTCTTCTGATGCTGTTACGGGTGGGCAGCTCTATTCATTGAATGATCAACTTGTAACCTATTTGGGTGGTACATCTGAGAATGGGATCTGGAAAGCTCCTAGTTTAACAGTTAATACCATTAAAGAGGATGGTAGCACTGAGGAACAGAGCTATGCTAATGTTGCAGCTGCTTTAACGGGAGTTGGTAGTTCTTTCACGAATATGCAGGAAAGCATTACTAAGGAGGTTGTTAAGCAGATTAGTAATGAAGTTAGCAATGTGAAAGGTGAAAGTCTTGTTAAGCAAGATGCTGGAACGCATGTTATCAATATTGGTAAAGAAGTAGAAGGCAATACAATTAATATTGCGAATAGCCAAGATGAGCTACGCATTCTTTCTGGCGTAAAAGCAGGAGCGCTTTCAGAAGCATCCATGGAAGCTGTTAATGGTTCGCAGCTTTATTTTATGAGTAAACAGTTTGCGGAATATTTTGGCGGCGGTGCTGGATATAAAAATGGAGAATGGGTTGCACCAAACTTCAAGGTTATACAATTTAGTTCTAATGGTACAGTGGTTGAAACGAAAGACTATAATAATGTCTCTGGTGCTTTTGGCGCTGTTAACGAGAGTTTATCAAATATCAATGACCGTATTCGTGATGTCGAAAATAACGCCGCGTCAAATGTTTTCAATTGGAATGAGGCTGATGCAGTTTATGATGTTAGTCACAAGGGGCAGGATAGTCAGATTACCCATGTAGCGGATGGCGAAGTGAAAAAAGATTCGACAGATGCTATAAATGGAGGTCAGCTTTGGGAAACGAATGAGAGGGTTACTGAAGTTGAAAACAAGGTAAACAGCATTGATAAGCAAGTGCAAAGTATTGTTGGAGTTTCAGATGTTGTTGTTGCATATGATAAAAATGATGATGGAACGAAAAAGAATAGCATTACCTTGATGGGTGGAAATGAAAGTTCTCCTGTGTTGATAGACCATGTTGCAGATGGTAAAATTGAGAAAGGGTCTGAGGAAGCAGTGAATGGAGGTCAGTTATATGATTACGAGGAGCGCACTGCACAAAAGATGGGGCTTATTCTTGATGATGCTAAGAAGTACGTAGATGAACGCTTAGAAAATGTCATCATGGATGGTGTTTTAAATGATGCTCAGGCTTACACTGATATGAAATTTGAGGCGTTAACTTATGGCATTGAAGGTGTCCGGAAGGAGGCAAGACAAGCAGCAGCTATTGGTTTGGCAGTGTCAAATTTACGTTACTATGATATACCTGGATCTTTAAGCCTTTCATTTGGTACGGGGCTATGGCGCAGCCAATCGGCTTTTGCTATTGGTGCAGGCTATACATCTGAAAATGGAAATGTTCGTTCTAATTTATCTATAACTAGTGCTGGAGGCCATTGGGGAACAGGTGCTGGAATTACTCTGAGACTAAAATGATAATGAAAAAAACTGATATCGTTATAAAAAAGCGAAGTATTTCATGAGTATCCTTTTCGTCCTTTCTTTATTAGGAAAGGGCGAAAGCCTTGCCGATGAAAACAATAATATTTACACGGTGCATCCTCCGCAATTATCTGTTCCTAAGGGAGAGCCTGGTGAAATACGTAGAATTGTTACGCAATTGGCTCCGGAGTCAACTGAGAAAGCAAAAGTCTAAAAAAGGGGAGAAACGATGCATATAAAACGAAGAAATACGACAAAGCTGAATTCATGACACCATACTTAAATTAAAATAACACCTTAACAAAGAATACAAATTTAAAAGCAACAAAAAATTCTTATAAACACAACAGCTTATGCTTTATCTAACACTTAAAACAAAACCTCTTTAAAATGAGCAACAATAAAAGTAACTGAGACTATGGCGAATAAAACACTCTTAGCACTTACACCACAGAAACCTATTTTCAAGTTTGTGCAACAAAAAACACACATTAAATCATCAAAACCTAGACGTGTTCTTCTCGGTTGACACACTCCCCAGCTTCTTCGTTTAGGTTTCATTACAGAAGGTACACACAAAACATATACAAAAAACCAAACAACGTCACTAACTGCCACCACCTCAGAGCTTACGAGCCACTGACTAGCACTGAAATGTGTTTTTTTTGTGTTTTTTGAATACGTTTTAAAGTTTTTTTATTGGAGAATTTATTATGAAAAAGTTGTACAACACACGAATAGTCAGTGATTTGAGGTCTTCTTGTTCTTCTTTTGTTAATGTATTTTTGTTGACCGAAATGGTTGTGTTGTTATCAAGTGTTTCGCCTACTTCCGCTTCAAATCTTGCAATAATGGGAGATAAGGTTTTAAGTGCAAGCTCTACAGCTGCTGATGCTTCATTGTTGAACTATGATGGCGCCAGTCAGGGCAGTATTGTTTTGAGTGGTAGCTATAATTTTTGTGGTGCGGATGAAGTTATTGGTCGTGGAACAGCTGTAGATAAAACTTCTGGAGTAAATGCAATAACTTCAGAAGAAGAATATCAGAGATTTTTCGAACAAAGAGGAACTTTTTATAGTAAAAATACCAAGCAGCAAATTTATTCTAGTGAAAGACCTTTAAGTACTCTTGAAAATGCTTTGCCTGAGGCTTTTGGTGTTTATTCTTTTGCTACGGGCTGTGGGTCTTATGCAGCCGGGAACTATTCAACAGCATTTGGTGCAAATGCAACTGCACTTACTGGGGGCTCTCAAGCTTTTGGTGTCGCTTCGCTTGCAAGTGGGAGGGTGTCCATTGCTATGGGTGTGGGGGCGGAGTCTTCGGGAGATTCTGGGCTCGCTTTTGGTGGGCTTGCGGCTGCAAGGGGTAGTCATAGTATAGCTTTGGGTACACGTGCTATAGCTCAAGGAGAGAGCTCTATTGCGATAGGTGGTAGTGGTGTGGATACCGAGATAACAGCAGCTACAGGGTTAAGATCAGTTGCAATCGGTTATAAGTCCTCTAGTTCAGGAAATTCTTCAGTTGCTTTCGGTTCAGATGTGCAAGTCCTTGCCGAAGGGGGTGCTGCTGTAGGTTCTGGATCTGTATCCCAGACAGCAGGTGGTATTTCTGGTTATGATCCTAAAGAGGATGCTGCGTCAAAAGATGCTACTGTAGCATGGAAAAGTACTACAGGGGTCTTTTCTGTTGGTGATTCAGCTGGGGTAATGCGACAGATTGCAGGAGTGGCTGCTGGTACTCGAGATACTGATGCAGTAAATGTTGCACAGTTAAAATCTATGAGAGAATTTGTAATGCAAGGGTGGAAGTTTTCTACTAACAAAGGGGAAAAGAATGTTACGACAGTTCCATTATCTGCTACAGTAGATTTTTCGCCTACAAATGCAAATTTAAAAGTTGAAAAAGTTGCAGATGGCAGCGGAATCACATTTGATTTGGCGAAGAGCATTACGCTAGATCATATGGATGTAAGAGGAATTGTTTCTGTAGATTCGACGGCTCTGATAATTACTGATGGTCCCCAAATAACAGCCGCTGGTATTAATGCTGGAAATAAACAGATTACGAATGTTGAAAGGGGTACGCAAGATACTGATGCAGTGAATTTTGTGCAGCTAAAGGAAATAGAACAACAAATAGAGGATGCTGATTTCGTTCAACAAGATATTGTGAGCAAACATCTCACGATTGGTGCACAAACAGATGGCGATGAAATTAATATCCTCAATAAGGATAAAAATAAGCGTACCCTTTCTGGACTAAAGGATGGTGTAGTTTCTGTAAATTCAAGTGAAGCGGTAACTGGCTCGCAGCTTTTCTCTTTAAAACAGGATTTAGGAACTGTATCCGGTGGCGTAGAAACAACAGCTGCGAATATATTAAAGTTCTTTGGAGGTGGTGCTACATATGAAGATGGCACATGGACTGCTCCAACATTTACGCTTAAAGCGGTTAAAGAAGATGGTAGCACTGAGGAACAGAGCTATGACAATGTTGCAGCTGCTTTAACGGGAGTTGGTAGTTCTTTCACGAATATGCAGGAAAGCATTACTAAGGAGGTTGTCAAGCAGATTAGTGATGAGATTGGCAATGTGAAAGGTGACAGTCTTGTTAAGCAAGATGCTGGAACGCATGTTATCAATATTGGTAAAGAAGTAGAAGGCAATACCATTAATATTGCGAATAACCAAGGTGAGTTACGCATCCTTTCGGGTTTGCAGGCAGGTGAGGCAGAGAATGATGCTGTTAATAAAGGTCAGCTTGAAGCAAGTATCAAAACTGTAAATAATAATTTCACGAATGTGTTGGGTGAGATTAATCAAAACATAGATAAGATTACTAAAACAGTTCAAGGTAATACCTTATTGTGGGACACGACTGAAAATGCGTTTGTTGCTGATCATGGAGTGAGTGGTTCCAAGAGTAAGAGCAAGCTGACACATCTTTTGGATGGAGAAATTGCTTCTGGTTCTTCTGATGCTGTTACGGGTGGGCAGCTCTATTCATTGAATGATCAACTTGTAACCTATTTGGGCGGTACATCTGAGAATGGGGTCTGGAAAGCTCCTAGTTTAACAGTTAATACCATTAAAGAGGATGGTAGCACTGAGGAAAAGAGCTATGCTAATGTTGCAGCTGCTTTAACGGGAGTTGGTAGTTCTTTCACGAATATGCAGGAAAGCCTTTCCAGCGCGGTTAATCAAAAGATTAAGGATGAGATTGGCAATGTGAGAGGTGACAGTCTTGTTAAGCAAGATGCTGGAACGCATGTTATCAATATTGGTAAAGAAGTAGAAGGCAATACCATTAATATTGCGAATAACCAAGGTGAGTTACGCATCCTTTCCGGTTTGCAGGCAGGTACTTCAGAGAATGATGCTGTTAATAAAGGTCAGCTTGATGCAAGTATCGAGACTGTACAAAATGATTTAAAGAAAGAATCCGATAAGCTTAGTGAGAGCGTAGAAAGCATTACTAAAACAGTTCAAGGTGATAGCTTATTGTGGAGCACAACTGAAAATGCATTTGTTGCTGATCATGGAGCGAGTGGTTCCAAGAGTAAGAGCAAGCTGACACATCTTTTGGATGGAGAAATTGCTTCTGGTTCTTCTGATGCTGTTACGGGTGGGCAGCTCTATTCATTGAATGATCAACTTGTAACCTATTTGGGTGGTACATCTGAGAATGGGATCTGGAAAGCTCCTAGTTTAACAGTTAATACCATTAAAGAGGATGGTAGCACTGAGGAAAAGAGCTATGACAATGTTGCAGCTGCTTTAACGGGAGTTGGTAGTTCTTTCACGAATATGCAGGAAAACATTACTAAGGAGGTTTCCAAGCAGATTAGTGATGAAGTTAGCAATGTGAAAGGTGAAAGTCTTGTTAAGCAAGATGCTGAAACGCATGTTATCAATATTGGTAAAGAAGTAGAAGGCAATACAATTAATATTGCGAATAGCAAAAATAGGCTACGTATTCTTTCCGGTGTGAAGGCAGGTGAGGCAGAGAGTGATGCTGTTAATAAAGGTCAGCTTGAAGCAAGTATCAAAACTGTAAATGATAATTTCACGAATGTGTTGGGTGAGATTAATCAAAACATAGATAAGGTTACTAAAGAAGTTCAAGGTGATACCTTATTGTGGGACACGACTGAAAATGCGTTTGTTGCTGATCATGGAGTGAGTGGTTCCAAGAGTAAGAGCAAGCTGACACATCTTTTGGATGGGCAGATTGCTTCTGGTTCTTCTGATGCTGTTACGGGTGGGCAGCTCTATTCATTGAATGATCAACTTGTAACCTATTTGGGTGGTACATCTGAGAATGGGATCTGGAAAGCTCCTAGTTTAACAGTTAATACCATTAAAGAGGATGGTAGCACTGAGGAAAAGAGCTATGACAATGTTGCAGCTGCTTTAACGGGAGTTGGTAGTTCTTTCACGAATATGCAGGAAAGCATTACTAAGGAGGTTGTTAAGCAGATTAGTAATGAAGTTAGCAATGTGAAAGGTGAAAGTCTTGTTAAGCAAGATGCTGGAACGCATGTTATCAATATTGGTAAAGAAGTAGAAGGCAATACCATTAATATTGCGAATAGAAAAGATGAGCTACGCATTCTTTCCGGTGTGAAGGCAGGTATTTCAGAGAGTGATGCTGTTAATAAAGGTCAGCTTGATGCAAGTATCGAGACTGTACAAAATGATTTAAAGAAAGAATCCGATAAGCTTAGTGAGAGCGTAGAAAGCATTACTAAAACAGTTCAAGGTGATAGCTTATTGTGGAGCACAACTGAAAATGCATTTGTTGCTGATCATGGAGCGAGTGGTTCCAAGAGTAAGAGCAAGCTGACACATCTTTTGGATGGAGAAATTGCTTCTGGTTCTTCTGATGCTGTTACGGGTGGGCAGCTCTATTCATTGAATGATCAACTTGTAACCTATTTGGGTGGTGATACATCTGAGAATGGGGTCTGGAAAGCTCCTAGTTTAACAGTTAATACCATTAAAGAGGATGGTAGCACTGAGGAACAGAGCTATGCTAATGTTGCAGCTGCTTTAACGGGAGTTGGTAGTTCTTTCACGAATATGCAGGAAAGCATTACTAAGGAGGTTTCCAAGCAGATTAGTGATGAGATTGGCAATGTGAAAGGTGAAAGTCTTGTTAAGCAAGATGCTGGAACGCATGTTATCAATATTGGTAAAGAAGTAGAAGGCAATACAATTAATATTGCGAATAGCAAAAAGGACCTACGCATCCTTTCCGGTGTGAAGGCAGGTGAGGCAGAGAGTGATGCTGTTAATAAAGGTCAGCTTGAAGCAAGTATCAAAACTGTAAATGATAATTTCACGAATGTGTTGGGTGAGATTAATCAAAACATAGATAAGGTTACTAAAGAAGTTCAAGGTGATACCTTATTGTGGGACACGACTGAAAATGCGTTTGTTGCTGATCATGGAGTGAGTGGTTCCAAGAGTAAGAGCAAGCTGACACATCTTTTGGATGGGCAGATTGCTTCTGGTTCTTCTGATGCTGTTACGGGTGGGCAGCTCTATTCATTGAATGATCAACTTGTAACCTATTTGGGT
>NZ_JAYMZK010000016.1:0-2041 GCF_037070895.1 Bartonella vaga
TCCTTTCTTTATTAGGAAAGGGCGAAAGCCTTGCCGATGAAAACAATAATATTTACACGGTGCATCCTCCGCAATTATCTGTTCCTAAGGGAGAGCCTGGTGAAATACGTAGAATTGTTACGCAATTCAATCATTGGACTTTGATTTGCGATGAAAAACAAAAGCTTAAGCAGGGTATATGTAATGTGACACAGACTGTTCATGATCAAGAGGGTAACACTATTTTTAGTTGGTCTCTTGCTTCTACAAAAGATGGTCAAGCAGTAATGCTGTTGCGAACATTGCCAAATGCTGATACAACTGCCCCTATTCAAATGTTTGTGGAAGGTATTAAAAAACCTGTCCTTATTCGTTATACCGAATGTAGTAAATTGCTCTGTTTGGCACAATCGAGGGTAGGGCCAATTTTTACTAAACAAATAGAGCAGAATAAAGAGGTACGTATTTCCTATAAGGTTAAAGAAGGAAAAATATTTTCTTTCACTGTCCCATTTAAAGGATTGAGTGCAGCGCTGTATTCTTTGCAACGATAGACTGTTGAGAACACTACAAAAGACTTGGCATGCGTGAGAGAACAAATCCATGGAGATGTACAATGAATATCAGTATCGATTCTTTATGCGATCTGTAGATAGCCTTGTTCCAGCTTTGTAATCGTGATAGTATTAAAGATGAAGAAACTAATGCCATAGTTAATGCTATAAGTGTGGTAGAAAAAGCTTTTTTTCAAAGCTTCAAGATGAAGCACCAGATTTTGTTAAAATCCTAGCAGTTCTTACAGATTTTGGAAATTCAGAGTTTTCTCGTGGTATCGATCTTTTTTTGAAAGCTTATGATCCGCATTCAAAAAGCCCTCTTAAAAAAGCCAGCTTAGCTTTATCATGAAGCTTATATCTTCCCATCTTTTTAAGTGGGAAGGTAGTTATGCTGCATCTTTGATTGTAATAATTACCTGCTTACCAACAACTGTTAGTGTTTTCTCCAATGTTTGAAGTTTGGTTGGGTGGTTTGGATCAAGAATACGTCTTGCTTCTGTTTCTTGCTTACCTAGCCGATTAGTCAGTTCTGTTTTTGTAATATCAGCTTCATTAAAGGCTTCTACAACTGCTATTTTAAGAGCATTCCATGCATCTACTGTTATTGTTATAAGGCCTTTATGCCGTTGTGGTGTAGGTAAGGGCAGATTGCGCATAATATAGCTACGTAGTGCGAATCCTAAAGTTTCAGTAGCATTAATCCTTCTTTCTCTAATCATTAAGATGAAAATGCAAGATAGAGTTAAACGTGTAATGCCTAGGTGATTTGCAGTTTCTTTCACTATTAATCCTAATTCATCAAACAATTCTTCATAAGATGTTGTTTTCAGGATATCACTGGAAACTATCATGATATTTACTTCATTTGAATTAGAAAATTTCAAAGGGGTGGGAGAGCTTCTAAAAATAGACTTTTCAGATGGAAATAAAAATTTTCCTTTTATTTTGGTGGGAAATAATGAATCAGGGAAAACAACAACTTTACAAAGTCTTTATCTCTTTTCACAATGATGTTTAGGGAAGCAATTAAAAGGTAAAGACTTTGTTTTTATACGTCTTAAAACAGCTTTTTTATGAAGATATTGTTTTATCTGCCACAATTTTATTGAAAGAAGCGGAGATTGAAAAATTAGTTAAGACTAAAACGCTGAGAAGAATCAAAGATGATTTTTCTGAAAACAACCATACATTACATTTATCATTTGTATATTCATTTTCTAATAGTATCTGCACGAAAAGAATATCAAGATCAACGGTAAAAGATTATAGATATGGAGATGAAACAACAATAGTTTTTTTAATTACTTAAAGATTATATTCCTGAAATCGTCTATTATTACGATTTTATGTTTGATGTGCCTGATAAAATTAGATTTTTAAAAAGTGAAGGAAATTTTCAAGAAGAATGGATTAGATGGGTGCTCCTACAGAGAGCCTTTTGCTGGTGGGTGTGGTCTTGCTCTTAAACTTCTCTTAAATAACGATGTTAAAGACATTTATATTAA
>NZ_JAYMZK010000017.1:0-1221 GCF_037070895.1 Bartonella vaga
TAAATATACAGGGGAATCATTTTAAAGTATTAAATATTCCTATTCGCATACAGGAGTGTAACATAATATTTTGTGGTGAACATTTAATTTCTGTAAATACGTAACAAAAATAAGCGGGCTGGATATATGGTTTTAAATAGTAAAAATAAGTTCACTTTTATTGTTAAATCAACATTTCAATTTGCTTCTGTAATAGTCATTTCACTGTTGTTGATATCTTGTTCCACAAATAAAACTACAAATTTTGCAATAACAAACTCCGATCAACATACAGTAACTGACGCAAATACTCCTGTCTCTCCTAAAAAAATTCTAAGTGAGAAAAAACAATCAAAAAAAAAGAGGAGTGGGCGAGCTGTCGTTGGTAAACCTTACCACATAAAAGGGAAATGGTATTATCCTCAAAATGATCCAACTTATAAGCGTGTTGGAGAAGCATCATGGTATGGTTCAGATTTTCATGGGCGTTTAACCGCAAATGGTGAAGTCTATGACATGAATCTTTTAACTGCTGCTCATCCTACAATGCCTCTACCTAGCTATGCTCGTGTTACTAACTTGCAAAATGGATCTTCCATCATTGTTAGAGTAAATGATCGAGGTCCTTTTATGAAAAATAGAATTATTGATTTATCAAAGCAAGCTGCAGAAGTACTTGGTTATGCAAATGCAGGTGTTACAAACGTTAAAGTGGAATATATTTCTAAGGCACCTATTGGATATTACGATAGTGCCTATTTAATAGCTTCTTATACGTCAGAGAATTATGCTCCATCCTTATCAGGATTAACAAATATTCCAAAAGAAAGAGAAGATATCACGTTAGAGAGAATTGGTGCAGATATTTCAACAAAATTGGGTAAAGTTGCAATTAAACAAAAGCAACTCAATAAAGCTTTTTCAATAAGATTGCCAAAAATTGGTCCTCTTTTAATTGATAAGCCAATATTGCTTGATCAAGTAGCTTTTATAAATAAGTCAAGAAAATAAATGAGAGCTAGCTAATTACAATTTAAAAAATATTAGCTGTGATCGCATATAGTTTTAAAACCACAAATGAAGATAGCAAATTTATTATATTATAATTTTTACTTATAATTCAACAAGTAAGTTACGTATTATGATAAATAAGGTGATATGCTTAAAAAATATTATGATTTTTTGTGTACGTTTTTAAAATATTAAAAATAAACCCTAGATAAGAAAATAAAAATATAAACC
>NZ_JAYMZK010000018.1:0-1189 GCF_037070895.1 Bartonella vaga
ATGGCAAAGAGCAAATTTGAACGTACGAAGCCGCATGTTAATATTGGTACGATTGGTCACGTTGATCATGGGAAGACTTCATTGACAGCAGCGATTACGAAGTATTTTGGTGAATTTAAAGCGTATGACCAAATTGATGCGGCACCGGAAGAGCGTGCTCGTGGGATTACTATATCTACAGCGCATGTTGAGTATGAAACGGAAAATCGGCACTATGCACATGTTGATTGTCCTGGTCACGCTGATTATGTTAAGAACATGATCACGGGGGCAGCGCAGATGGATGGAGCGATTTTGGTTGTTTCTGCTGCTGATGGTCCGATGCCTCAGACACGTGAGCATATTTTGTTGGCGCGTCAGGTTGGTGTTCCAGCGATTGTAGTTTTTCTCAATAAGGTTGATCAGGTTGATGATGCTGAGCTTTTGGAGCTTGTTGAGCTTGAAGTGCGGGAACTGTTGTCAAAGTATGATTTTCCAGGGGATGATATACCGATAATTAAGGGTTCTGCGCTTGCGGCACTTGAGGATAAAGATAAGAGCATTGGTGAAGATGCGGTTCGTCTTTTGATGAGTGAGGTTGATAATTATATACCAACACCTGAGCGTCCCGTTGATCAGCCGTTTTTGATGCCAATTGAGGATGTTTTTTCGATTTCTGGGCGTGGGACGGTTGTTACAGGTCGTGTTGAGCGTGGTGTCATTAAAGTTGGTGAGGAGATTGAAATTATCGGTATTCGTCCAACTTCTAAGACGACAGTTACAGGGGTTGAAATGTTTCGCAAGCTTTTGGATCAAGGTCAGGCAGGCGATAATATTGGTGCACTTCTTCGTGGGGTTGATCGTGAAGGGATCGAGCGTGGTCAAGTTTTGGCGAAGCCTGGTTCAGTTACTCCTCATACCCGTTTTAAAGCAGAAGCTTATATCTTGACGAAAGATGAAGGTGGTCGTCATACTCCGTTTTTCACGAATTATCGTCCTCAGTTTTATTTCCGTACTACAGATGTGACGGGAATTGTTACGCTTCCAGAAGGCACTGAGATGGTTATGCCTGGTGACAATGTTGCTATGGATGTCTCTTTGATTGTTCCGATTGCGATGGAGGAGAAGCTTCGTTTTGCTATTCGTGAAGGTGGTCGTACTGTTGGTGCAGGTATCGTTTCTAAAATCATTGAGTAAATAATGCTTGTTG